>DASVXQ010000517.1:0-5476 GCA_036392615.1 Actinomycetes bacterium | reverse complement strand
CGCTGGCCGGCGTGCCCGCGCCCATCGCGGCGGCGTGCAGGATCGCCTTGACCCCGCGGACGCCCAGCCGCCCGGGGCCGGTGCGCACCGCCCCGCCGATCGCCCAGGGCCCCTGGGCGACCGCCTCCTCCTCGACCTCGTCGCCGGCGGCCCTGCGGATCGCCCCGGCCACGCCGGAGCCGAGCCAGCCCTGGTTGTTGGCGGCGTTGACGATCGCGTCCACCTCGAGCTGGGTGATGTCGCCGCGCCACAGCCACACCTCGGCCGGGCCGCAGCTGGCGACCTGGCGGCCCGCCTGCCTCACATCCGTCACCTGCGGGTCACGCTCCTTTATAGAGGGCGTGGTACCAGAGGTCGGCCAGCACCTCGACGGTCCGCTCGCGGTCCAGCGGCTCCTTGCGGGCGGCCCGCAGGAACAGGGTGCGCTCAGCCATGGCCGCCAGCGCGGTGGCGGCGGTGTACGGGTCGACCGGGCGGGCGAGCCCCTGCCGGGCGGCCCGCTCGACGTTGCGGGCGATGCGCTCGACGAACTGGTGGCGCACCTCGTCCAGCACCACGGTCAGCTCCGGGTCGTTGGCCGCCGCCTCGGTCCAGATCACCAGCATGTCCGCGTCGCGGTCGTACAGGTCGGCCAGGCCGCCGAGCACCTCGGCCAGGCTCGAGCGCACGTCGCCGGCGCGCCACGGCTGGCTGGCGAGCTCCTGGAGGGTGGCGGCGTGCTCGCGCACCAGCGCCGCCAGGGCCGCCTGCTTGTTCGCGAAGTAGGCGTAGAAGGTGCCGTGCCCGACGCCGGCGCGGGTCACCACGTCCTCGACCCGCGCCTTCGAGTAGCCCAGCTCGGCGAACGCCCGCCGCGCGGCGGCGAGCAGCTTGTCCCGCGTCTCCGAGGCTTGCGACATGGCGGCAGCCTACCCGAGCCGCCGGGAACCGGTCGCCGCCGGCCGGTGTATCCCACGGCGTTCCAGAGCCACCTGTGAAGTTGCGGGGTGCGGGAAGCGAAATTCTTCTCAGACCCTTCTAGAATCGAAGCCGAGAAGTATTCACCGAAAGGAGCTCGTCCGGTGGCCACCACACGGCCCGACCTCGGCGGTATGGACGATCTGGCCGCCACCTTCGACAAGATCCGCGCCAACATCGAGCGCGTCATCGAGGGCAAGCCCGAGGTCGTGCGGCTCGCCCTGATCGCCCTGCTGGCCGAGGGGCACGTGCTCATCGAGGACGTGCCGGGCGTGGGCAAGACGATGCTCGCCAAGGCGCTGGCCCGCTCGATCGACTGCTCCGTTCGCCGCGTCCAGTTCACCCCCGACCTGCTGCCCTCCGACGTGACCGGGGTCAGCGTCTACAGCCAGGAGCGCGGCGATTTCGAGTTCAAGCCGGGCGCGATCTTCGCCAACATCGTGGTCGGCGACGAGATCAACCGCGCCTCGCCGAAGACCCAGGCCGCGCTGCTGGAGTCCATGGAGGAGCGCCAGGTCACCATGGACGGGGTGACCTACCAGCTGGGCGTGCCGTTCATGGTGATCGCCACCCAGAACCCGATCGAGCACGAGGGCACCTACCCCCTGCCGGAGGCGCAGCGCGACCGCTTCATGCTGGAGCTGGCGATCGGCTACCCCACCCGCGAGGCCGAGGTCGACATCCTCAACACCCACGGCCAGAACTCCCGGCTGGCGGACATCTCTCCGGTGGCCGACGCGCCCACGGTCGCCAAGATGATCGACAACGCCAAGCTGGTGCACGTCGCCGACAGCCTCAAGAACTACATCGTCGACCTGGTGCGGGCCACCCGCGAGCACGCCGACCTGGCGCTCGGCGCCAGCCCCCGCGCCGCCCTGTCGATGCTGCGCGCCGCCCGCTCGGCCGCCGCCGCCAGCGGCCGCGACTACATCGTCCCCGACGACATCAAGCAGCTGATCTCCCCCGTGCTGGCGCACCGGCTGATCCCCTCCCCCGAGGCGCAGATGATCGGCCGCACCGCCGCCGACGTGCTGGACGACATCGTAGAGTTCGTGCCGATCCCGATCCGCGGTCGGGGTCAGGCTTGAAGCCAAAGGTTCTCACCCCGCGGGCGCTGGGCTTCCTCGGTGCCGGCGTGGCGCTGTACCTCGCCGGCCGGCTCACCGGCGCCTCCGAGCTGTACATGCTCGCGGTGGCCGCGCTGCTGCTGCCGCTGGCCGGCTTCCTGATCGTCCGCTGGGGCACCTACCGGCTGGGCAGCAGTCGTTCGCTGCGGCCGGTGCGCACCGAGGTGGGCGGCCGCATCGCGGTGTCGCTGCGGCTGCGCAACCTCGGCCGGCTGGAGACCGGCGTGCTGCTGCTGGAGGACAGGCTGCCCTACCAGCTCGGCCAGCCGGCGCGCTTCGTGGTGCCCGGCATCGCCGGCGACGACCGCGAGCTGCTCAACTACGAGATCAGCGCGGGCGCGCGCGGCCGCTACACGGTGGGACCGCTGGTGGTGCGCCTGTCCGACCCGCTCGGGCTGGCGCAGGTGACCTCCGAGCTGGCCGGCACCTCCGAGGTGGTCGTCCACCCCAAGGTCGAGCCGCTCAGCCCGCCGTCGCTCGGCGGCGAGCTGGCCAGCGCCGCCTCCACCAAGGTGCGGTACCTGTTCAGCCAGGGCGACGAGTTCTACACCACCCGCGACTACCGCGACGGCGACGACCTCCGCAAGGTCCACTGGCGCTCCTCCGCCAAGCGCGGCCAGCTGATGATCCGGCAGGAGGAGCGCCCCTGGCAGGCCCGCGCGCTGCTCGCCCTCGACCTGCGCCGCGGCGCCCACCGCGGGCAGGGCGGCCAGGCCTCCTTCGAGCGGATGGTGTCGATCGCCGCCTCGATCGCGGTGCGGCTCGGCGCCAGCGGCTACGAGCTCGGCATGATCACCGACGAGGGCCAGCAGGTGCGCACCGCCCACTCGGCGGACCAGGCGACCGCCATGCTCGACTTCCTCGCCAGCGTGGAGCCGACCCGCTCGACCTCGCTGGTGCCGCTGGCCGACCGGCTCGCCCGCGCCACCGGCGAGGGCCTGCTGATCGCCGTGCTGACCGTGCCCAGCGCCGAGGAGGCGGCCGCGCTGGCGCGCTGCCGGCTCGGCTTCGCCGGCGCGCTCGGCCTGCTGGTGCGGGCGGACAGCTGGGTCGGCCTGGCCGGCCGCGAGGTGGCCGCCGCCGAGGCGCACGCCGCCGGCATCGGCACCCTGCTCGACCGGGCCGGCTGGAGGACCGCGATCATCACCCGCAACGACCGACTGGATGACCCGTGGCGACGATTGACAGCTCCGTCGGGGCGCGCAACACCGATTTCGCACAGGCGCTGACGCTGGCCGGCCTGCTGGCGGGAGCCTCGCTCTCGCTCAGCCGGCTGTTCGTCGGGGCCGGCTGGGTGCCGGCGGTCTGGCTGTCGATGGCCTGCGCGCTGGGGCTGGCCGCGCTGCTGCGCCGCTTCGGGGTCGGCCAGCTGCTCTCGCTGGTCGCCATGGTGGCCGGCTTCGTCGTGGTCGCCGGGGTGCTGCTGTTCCCCGAGACCCTGCTGGTGGTGATCCCCACCAGGGACACCTTCGTGGCGATGTCGCAGGCCACCGGCGACGCGCTGCACGGCATCAGCGAGCAGGCCGCGCCGGTCCGGGTCACCCAGGAGTTCCTCTTCCTGACCTGCGCCGGCGCCTGGGCGGTCACGGTCGCCGCCGACGGCCTGGCGTTCCGGGCCAGGCAGCCGCTGCTGGCCCTGATGCCGGTGCTGGGGCTGTTCGTCTTCCCGGCGCTGATCCGCGACACCAGCCCGGCCTGGTACGCCGCCTGGTTCCTGCTCGGCGGCGCCGGCCTGCTGCTGTTCGAGAGCCGCGCGCGCCTGGCGACCTGGGGACGCTGGGTGTCGAGCCCGAGGGCGCGGCCGGGGACCGGCTGGCGCCTGCCCATGACCCAGGCCAACTCGATCGGCCGCTGGATGCTGGCCGCCGCGGCCCTGCTGGCGCTCACCCTGGCGTGGCTGCTGCCCGGCTACGGCCAGCGGCCGCTGCTCGACTACCGCTCGGGGCCGAACGCCAGCGCGGCGATCGCCATCAACCCGTTCGTGTCGCTGCGGACCCGGCTGACCGCCGACCAGAACGTGCCGGTGTTCGACGTGCGCACCTCGCAGCCGTCCTACTACCGGCTGATCACCCTGGACCGGTTCGACGGCACGCAGTTCACCCCCTCCAGCCCCGGGCAGCTGGTGGAGTTCTCCGGCGACGTCAGCCAGGACCTCGACGGCGGCGCGCCCACCTCGCAGGTGACCCACCGCTTCACCATCCGCGGGCTGGCCGGCCAGCAGGGCTACCTGCCGGCGGCGCAGGCGCCGGTGACCGTCCGCGCCGGCCGCAGCCAGGTGTTCCAGAGCCCCACCAACCGGGACCTGACGCTGCGCCGCCCGCTGCGCTCGGGGCTGAGCTACACGGTGACCTCGCGGGTGCCGGCCCCGACCGCGGCCGACCTGGCCGGCCCGAAGTCCTACGAGGGAATCGCCGGGCTGCGGCCTTTCCTGGACACCTCCAACATCGACCCGCGGGTGCAGAGCCTGGCGCTGAGCATCACCCAGGGCAGGAACGACCCCTTCGCCAAGGCCCTGGCGCTCCAGGACTACCTGCGCAGCCCGGCGTTCAAGTACAGCCTGGACGTGCCGCAGCTGTCGCAGGGCGGCAACCAGCTGCGGCGCTTCCTGCTGGAGGTGCGGGCGGGCTACTGCGAGCAGTTCGCCGCCGCCATGGCGGCGATGGCCAGGGTGGCCGACATCCCCTCGCGGGTGGCGGTCGGCTTCACCTCCGGCGTGCCGGCGGGCGACCACTGGGAGGTCGGCTCCAAGGACGCCCACGCCTGGCCGGAGCTGTACTTCCCGAGCGTCGGCTGGGTACGGTTCGAGCCGACCCCCCGGGGCGACGGCCAGGTGGACGTGCCGAGCTACACCACCGCCTCCGGCCGGCTGATCAGCCCGGCCACCACCGCCACCACCGTGCCGGGCTCCGGCAACGCCAGCGGCTCCACCCAGAGCAACGGCAACCCCAAGTTGGAGGCGGAGAACACCGACACCTCGACGCAGCTCGGCACCCCGCAGAGCGGCCGCGAGAAGGCGGCGCGCCGCGGCATCCTGGCGCTGATCGTGCTGCTGGCGCTGCTGGCGCTGGTGCCGGCCACCAAGCTGGTGCGGGTGCTGCTGGCGCGGCGCCGGACGGCGCGGCGGCCGCGCGACGCGGTCGCTGAGGCCTACGACGAGCTGACCGGCTGGGCGTCGGACGCCGGCATCGGGCGCCGCGGCGCCGAGACGCCGTCCGCCTACGCGCGGCGGATGAGCGGCCAGTTCGCCGACGACGCGCGCCCGCTGGAGGACCTCACCGAGCTGTACGTCGCCGCCGAGTACGCGCCCGCAGAGCCGCACGGCGACGACGCGGCGGCCGCGCGCCGGCTGGCCCGGACGGCCAGGGGCCGGCTGGCGGGGCGGCTCGGCTGGC
>DASVXQ010000516.1:0-6606 GCA_036392615.1 Actinomycetes bacterium | reverse complement strand
CGGGCGGTGGCGGCAGCGCCGGCGGCGGGATCACCGGGGGCTTCTGCGCCCTGGCCAGGCGGCGCCGCCGCGCGGCGGCCGGCTCCCGCAGGATGCGCGGATGGACCGACAGCCTCTCCATGATCTCCTCGACGCCGAAGGGCCGCACCAGGAAGTGTCGCGCCGCATCCGGCGGCCAGCCGTGCGTCTGCTCCTCGTTGTCGAGCGTGACCAGCACCATGCCGCCGTAGAACTGGCGGACGCGATGCCAGGCGGCGATCCGGTCGAACGCCTGCACCGAGATCACCAACGTCGAGGCGGGTGACGCCAGCGCCTGGCGCAATTGCTCGTGGTGACGGGCGACCACCAGGGTATCGTCAGGGCCAAGGGCGCGCTCGAACAGCGAGCGGAGATCGGGATCGCTGGACAGCAATACCACTCTGCGAGGCGTGGGTTCCTGGCCAGCACCATTGGTTTCAGGAACGAGCCCCCCACGGTTGTTCTCGGTCAATTTCCCCCCACACCGAGTACGCATCCGGGCCGCGACCGGCCCAACCGATAGAACGCTAAATTTCACTCCGTGCCTCTTGACCCTGTCAAACAGGCATAGGAAGGGAGGCGTTGAGTCTTTTCCGGTCGAGGGGATCAAATTCCCTTGCATCGCTTGCGTGCCCGGCGGGCGAGCCTGACCGGGCGCGAAACGGCGGCGGACCGGGATGCCGGTCCACCGCCGCCGCCGGGCGTCGGGCCCGGCCCACGGTCCGGCTAGGACGCCTGGCAGCACACCGGCTCCGCCTCGGCCCGCTCCGCCTCGACCTGCGGCTCGACCTGCCCGGCAGCCTCGGTCTCGGGCCGCAGCACCGCCAGGGCGACGGCGACGGCGACGACCACCAGCCCGGCGGCGACCAGGAACGCCATCCGGTAGCCGCCGGTCAGCGCCTCGGCGGTCGCCTGTCCCCGGCCCAGCAGGTGCCCGCTGCGGGTGGCCGACAGGGTCGCCAGCACCGCCAGCCCGAGCGCGGCGCCGACCTGGGTGGTGGTGTTGATCAGCCCGGAGGCCAGCCCGGCGTCGCCCTCGGTGGCGCCGGACATCGCCAGCGTCGCCAGCGCCGGCATCGACACGCCGATGCCCGTGCCGAGCAGCAGCATCGACGGCAGCACGCCGCTCAGGTAGGCGCCGTCCGCCCGCACCTGGGCGACCAGGGCGAGACCGGCGGCAATCAGCACCAGGCCGGGCAGCAGGGTCCTCCTGGCGCCCAAGCGCATGATCAGCCGCTCGGAGTAGCGCAGCGACAGGGTGCCGATCACCAGCGTCACCGGCAGGAACCCCAGGCCGGTCTCCAGCGCGCCGTAGCCAAGCACCTCCTGCAGGTACAGCACGCCGAGGAAGAACATGCCGAACATCCCCGCGACGGTCAGCGCCTGGATCAGGTTGGCGCCGGAGACGTTGCGGGAGCGGAAGATCCGCAGCGGCACCAGCGGGTTGCGCGCGGTCGCCTCGCGTACCACGAACCCGGCCAGCAGGGCGAGCGCCAGCCCGGCGAGGCGCAGGGTCGCACCGGCGGTCCAGCCGTGCTCCGCGGCCGGCTCGACGATGGTGTAGACGCCCAGCATCAGCGCGCTGGTCACCAGCAGGCCGCCGGGGATGTCGGCGCCGCCCACGAAGCCGCTGCCGCGGTCCCGCTGGAGCAGCCGCGGCGCGGCCAGCGCGGTGGCGACGCCGATCGGGACGTTGATGAAGAAGATCCAGTGCCAGTTGACCGCCTGGGTCAGCACGCCGCCTGCCAGCAGCCCGACCGAGCCGCCCGCCGAGGCGACGAAGCTGTAGACGCCGATCGCCCTGGCCTGCTCGCGGCGCCCGGGGAACATCGTGACGATCATGCCGAGCACGACGGCGGAGGTCATCGCCCCGCCGACGCCCTGGACGAAGCGGGCGACGATCAGCAGCTGCTGGCTCTGGGCGAGGCCGCACAGCAGCGAGGCCGCGGTGAACACGCCCAGGCCCGCCAGGAACACCCGGCGGCGGGAGACCAGGTCGCCGAGCCGGCCGGCCAGCAGCAGCAGGCCGCCAAAGGCGATCAGGTAGGCGTTCACCACCCAGGCCAGGCTCGACTGGGAGAAGCCCAGGTCACGCTGGATGGCGGGGAGCGCCACGTTGACCACGGTGGCGTCCAGCACGATCATCAGCATGCCGACGCACAGGACGAGCAGCGCCACCCAGCGGGAGCGCTCGTCCCGCCGCGTGCGGGGGAGCCGTCCGGTCGGTTCAATGGTCGTTTGCATGGGGGATGCTTCCTTCGGTCCGCGGTTGCTCTTGTCACCTGTGCAGACCGGGCCCGTCGCGAAAAGTCATCGCTCGCCGGTGAGTTCTGTCGCGCCGGTGGTCTGTACTGGTGCGGCGCCCCTCATGGAGGGCGCCGGTCGCCGCCAGGAACGCGACCGTGGAGAGGAGCGGGAGGACGTGACGGTGACAGACAACCCGGTCAAGGTGGCAGCGGAGGCGGTCGACCAGGAGTTCCTGCAGCAGGCGGACCAGTACCGGCGCGAGCTGCTGGCCCACTGCTACCGCATGCTCGGCTCGGTGCACGACGCCGAGGACCTGGTGCAGGAGACCTACCTGCGCGCCTGGCGCGCGCAGGACCAGTTCGAGGGCCGCTCGTCGCTGCGGACCTGGCTGTACCGCATCGCCACCAACGTCTGCCTCACCTCGCTGGAGAGCCGCGGGCGGCGGCCGCTGCCGACGGGGCTCGGCGCGCCCAGCTCGGACCCGGAGACGCCGGTGGTCGAGCAGCCCGAGGTGCCCTGGCTGGAGCCGGTCCCCGACGCCATGGTCGGCGCCGACCTCGGCGACCCCGCGGCGATCGTCACCAACCGGGAGAGCATCCGTCTGGCGCTGATCGCCGCGCTGCAGCACCTGCCGCCGCGGCAGCGTGCCGTGCTGATCCTGCGGGACGTGCTGAAGTGGCGTGCCGCCGAGGTGGCCGAGCTGCTCGACACGACCACCACCGCGGTCAACAGCATGCTGCAACGCGCCCGCGCCCAACTCGACCAGGCGTCACCCACCCAGGACCAGGTCGTCGAGCCGGTCAACGCCGACCAGCGCGAGCTGCTGGACCGCTACGTCGCCGCCTTCGAGGACTACGACGTGGCCGCACTGGTCGACCTGTTCGCCAAGGACGCCATCTGGGAGATGCCGCCGTTCATCGGCTGGTACCAGGGCGCCGAGGCGATCGGCAGGCTGATCGAGTGCCAGTGCCCGGCGACCGGCCCCGGCGACCTGCTGCTGCTGCCCACGCAGGCCAACGGGCAGCCCGGCTTCGGCATGTACCTGCGCGACGGCGATCTCTACCGGGCGTTCAGCCTGCACGTGGTCACGCTGGACAGGGCCGGCATCAGCCACGTCGCTAGCTTCTTCGAGGTCGAGCTGTTCCCGCTGTTCGGCCTGCCGATGACCAGGCCCGTCGGCGCGGACCGGCGATGAGCCAGGGGCGCCCTGCCGCCGCACCGCCGACCAGCGGGGTCGTGCTGCTCGAGCGCGCCGTCGCCTATGCCCTCGGCAGCCTCCAGCAGGTCACCCCGGAGGCGCTCTGGAGGCCAACCCCGTGCCAGGGCTGGGACCTGCTGGCCCTGCTGCACCACATGGAGGACTCCCTCGCCGCCCTCCAGGAAGCCGTCGACCTCGCCCACGTCGAGGTGCCGCCCGGCGCCGACCAGCCGCCGCTCGGCGCGGGCCAGCCGCCGCTCCCGGCGACCGTCTTCGCCGCTCTGGGAGCCGGCGATCCGGGACCGGCCGGGACGGCCCGGGGCGCGGGGGCAGCCGGCGCCGTGGAGCTGGTCGCGCGGTTGCGGGACCGGGCCTGCCACCTGCTCGGCAGCTGGGTCGGCGAGGACCGGCGCGAGCCGATCTCGATCGGCGGCCGGACCCTGCCGGCCAGCGTGCTGACCAGCACCGGCGCGATCGAGATCGCCGTCCACGGCTGGGACGTCGCCCGCGCCTGCGGCCAGCGCCGCCCGATCCCACCGCGCCTCGCCCAGGAGCTGCTCGTGCTCGCGTCCCTCCTGGTGCGCCGCGCCGACCGCCCGGCCCGCTTCGCCCCGCCCGTGCGCCCGGCTCCCCGGGCGACCCCGAGCGACCACCTGCTCGCCTTCCTCGGCCGCCACCCCGACTGACCGGCCGCGGCGGGCGAGGGCCACAGCGGGAACGACCGTCAGCCGCGCTACGGCACCACCAGCTCCGCGCGTGCGGACGGCACGGGCGCCGCGGGCCTGGCGGCCTCGACCGAGGAGGCCAGCGGGGTCAGCCAGTGGTTGTTGGCGCAGCCGAGCTTGACGTGCCCGACCGGACCGGCGGTGCTGGGCAGCTGGAAATCCGGGTGCGGCCCGGGCGGCTCCGTGGTGCAATCCTCACCGCCGGAACACCGACCAGGAGCATGAAGCGATGGGACCCGCGGCCAAGGTCGAACTGCACCTCCACCTGGACTGCGCCGCCAGCTACGGTGCGGTGGCCGCGCTCGCCCCGGGAACCACCTTCGAGGAGTACCGCCGCGAGTTCGTCGGGCCGCCCAAGGCCACCAGCCTGGTCGACCTGCTGCGCCGCCCGCGACGGATCGTCGCCCTGATGCAGGACCGGCGCGGCCTCCGGGTGATCACCGAGGACCTCTTCGACCAGCTCGCCAGGGACGGCGTCGTCTACGCGGAGCTGCGCTTCGCGCCACTGCAGCACCTCGACGGCGGGCTGCGGCCCGAGGAGGTGGTCGAGGAGGTCGAGCGCACCGCCGCCGCGGCGGCCGCCGCCACCGGCATCGACGCGCGCCTGATCCTGTGCACCGTCCGCCACTTCTCGCCGGAGCAGAGCATGCGGACCGCCGAGCTGGTCGAGCGCTTCCGGGGCGGCCTGGTCGCCGCCCTGGACATCGCCGGTGACGAGGCCGGGTACCCGCTCGACCCGCACGTGCCCGCCTTCCGGTACGCGGCCGAGCACGGCCTGCCGCGGACCGCGCACGCCGGCGAGTCGGCCGGCCCGGCGAGCGTCTGGGAGACCCTGGAGCGGCTCGAGCCAGCACGCATCGGCCACGGCGCCCGCAGCGTCGAGGACCCGAAGCTGGTCGCCCACCTGCGCGAGCGGGGCACCCACCTCGAGATCTGCCCCTCGTCCAACGTCCTGACCGACATGGTCGACCGCTACGCGGACCATCCGGTCGACCGCCTGTACCGCTCCGGGGTGCGGCTCGGCATCTCCACCGACGTGCGCGCCATGATCGACACCACCCTGAGCGGCGAGTACGAACGGCTCCACGCCACCTTCGGCTGGGACGAGGAGCACTTCCGCCGCTGCAACGCCGCAGCGCTCGACGCCGCCTTCGCCCCCGAGGCCGTCAGGCGCCGGGCCGCCACCCGCCTCGGCCTGGGCGGCTCCCCGCCAGGCGCCGGCACCGGATGATCCCGCGACGACTCGACCATGGAGACGACGACATGCCCGAGGCACGACTGCACGACGGAGCAGCATCGCCGTGGAGGTGATCTGATGACCCGGTTCTCGTTGGCGATCGACTGCAAGGACCCGGACGTGCTGATGGCGTTCTGGGCGGAGGCGTTGGGGTACGAGCCGCAGCCGCCGCCGGAGGGGTTCGGCGACTGGGACGCGTACTTCCGGCACATCGGGGTGCCAGAGGAGGAGTTGCAGGGCGCGACCAACGTCTATCTGGTGGACCCGGCCGGCGTGGGCCCGAGGATCTTCTTCCAGGCGGTGCCCGAGCCCAAGGTCGTCAAGAACCGGATCCACCTCGACCTGAACGCCAGCGGCGGCCGCAAGTTCCCGATGGAGGTCCGCAGGCAGCGGGTCGACGCCGAGGCGGAGCGGCTCGTCCGCGCGGGCGCCACCGTGCTGCGGGTGGGCGACGCCGGGACCGTCGACCACTACTTCGTCGTGCTCCAGGACCCCGAGGGCAACGAGTTCTGCATCAACTGAGCAGGCGAGCAGCTACGCCCCGCGCTCCAGCAGTTCCTTGAGGTTGCGGTAGCTGCGGGGCGCCTGCTTGGCGGTCATGCGGCGGATGACCTCCAGCGGGAGCAGCCTGCCGAGCCCGTGGCCCTCGAAGTCCAGCGCGATGGTCACCAGCGAGCGGGTGCCGTCGCCGGCGGGCTCGATGGTGATCTCGGCGTTCGGCCGGAACGGCCCGTCCACGCCACGGGCGGCCCAGCGCCTCGGCGGGCGCCGCTCGGTGATCTCCTGCGTGGTGGCCTGCTCCACGCGGCCGATCCGGCGGATGGTGGTGAACCTGCTGCCCACGCCGGGCTGGCCGCCGTCCTCCATCTGAACCCGCACGACGTCGCGCTGCCACTCTGGGAACCGCGACGGGTCGGTGGCGTAGGCGTACACCTCCTCCGGTGGACGGGCGATCTCGAAGCTGGAAACGACCGGTGGCATGTGCCCTCCTTCACGAGCTCGGCCGCGGCCGGCGCGGGACCCAGCCGGGGACCGCACGCCGGTAGCGCTGATAGTGGTCGCCGAAGGTGGCGCGCAGGCGCCGCCAGGTAGATGGGGTTGCGGACCCAGCGGTAGGGGCCAACCCGCACGACGCGGCGTGGCGGGTCCCATGGCCCTGGGGTGCCCCGGCCGACGGCCGC
>DASVXQ010000515.1:0-5511 GCA_036392615.1 Actinomycetes bacterium | reverse complement strand
GGGAGGTTGATCTCGCCGAGCCCGGCGCGCGGGCCGGAGCCCATCCAGCGGATGTCGTTGGCGATCTTGGTGCAGCTGACCGCCACGGTCTTGAGCGCTCCGCTCAGCTCGACCAGCGCGTCCCTGGCGCCCTGCGCCTCGAACGGGTGCGCCGGGGCCGACAGCCGCAGGCCGGTGGCGGCGGCGACCCGCTCGCGCACCCTGGCGGCGAACTCGGGATGGGCGTTGAGGCCGGTGCCGACCGCCGACCCGCCGAGCGGCAGCTGGCCGACCCGCGGCAGCGCGCCGCGGACGCGCTCGGCGCCCTCGCTTATCTGGGTGGCGTAGCCGGCGAACTCCTGGCCAAGCGACACCGGCACGGCGTCCATCAGGTGGGTGCGGCCGGGCTTGACGACGTCGGCCAGCCCGTCGGCCTTGGCGGTCAGCGAGTGCTCCAGCCGCTCCAGCGCGGGCAGCAGCACGTTCTGCGCCGCGTCGAGCACCGCGACGTGGACCGCGCTGGGGAACAGGTCGTTGGACGACTGCCCCCGGTTGACGTCGTCGTTGGCGTGGACGTCCTCGCCGGCGAGGGTTGCGATCACCTCGTTGACGTTCATGTTGGTCGAGGTGCCCGAACCGGTCTGGAACACGTCGATGGGGAACTGGTCGTCGTGCTGGCCGGCGGCGATGGCCTCGGCGGCGGCGGCGATGCGCCCGGCCCGGTCGGCGTCCAGCTCGCCCAGCTCGGCGTTGACCCTGGCGGCCTCGGCCTTGAGGCGGGCCAGCATGTGGATCACCTCGGACGGCACGCGCTCCCCCGAGATCGGGAAGTTCCGGATGGCCTTCTCGGTCTCGCCCTTCCACAACCGCGTCATCGTGCATCCCTCCGCATCGTCGTCGAGAGCATGCTACGACCGCCGCCCTACCGGCGCCGCCGGGGTCCACCCGCCGGGGTCCACCCGCCGGGGTCCACCGGCTCAGCCGGTGTTCTGGAGCCCGGCGGCGACGCCGTTGACGGTCAGCCGCACCAGCTCCGCGACGCGCGCCGCCCGCTCGGGGTCGGCCACGCCGGCGCGCAGCTCCTCGAGGAAGCGCACCTGGATGAGCGACAGCGCGTCCACGTAGGGGTTGCGCAGGTCGACGGCGTTGCGCAGCACCGGCCGCCTGGCCAGCGGCCGGTCGCTCTCGGTGACCTCCATGACCAGCGCGCGGGTGCGGCGGAACTCCTCGCGGACCGCGGCGGTCAGCTCCGGGCGGCCGCCGAGCTCCAGGTACAGGCCGGCGATCAGCGCATCGGCCTTGGCCAGGCTCATCTCCGCGTTGTCGAGCAGCGAGCTGAAGAACGGCCACTCCCGGTACATGCGGCGCAGCCGCGCCAGCCCGCCCGGCTCGCCGGCCAGCGCCGCCAGGCCGGTCCCCAGCCCGTACCAGCCGGGCAGGTTGCAGCGGTTCTGGCTCCAGGCGAACACCCAGGGGATGGCGCGCAGGTCCTCCAGGCCGGCCCTGTCGTGGCGGCGCGCCGGCCGCGAGCCGATCGCCAGATCGGACAGCTCCTCGATGGGCGTCACCCGCTTGAACCACTCGACGAAGCCGGGCTCGCCGACCAGCGCCCGGTAGGCACCCTCGGCGGCGGTGGCCATGCGGCGGGCGTCGGCCAGGAAGTCCGCCTCCCGGTCGAGCAGCATCGCCTCGTGGGCCGGGGTCGAGGCCAGCAGCACCGCCGAGGTCACCTGCTCCAGGTGGCGCTGGGCGATGGCCGGGTTGCCGTAACGGGCGAAGACCACCTCGCCCTGCTCGGTGACCTTGAAGCGGCCGCCGACCGATCCGGGCGCCTGCGCGCGGATGGCCCGTCCCGCCGGGCCGCCGCCGCGGCCGAGCGCGCCGCCCCGGCCGTGGAACAGGGTCAGCTCGACCCGGTTGCCGCGCGCCCACGCGGCGAGCTCGCCCTGCGCCTGGTAGAGGGCCACGTTGGCGGCCAGGAAGCCCATCTCCTTGGCCGAGTCGGAGTAGCCCAGCATGGCCTCCACCCGGCGGCCGCCGCGCTCCAGCCACCGGGCGACGCCCGGCAGGGCCAGGTACTCGTCCAGCACCTGCGGCGCGGCGGCCA
This sequence comes from Actinomycetes bacterium, assembly GCA_036392615.1. GTDB lineage: Bacteria > Actinomycetota > CALGFH01 > CALGFH01 > CALGFH01 > DASVXQ01. The sequence continues at coordinate 3,425 of DASVXQ010000515.1, read as the reverse complement.
GGTCGGCGCTGGACTCGAACAGCGGCACCACGTCCAGCTCCAACTGGTCCTCGGGCACCGCCAGGCTGGCCAGCGCCCGCACCGCGGCCAGGTCGGCGGCCGAGCGGCTGAAGCTGACCACGTAGCGCCGGCAGGCTCGGGCGCCGTAGCGGCGTTGCAGCCCGGCCATCGCCCTGAAGGTGGCGAGCGCCTCGGCCACCAGCGGCGACGGCTCGACCGGCGGCGGCGCGGGCCAGCCGTGCGTGGCGAGCCGGTCGAGCGCCTGCGGGTCGCCGGCCGCCTCGGGCGCCAGCTCGGCGAGCGCCTGGGCGTGGACCGAGGCATGCTGGCGGACCTCCAGCGAGGCCAGGTGGAAGCCGAAGGTCTCCGCCTGCCAGACCAGGTGCTGGAGCTCCCCGTAGGCGAGCCGCGGCGCACGTTCCGCCAGCGAGCGCTGCACCAGGCGCAGGTCGGCCAGGAACACCGCCGGCGACAGGTAGGCGCCGGGCCGGCCGGTGCGGGTGCGCGCCAGCCGCTCGGCGGCCAGGGTCAGCTTGCGGCGGTGCGGCTCGTCCGGCGCGCGGGTGTGGATCTCGGCGGCCGCCTCCGGCAGCTCGGCCTCGTCGCGCTCCAGCGAGTCGAGCAGCACGCGCGACGGCCTGGTCGAGGCGGCCGAGGCGCTGAGCAGGCGGGCGACCCGGCGGGTCACCGCCTCCAGGCCGCGCAGGGCGTGCTCGCTCTGGACGGCCATCGCCTCCCTGGTCACCGCCGCGGTGACGTTGGGGTTGCCGTCGCGGTCGCCGCCGACCCAGCTGCCCCATCGCAGGAACGGCGGAAACTCCGGGGCGCGCTGCCCGGCCGCCTCGCCGGCGAGTGCCAGGTCCAGCTCCCGATATAGCTCCGGGACCAGCCGGAAGAGCGTCTCGTCGAAGGCGGACATGATCGTGCGGACCTCGTCGAGCGGGGTCGGCGGGTGGCGCCGGAGCTGCGAGGTGCGCCACAGCGCGGTGGTCTCCTCGAGCAGGCGGCGGCGCACGCCGGCCACCTCCGAAGCGGACAGCCGCGGGTCGTCGAGCCGCTCGACCTGCTGGCTGATGCGCCGCAGCGCGTCGACCACCGCGCGGCGCCTGGCCTCGGTCGGGTGCGCGGTCAGGACCGGGCGGATCTCCAGGCGCTCAAGCAGCCCGTCGAGGGCCGCGGGGCTGGCGGTCTGGCGCATCTCGGCGACCGCGGCGGCCAGCGACTCCGGCACCGGCGCGGAGGCCGGGCCGTCCTCGCCGCGGCCGCGGGCCCGCAGGATGCGCACCCGGTAGTGCTCCTCGGCGAGGTTGACCAGCTGGAAGTAGACCGTGAAGGCCCGCGCCACCGACTCGGCGCGGTCCAGGTCGAAACCCGCGACGATGCCGACCACCCGCTCGAGCTGGGCCAGCGGCTCGGCGCTGCCGCGCAGTTCGATGGCGGCGCGGCGCAGTCGCTCCACGTCGGCCAGCAGCTCGGGCCCCTCCGCCTCGGCGAGCACCTGCCCGAGCACGTCGCCGAGCAGGCGCACGTCGCGACGCAGCGGCGCCGGCGTCTGCTCGCGCTCGGTCCTGGCGCGGGCCGCCGCCGGGGTCCGCCCGGTCGCCGCCGGCGACGCCGGGCCGCCGCGCTGGCCTGCTCCCCTGCCCATGGGACTGGATGGTAGCCGCGCCGGGAGCGTCGGGCGCTCAGCCGGGGAGCAGCGAGAGCCGCACCCTGCGGCGGGGGTTGTCGCTGTTGCGGTCGAGCAGGCAGATGCGCTGCCAGGTGCCGAGCGCGGCACGGCCGCCCAGCACCGGCACGGTCAGCGACGGGCTGGCCAGCAGCGGCAGCAGGTGGTCGGCGCCGTGCCCGCGGCTGCCGTGCCGGTGGACGTAGCGGTCGTCCTTTGGCAGCAGCCGGTCGAGGGTCTCCTCGAGGTCCTCCTCCGAGCCGGAGCCGGTCTCCATCACGATCAGCCCGGCGGTCGCGTGCGGCACGAACACGTGCAGCAGCCCGTCGCCACCGCCCGCCTCGCGCAGGAACCCGGCGACCCGATCGGTCAGGTCGATCACGGTCTGGCCGGCGGTGTCGACGGCGAGCTCGGTGGTTCGCATGTCCCTCCCCGGTCGGTGCGCTCAACCCCGCTTTGGGCGGCCGCGCAGGGGTGCTGACGTCGCAATCTACAGGAGGGCGCCCTGACGGACGAACAACACAGCGGTGACCGGCGCGGCACTGGCCGCGGCCGGCGGAACGGGGGGGCCGGCGCGACGGGTGCCCAGGCGCCCGTCGCGCCGAAGGCGGAACGACGCGGGGGTCCGGCGATGACAGCTCCACTGGACCAGACCCGCGGCCGCCGGGCGCGAGCGGTCGACAGCGCCAGGCTGTGGGCCGGCGGCACGGCGGCCGCGCTGGCGGCCGGCCTGATCGTGCCGGCGGGCGTGCTGGTCAGCCGCGCCGCCGGCGTCCCGAGGCTGGCCGGCGACGCGAGCGGCACGCTGGCCACCAGGGTGCTGGCCAGCTACGCGCTGGTGTGGGCGGTGACCACCCTGCTGCTGACCGGGGTGCTGCACGCGCTGGCGGTGCTGACCGCCCAGCCGCTGCGGGTGTTCCGCTGGGTCGCCTGCGCGCTGGTGGTGCTGCCGGCGGTGGCGCCGTTCACCGCCGGCGGCTCGCGCGCGGCCGAGCTGGCCGGCGCGCTGATCAACCTGACGGCCGGCGGGGTGGCCGGGGTGCTGCTGCTGCGCATCGGCCGGGTCACCGCGCACGACGGCCGGCGCCCGCTCGCGCTGGTCGCCTCCCGGCCGCCGCAGCGGGTCGGTCAGGCGGGGGCGCGGCGGCCGCGCAGGTAGGCGAGCAGGCCGGCCAGGAAGGCGAGCAGCAGGATCCCCGCGGTCCACAGCGCCCCGGCGAGCGCGCCGGGCCTGCGGCCGGCGTCGACCACCACCGTGGCGGTGACCGCCAGCAGCACCTCGGCCAGCAACGGGCCGAGCGCCACCCAGCCGACCAGGTAGACCGGTCCGCCGAGCTCGCCCAGCCCGAAGGCGGTCACCAGGGTGTCGGGCGACAGCCGCCCGCGGTGCCCGGCGACCGCCGCGCAGCCCACCAGCACCCCGGCCAGCAGCGGCGCGGCCGGCAGCGCCACCAGGGCCGCCGGGCCGGACAACAGCCCGGTCAGCCAGGCGATTCCCAAGCCGAGCCAGCCGATCGCGGTCAGCGCGGCGACCGGCAGCAGGCAGTGGAGCACCAGCAGGTCGCCCCAGGCGATCGGCAGCTGGCGGCTGGCATCGGGCTGGTCCGCCTCGGCCCGCAGCGGCTCCAGCAGCTGGCCGGCGGCCAGGTAGCCGGCCAGCACGGCCGCGGCGGTGACCGCCCGCCGGTCGGGCTGGGCCGCCACGGCCAGCACGCCGGCGCCCAGCAGCACCAGCGCCCAGCCGAGCCGCGCCGGG
>DASVXQ010000514.1:0-4518 GCA_036392615.1 Actinomycetes bacterium | reverse complement strand
CCGCGTGTGGGGGCTGGCCGCGGATGCCAGCGCGGCGTGGGTGCTGTCGGGTCCGGCCGACCCCGGCAGCCAGCCCGGCGGGAGCGGGCGGCTGCGCCGCCTGGACCCACAAACGGCGCGGGTCACCGCGGCTACGCCGCTCCCCGACCTGGTCACCATCCTGGCGGTCGGCCCCGTCATCGGGGGCGGCGCCGTCTGGCTGGCCGGCGCGTACGCCGGCCAGCAGCAGGGCAACGGTGTCCTGCTGCGGGTCGATCCCGCCTCCGGCCGGGTGACCGGGTGGTTGCGCAGCCAGCTGGTGTTCTCGACGGTGCTCGCCGCTGGCCCACGCGGGGCCTGGGTTAGCGCCGGAGGACCCGAACTCCTGTACGTGGTCGAGGCGTAGCACGTCAGCTGCCTCACAGCGTCGCGGATCACGCGCCAGCGTGCGATCTCCGTCTCGGCAACGTAACGACCGGCCGAAGCCAGCAGCCTTTGCGAAACACGCTGTCCGAGTCAAGGTGATGCGGCGTCGAGGCCGTTACCTGCGGCTTCACCCACCAGAGGCATTACTTCAACTTTGAAAACTCAATAACAGCGTGTTTCTGAATCCAGGTTGTTGGGCGGATTCCAGTGGTTGGTGCACGCCTCACGGGTGCGCAGTGGTCGTTCAGTGCGTGCCGGGTCACGACCCCGTACTGTCTCGGGGGTGTCGCTGGGATCCGGGGGGGGGTACGACAGGATGCTCACGGACTTCTACCTCGCATTCGCGACGGTGTGCTTCACGCTGCTCGGCCTCTGGATCATCGTGGTCCAGACCCGGCATGCCGAATGGCGGCGATTCTCGGTCCATCGGCGGCGGGCCTACGGGGTCGCGCTGCACTTCTCCCTGCCTGGCCTGATGGGCCTGCTCTCGCTGATCGATCCAGCCAGCACGGCCCTTTGGCGGATCTCGTTTGCGATCGCCGCCGCCGGTGGCGCTATCGTCTTGGTCCTGGTGCGCGGTCCGGCACCCACTTGGCTTGGGTTGGCGGGCTACCTGGCAGCCGTACTGCTGTACGCCCTGATCGCGATCGTCGCGATCGCCCCGGGCGTGGTTGCCGACCTGGGTCTGTCGGTGCGACCCCTGCGCGTTGAGGCGGTGCTGCTGACGCTCCTGGTGTTTCTCGGCGTGAACGTTGCCTGGCTGCTGCTGTTCGACGAGACGTCGTCACCAGCCCGCGCCTGACGACGATGGGCCCCTCGCGCTCCTGTAGTTCCAGGGGCGTTCTCAGCGCCGTATCGCGGTGATGGTCTGCTCGACCACCTGCGGCGGATGGGCAGGATCGTAGCCCGAGCCACAGGTGGCTGCAGCCTCGAGGCAAGTCCTTTACGCACACGCTGGTACCAGCCTGTTTCACAAACCTGTGCGAACGAACGGGGAAGCTGCCGCCTGGGACGCCGCGCGGGATGCGCCTGTGCCGCGCTGCCCGGGGGACGCACTGACGGACGGCCGCAGCCACAGCGACACACTGGCCGGCTGCATCGTCTGATTGACCACGCCGAGCAGCTCGGCGGTCAGCGTGTCGAGGTCGACCTGCTGGCGCAGCCGGGCGCTGAACGCCTGGATCGTGCGGGCGGCATCGTAGCGGCGCCGGTCGAAGCGTCGGTCGACCATGGCCTGGATGCGGTGGCGGGCCGGCTGGAACGCGGCCGCCACGGCCAGGGTGGCGCCGGCCACCACCAGGGGAGAGTCCCGGCCAAGCAGCTGGGCGAGGCCGAGGACCACCGCGGCGTAGCCGCCGCCGAGCAGGATGGTGAGCAGGCCGTAGGCGAGCGTGCGGCTGATGATGCGGTCCAGGTCATACAGCCGGTAGCGCAAGATCGCCGCACCGGCCGCCAGCGGCAGCAGCGCCACGCAGGCCCCGGCCGCCCAGTCGAGCACCTCCGGAAGGCCCAGCGCCGCGCTGGCCAGCGCGGCGATCGCCGCCAGCGCCGCCAGCGCCGCCGCCCAGGCCACCCAGCGCAGCTGCAGGCGTTCGACGCCGCGGGCGCGACGAAACCGCACCACCAGCGACCCGGCAGCGACCATCAGGGCCAGCAGGGTGACGCCCAGCGTGAGCTGGTTGACGACCAGCAGGGCGCCACCGACACCGCGGAAGTCCAGCGTGTTGTCCACCTGGTAGCGCGGGTCCAGCGACCCCCGCGCCAGTGCCACCGCCACCAGCAAGGTGACCGGGGCGGCCACGGTGGCCCAGGCCCACCAGCGCCAGCGGGGGGAGGGCAGGGATCCGGTCGGGGTGAGCAGCAGCACGAAGCTGAGCGCCGGCAGCGCCGTCAGGATGAGGGCCGGGGAGTAGCGGGCCACGGCATGAGCGGCGGGCAGCGCGCCGGGCCGGGCCACCAGCCCGTAGGCCGTATAGGCGGCGGCCACCCCGCTGGCGTTCAGGGCCAGGCCCAGGATCAGCAGCAGCCAGCCGACCGGGTGCGCCGGCCGGCGGCTGGCCAGCACCGCTCCGACCGTGGCCGCGCTCACCAGCGCCAGCACGGGGGCGAGGACGGAAGCGCCGGCGAGTTGGGCCAGGTCGGGCCGGCTGGCCTGGCGCGACAGATGGTCCAGCCAGGCGACCACCGGCAGGCCGAACATGGCCAGCACCCACAGCGCCCACGCCAACATCCCCGGCCACCATCGCGGCCGGGCCAGTCGGGCGGCAGAGGTCACCGCCATGGTGCTTGCGGCATGCAGCTCACCTCCGACACCGCCACCCTGGACGGTGTGGATCACCCAGCACTATGGCCGGCCTCCGTCTCGGTAACGTTACGGACGGTGGGCCAGCCGAAACCACCAGGGCTTTGTGAAACAGGCTGTTAGCGCTTCATGACCTGGCTGAGCGTCAGTGTGTTGGGCCGCAGGATAGTGATAGGGCCTCTGACCTGTGGTGTTTTCGTCCGAAGCGGTATGCCTGGTGCGTGACGGGCACTGCTGCGTCAAGAGGTTCTCGAAGAAGATGTGGCAGAGGATGTCGAGAACGGCCTGGGGGCTCCGTCTCAGGGGCGGATGCGGCCACCGTGGCCGTACCACACCAAGGAGACCCAGCATGACGATCCAGCGGATGGATAACGTCCTCATCGTTGTCGACGACCTTGACGCTGTTATTTCGTTCTTCGTCGAACTGACCGCCACATCCTCACACCCACGAGCCGGCCACCTGCCTGCGGCACCCTCGACGACGTCACCGCGGCGGCCGAGCGCAGTGTCCAAGGGAGCCGGGCACCCACACGCCTGGCCTACTCCTTCCTGCGTCATTGCGGCCTGCCCTGTGGTGAGTCGTGATCACCTCGCAGGAACGAGCGAACCTCTTTAACTGCTACAGCCGATCTCCTGGTGACAGGCGGCGATGGGCCTCGCGGGCGCGGGCGTCGGCGGCGGAGGCGCCATAGCGGCGGAGCATGGCAGGAGAGCGCCAACCGGCGATGCGCATGAGATCGGTCTCGCTCCCGCCTTCGGCGCGCCAGGTGTGGGCGAAGGTGTGGCGGAACAAGTGTGCATGGAGGCCGTCGATTCCAACCTGGCGACCGCGGCGTTGGAGGACCTGGCGGATGCCCGACGGGGTCACGCGACCTTTCTTCCCGATCCACAACCAATCCAGCTCGGCGTGCGGATGGCGGCCGCGTACCCGCAGGTAGCGATCGAGAGCGCGAGCGGCGTTCCTCCCGAAGGGGATCGCTCGCTCCTGGCTGCCTTTGCCAAGCACGCGGACGACGTCGTAGTCGAAGTCGACATCCTCGACCCGCATGCCGGCGACCTCGGACAGGCGCGGGCCTGCGTCCACCAGCACCATGACGATCGCGGTGTCGCGCCGAGCCTCGAAGTCCTTACCGGCGCATGCCGCGAGGAGGCGTTGGAGCATGTCGTCGGGTAGCACGGGCACAGGCTGTTCGGGGACAGTCGGCGGCCTCATCTTGGCCATGGGGGAGACGGGGATCTCTTCCTCTTCCTCAAGCCAGCCGTAGAACCGCCGCAGCGACCGGTAGCGGTTCGCGACGGTCGCCGGCGTGCAGCGTTCATGCAGGGCGACCAAGAACGCTTCGATGTCCTCGCGGCGCACGTCTAGGAGCGGCCGGTCGCTGTCATGCCTGGCGAGGAAGGCGGAGAGGAGCTGCACGGCCTCCAGGTAGGTCTCGACCGTCCGCGGGGACTTGCGCTCGGCGCGGAGGTGCCGCTCGAAGGAGCGGCCGAGGTCGTCTACGCTGGAGCGGGACATGGCAGCAGCAGGATAGCACGAGCAGTCAGGCGCTCTTGTAACAGTGTGCTAGACTCCGGCTCGCCATGTCCGCCAGAGAACCCGCAGCTCAAGGGCGGTTTCTCCTGGGGCTGTAGCTCAGTTGGAAGAGCACCTGCTTTGCAAGCAGGGGGTCGTGGGTTCGAGTCCCATCAGCTCCACCACCAGCGATTTTTAGTCGCATAGTGGGTTCCCGTCCCGCATGTGATGCGTGCCCAGGGGCGAGCACAGCGCTTCACGACACCCTAACCTCGAACTCTGACCTAGCCGCACTTAG
>DASVXQ010000513.1:0-7827 GCA_036392615.1 Actinomycetes bacterium | reverse complement strand
TCGCGGATCGAGGCGGCGACCGCCTCCCGGTCCACCCGAGCGTCGCACAGGGCGTAGATGGCGTCGCGCATCACGATCGGCGGCTCCGCCGGGTTGAGCACGATGATCGCCTTGGCGCGCTCCGCGCCACCGACCCGCTCGATCCCCCGCGCGGTCGTCTGCGTGAACTCGTCGATGTTGGCCCGCGTGCCCGGCCCGGCGCTGCGGCTGGCGATCGTCGCCACGATCTCCGCGTAGCGCACCGGCGCCACCCGGCTGATCGCCGCCACCATCGGGATGGTCGCCTGCGCCCCACACGAGATCAGGTTCACGTTGGCGCGCCCCAGCTCCGCCTCGCCGCTGACCCCCGGCACCACGTAGGGCCCGACCGCCGCGGGGGTCAGGTCGACCGCGACCCGGCCGGCCTCCGCCAGCCGCGGCGCGTGCACCCGCGCATGCGCCTTGGCGGAGGTGGCGTCGAACACGATCCGGCCCGAACCGGGATCGGCCAGCAGCCCGTCGATCCCCTCGGTGGTGGTCGCGATCCCCGCCGTCCGTGCCCTGGCAAGCCCCTCCGACGCCGGATCGATCCCCGCCACCATGGCAAGCTCCAGCACCTGGCTGCGCCCCAGCTTGACCATCAGGTCGGTGCCGATGTTGCCCGACCCCAGGATGGCCACCCGCGTCCGCTCGCCCATCAGCCCTCCTCGCCCACTGGCGCGGCCTCGAGCGTGAAGCCGACCGCGCCGAGCCGTTCCATCTCCAGCCGCACGCGGCTGCCTGGGCGGAGCGCCACCGCCTCGGTGGCGCCGCCGGCCATCAGCAGGTCGCCGGCCTCCAGCCGCTCCCCCGCGGCGCCCACCAGCCGGGCGGCGGCGACCAGCGAGCGCAGCGGGTGGCCGAGGATCGCGGCGCTGGAGCCGATCTGCGCCGGCGTGCCGTCGACCTCCATCACCAGGCCGAGGTTGGCGACGTCGGTCGCCGGGTCGCTCCAGGGGCCGACCACGACCGCCGCCGCCGAGCAGTTGTCGGCCACCACGTCCGGCAGCGAGAACTTGAAGTCCCGGTAGCGGCTGTCGATCACCTCCAGCGCCGGCGCCACCCCGGCCAGCGCGCGTACCGCTCGCAGCGGCGTCACCGTGCCCTCCAGCGGCTCGCCGAGCAGGAAGCAGACCTCGGGCTCGACCCGCGGGTGGATGAAGCGGCCCGCCGAGACGGCGCCGCCGTCGGCCACCACCATCGCGTCGGTGAGCCGCCCCCAGATCACCTCGTGCAGGCCCATCTGGGCCATCTTGGCGCGGCTGGTGAAGCCGAGCTTGTAGCCGGCGCGGCGCTCGCCGCGGTCCAGCCGCAGCGCCACCGAGCGCGCCTGCAGCCGGTAGGCGTCCTGGAGCGACAGTCCGGCCGGCAGCTGGCTGGTGGCGCGCGCTGCGCCGGCCGCGTCGTCCAGCGTGCGCGCCAGCGCGTCCAGGTCCAGCGCCCGGGTCACCTCGACACCTCCCCGGCGCTCACGCGAACCCCACGGCGACGACGCCGAGCCCGGAGATCCGCGCCTCGAAGCGGTCGCCGGCGGTGGCGGGCACCATCGGGCCGAGCGCGCCGGACAGCACCACCTCGCCGGCGGCCAGCGGCCGGCCGACCCGCACCATGGTGGCGGCCAGCCAGCGCAGCGCGTGCAGCGGGTGGCCGAGGCAGGCCGCGCCGGCGCCGAACACCAGCGGCTCGCCGTGGCGCTCCAGCACCATCCCGGCCAGGCGCAGGTCGAGCGTCGGGTCGTCCAGCCGCCGCGGAGTGGTGCCGAGCACGAACATCCCGGAGGAGGCGTTGTCGGCCACGGTGTCGGTGATGCCGATGTCCCAGCCGGCGATGCGGCTGTCGACGATCTCGATCGCCGGCAGCGCGTAGTCCACGGCCAGCAGCAGGTCCGCCAGGGTCGGCTCGGGCAGCTGGAGCCCGCGGCCCAGCACGAAGGCGATCTCGGCCTCGACCCGCGGCTGGAGCAGGGCCCCGGCGGCCACCTCGGCGCCGGTGTCGACCGCCATGTCGGCGAACAGCATGCCGAAGTCCGGCTGGTCGACGCCGAGCTGCCGCTGGACGGCGGCCGAGGTGAGGCCGATCTTGCGCCCCACCAGCCGCCGGCCGCCGGCCAGCCAGTGCTCGGTGTTGACCTCCTGCACCCGGTAGGCGACCTCGAGGTCGCCTACCGGCAGCTCGTCGCGGATCGGGGGGATCGGCTCCGTGGCGTAGCTGTCGCGCAGCCGCTCGGCCAGCTTGCCGATCGTCTCGTCGGGAACCGGGTCGCGCATCTCCAAGGGAGGCCCTCCTCTCGCCGCCGCAATGGTACGGAGGTCTGACCTCTGTGAGGAACCCGTCCTCAGCCCAGATGGCGCCGGTAGAACGCCAGCGCGCGCCGCCAGGAGTCGCTGGCGTGCCGGTGCCAGGGATGCTCGCTGTCGGTCAGCGCCCGTCGTGCACGATCAGCACCGCCGGGCGCAGCCCGCCGCCCGCCTCCGGGGCGGTGGGCGGGTGCGCGAACAGCGCCGGCAGCGCCTCCCCCTCGGGCAGCCCGACGGCCACCTCCTCGGTCACCACGTCGGGGCTGGGCGTCGATGGGTCGTTGCGCCCGCAGCGATCCGCGACGCGCTCTAGCCGGTTGCCGCCGGACCGGCGGGCGCGTGGCCGTGGTCCAGCAGCGCGTCGGCGATCGCGCCGGCCAGCCAGCGCTCGTAGTCCTCGGGCGGCCAGCCGCGCTCGACCACCAGCAGCAGGTACAGCTCGGGGGAGATCAGCGCCCAGAGCAGGTCGCGCGCCCGCTCCGGGTCGAGGCCGGGCCGCAGCGCGCCGGCCTCCGCCAGGTGGCCGACGAGCGCCGTGGTGCCGGCGAGCCGTTCGTCGGCGGTCGTGCGGGCGAACGCGTCCAGGTCGGGGTCGCTGGCGCGAGCGCCCAGCAGCACGGCCAGCAGCGGGCCCAGCCGCGCGCCGAGCTGCCGTGCGAGGGCCGCGTAGCGGGCCACCTTCTGGCGCGGGTCGGGCTCGGTCAGCATCGCCTGGATCTCGGGGCGGTCGCGCATCGGCACAGGCTCGTCGTCGCCGGCCAGGGCGACGTCGTAGACCTGCTTGGTCAGCGCCGCCTTGCTGCCGAAGGCCTTGTAGACGGTCTCGGCGGACACGCCGGCGCGCCTGGCGATCTGGCTGATGGTGGTGGCCGCGTAGCCCTGCTCCAGCAGCAGCTCGTGCGCCGCGGCGATCACCCGCCGCCGCGTCGCCAGCGCCTGGGCGGCGCGGCCGCTGTTGTCGTAGGGCCGGGGCCGGTTGACATGGCGGGAGCTCATGGTTACAGTCTACTGTATCGAATACAGTGATGAGTAATCAATGATCTGGAGGGTCCGTCGTGACGACACCTTCGAGCACCTCGCTCCTCTCGACCGCCGACGCCAAGGCGCTGTGCCTTCGCAGTATGGACATCATGGTGGACGGCTCGCTGGCCGACTTCGAAGCCGTCGTCCACCCCGACGCCGTCAACCACGAGGCCAAGGACGAGCCGCCGGCCTCGCGCGGCAAGGGCCCGGCCGCCTTCCACGCCACCGCGCTGTGGCTGCGCGACACCTTCGCCGATCTCGCCTTCCAGGTGCACCAGGTGGTCGCCGACGGCGACCTGGTCGCCGTCCACAACACCATGTCGGGCCGGCACGTCGGCCCGGCGGTCACCTACGACGCCGCGGGTCGCGTGCGCCAGGCGTTCCCGCCCACCGGCCGGACCTTCGCCACCACCCAGACGCACTGGTTCCGCCTGCGCGACGGCAAGGTCGTCGAGCACTGGGCCAACCGCGACGACCTCGGCACCGCGACCCAGCTCGGCTGGGTCCCGCCCACCCCCGGGTACCTGCTGCGCACCGCCCTGGCCACCCGCAAGGCCCGCCGCGGCGTCGCGCCCGCCGGAGGGTAGGCCGGCACCGGCCGGCTCCTGGCCCAGCTCCCTGGCCTGCCGGCGGGCGCCGGCGGAGGCGCGACGACTGGCCGCTGGACTCCGCGGTGCGGCCACGGCTACGGGTTCCGCACGGCGAGCACGAGGAACCGGTCGGGTCCGTCGTGGTAGCGCTCCAGGCGCCAGCCGGTCCGCGCGAGCACCGCGCGCAGGCTGGGCTCGGCGAGCAGGTCGTCGTCGCGCACCCGCCGGCCGTGGCGCGCTGCCAGGGCGGCGCGGCCGCTGGGATGGAACAGGCACAGGCGGCCGCCCGGCCGCACGACCCTGGCGACGCCGGTCAGCCCCGCGTCGGGATCCGGCAGATGCGGCAGCAGCCCGGCGGCGAACACCGCGTCGACGCTGCCGTCGCGCAGCGGCAGGCGGCAGGCGTCGGCCAGCACCAGGGTCGCAGCGGCGGCGCGGCCGTGACGGCGGGCGGTGGCCAGCATCTCGGGTGTCAGATCCAAGCCCAGCACGGTGCCGCCGGGACCGACCGCGGCGCGCAGGTGCGGCAGCGCGCGGCCGGTGCCGCAGCCGAGGTCGATCACGGCCTGGCCGGAACGAGGGTCCAGCTCGGCGACCGCGGCGGCATAGGCGGGGTCGTCGTCGGGGAAGCGCGCCTCCCAGGTGGCGGCGCGCGGCGCGAAGAACGCGCGGGTCTCGGCGGGGTGCAGATCGCGGCCGATCCGGACGGCGACGGCGGGGTCCACCCGGCGGATGACCGGCCACTCCGGGTCGTGGCAGTCGACCACCACGTCGGCAGCCGCCTCGGGGTCGACCTCGGCCAGGTAGCGGGCGACCGCGCGCACCCGCCGGTCGGCGAGCCGCGCCGGGACCGACCGGGCGGCCTCGGCGGCGGCGTCCTCACGCAGGTACACCACCAGATCCCAGGCGCCGGCCAGCTCGGGGTGCTGGAGGAAGCACCCGTCGACCACCAGCACCGTCCCGGGCTCGCCGGCCGGCGCCGCCGGCGCGGGGAGCGGCTCCTCCAGGTAGCGGCCGGACCCGTCCAGGGTCGCCCGGCCGGCGGGACGGCCCGAGGCCGCCAACACCCCGGCCAGCTCGTCGGCCAGCCCCGGGGCGACCTCGCCGGTGACCGCGTCGACGGCCACCCGGACGGTCGCCGTCCGCCCGGCCGGGCGGATGGCGTCGGCCAGCGCGGCGACCACCTGGGCCCCGCGGGCTTCCCGGTCGGGCGCCGTGGCGGGCCCGGCCACGCCGCCGCCTCGATGGTCGGTCATCCGTCCCCCTTCCGCGTCCCACCACAGCAGCGGACTTCCAAGTTCGATTGGCCGCAGGTGCGATGAGAAGAGAAAATAAACCGTGCGGCTGCTAGCAAGATGATAGGATAGCTGGCAAATGATGAGCTATCGCATTGGCCAGGTCGCGGAGCTGCTCGGCGTGAGCGTCGACACGGTCCGCCGCTGGGCCGACACCGGCCGGCTCGGGGCGCGGCGGACCGAAGGGGGTCAGCGCGTGGTCGACGGGGCGGCGCTGGCCGAGTTCGTCACCGGCCTGCGGCACACCGCCGAGGCCGAAGAGGTGATGGCGCAGTCGGCCCGCAACCGCTTCACCGGGATCGTCACCAAGGTCGTCAAGGACAGGGTCGCCGCGCACGTCGAGGTACAGTCCGGGCCTCATCGGCTGGTGTCGCTGATGACCCGCGAAGCCGCCGACGAGCTGGGCCTCGTACCCGGGATGCTGGCGGTCGCCGCGGTCAAGGCGACCAACGTGATCGTGGAGCTCCCCTCCCAACACTAGACGCCTGCCTGGCAAAGGAGCGCCAATGATTCGGTCCTGGGTCCGCTCGTCCATCCTGCTGCTGGTGGTCGCCCTGGTGGCCGCCGCCTGCGGCGGCAACGACGACAACTCCTCGGGCGGCTCCGGCTCGGGCTCGCCGAGCGAGATCAAGGTCTTCGCCGCCGCGTCGCTGACCGGCGCGTTCAACAAGATCGGCCAGGACTGGACCGCCGCGAACCCGGGCGCCAAGGTCACCTTCAACTTCGCCGGCAGCCAGGCGCTCGCCACCCAGATCCAGCAGGGCGCCCCGGCCGACGTGTTCGCCTCGGCCGACACCACCAACATGGGCAAGGTGTCGAGCCAGGCCGGCACACCGAAGAACTTCGCCAGCAACCTGCTGCAGATCATCGTCGCCAAGGGCAACCCCAAGGGCGTCAAGGGCCTGGCGGACCTGTCCAACCCCGACCTCAAGGTGGTCCTCGCCGCACCCGACGTGCCCGCCGGCAAGTACGCCCAGCAGGCGCTCGGTGCGCAGCACGTGACCGTCAAGCCGGTCTCGCTGGAGGACAACGTCAAGGCGGTGGTGACCAAGGTCTCGCTCGGCGAGGCCGACGCCGGGATCGTCTACGTCACCGACGTCACCGCCGGCGGCGACAAGGTCGAGGGCGTCGACATCCCCGACTCCCAGAACGTGCCGGCGACCTACCCGATCGCGGTGCTGAAGGGCTCCAGCCACCAGGCGCAGGCGCAGTCGTTCATGAACATGGTGCTCTCCGACCAGGGCCAGCAGGTCCTGAAGAGCTTCGGGTTCCTGCCGCCGCCGGCGTCGTGACCGCCACCGCCCGGCGCCAGCGCCGGGCGACCGCCACCGCCGCGACGGGCGGCAGGGCCGGGGCGCCGCTGCTGCTGGTCCTCCCGGCCCTGCTGGCGGTCGGGTTCCTGGCGATCCCGCTGGTCGGCCTGCTGAAGCAGACCGCGTGGAGGGAGCTGCCCGCCGAGCTGGCCAAGCCGCAGGTGCTGATGGCGCTGCGGCTGTCGCTGGAGTGCTCGCTCGGCGCGGTGGCGATCTCGCTGGTGATCGGCGTGCCGCTGGCGTTCCTGCTCGCCAGGATCGAGTTCCCCGGTCGCAACCTGGTGCGGGCGCTGACCACCCTGCCGATGGTGCTGCCGCCGGTGGTCGGCGGGGTCGCGCTGCTGCTGGCCTTCGGGCGGCGCGGGCTGGCCGGCCAGTGGCTCGACCGGGCGTTCGGGATCACCCTGCCGTTCACTACCGCGGGCGCGATCCTCGCCGAGGCGTTCGTGGCCATGCCGTTCCTGGTGATCACCACCGAGGCGGGGCTGCGCGCCATGGACCGGCGCTACGAGGACGCCTCCGCCACGCTCGGCGCCGGCCGCTGGACGACCTTCCGGCGGGTGACCCTGCCACTGATCGCGCCGTCGCTGGGGGCCGGCGCGGCGCTGTGCTGGGCGCGGGCGCTGGGCGAGTTCGGCGCCACCATCACCTTCGCCGGCAACCTGCCCGGCACCACCCAGACGATGCCGCTGGCGGTCTACCTCGCGCTGGAGAACGACCTCCAGGCCGCCGTCGCGCTCAGCCTGGTGCTGCTGGCGGTCTCGCTCGGGTTGCTGGTTGCCATGCGCGACCGCTGGTTCCCGACCGCATGAGCCTGCTGGCCCGTGTCGAGCTCACCCTCGGCGGCCTGCACCTCGACGCCGGCGTCGAGGTCGCCAGCGGCGAGCTGGTCGTGCTGCTGGGCCCCAACGGCGCCGGCAAGACCACCCTGCTGCGCGCGCTGGCCGGCCTGGTGCCGCTGGACGGCGGCCGGGTGGTGCTGGACGGCACCGTGCTGGACGACGTGGACGGCCGCGTGCGGGTGCCGACCGAGCGGCGCCCGATCGGCTTCGTGTTCCAGGACTACCTGCTGTTCCCCCACCTGTCGGCGCTGGAGAACGTCGCCTTCGGGCTGCGCGCCCGGGGCGTCCCCAAGGCCGAGGCGCGCCGGCGCGCCGCCGCCTGGCTGGAGCGGGTCGGCCTCGCGGACCACGCCAGGTCGCGGCCGCGCGGGTGCACGTACCGGCCCACCGGCGGCGGCTGGGCATGGTGTTCCAGGACTACCTGCTGTTCCCGCACCTGTCGGCGCTGG
>DASVXQ010000512.1:0-3339 GCA_036392615.1 Actinomycetes bacterium | reverse complement strand
CACCATCGACGCCTTCGTCGGCGAGGCGCTGACCCGCAACCTGGCGATCGAGCTGGTGAACCACCCCGAGGGCAACCACGCCTTCGACATCCGGGACGACACCGACGAGTCGCGGCGGATCATCCGGCGCACGCTGCGGTTCCTCCAGGAGCGGCTGCAGCGGCCCGAGTGAGCCGGGCGGTTCAGCTCGGCTCGATCCTTGGGTTGGAGAACACCCCGCGGACCGGGGCGGCGTGGCGTACCCGCTCGGCGGCCTCCTGCTCGACCAGAATGGTGTAGAGGTGCTCCTTCGGGTCGATGTTGACCACCCCGAAGCGGGGGTCGACCTCGTCCTCGCGCAGCCCGAGCAGGCGCCGCACCTCCTCCAGCGACGCCCCCTCGGGGTCGAGCTGCAAGCTGACCATCACCCAGGCCATCGGCCGGCGCGCTCAGGACGAGTGACGCGGGCGGCGCCGCTTGAGCTTGGCGAGCGCGGCCACCAGCGCCGTGCCGTCCAGCGCGCCCCAGCCGAAGTCGTCGTCGAAGCCGGTGCCGCCGAGGTCGACCGCGGTCTTGGCGATCAGCGTGCGCAGCTCCGCGGGCGACAGCTGGCTGGCGGAGTGGCGCGTGCGCACGGCCGCGACCACGCCGGCCGCCACCGGGCAGGCCGCCGAGGTGCCGCTGTCCTGCGGGTACACGCCCGAGCCGGTGAAATGCGTATAGGTCGACACGTCCGGCTTGGCGGCCGACAGCCGGCCAGGGCCCTGCGACGAGTAGCCGACGCGCCGCTTCTTGGTGTCGATCCCGGCGACCGACAGCACGCTCGGGTGGGAGTTGGCGCCGCAGATCGGCTGGCTGTCGCCGAAGCCGCAACGGCCGTCGGGGCAGTCGCGGCCGCAGTTGCCGGCGGCGAACAGGATGTCGGCGCCGGCGTCCGCCAGGCTCGCCACGATCACGTTGAACGGGTGCGCCGGGTTGTCGGAGTAGTTGCCCGCGTTGCCGACCGGGAAGTCCCAGGCCGGGTCGAACATGCCCCAGCTGTTGGAGACCACCAGCCGCCGACGGCTGGCGGGCTGGGACTGGACGATGCCGAGCAGCTTGGAGTAGGCCAGCACCGCGTCGCTCAGCAGCCCCGACATCGCGGTGGCGCCGGTCGCCTCCGACAGCAGCACGGCGTAGTCGAGCAGGGTCGCCTCCGGCGCGGCGATGCCGACGTCGTAGGCGCACATGGTGCCGTGGTTGACCGGGTGCCTGCCCGGCCTGGTCTCGACGCCGGCCGGGGTCCAGCTGCGCGGGATGCTGTAGCGCGGGTCCCTGCCCTTGCTCTTGAGGTGGGCGATGTTGAAGCCGGTGTCGACGATCGCCAGCGGCACGCGCTGGCCGTCGAGGCCGTCGTCGGCCAGCGCCTTGACCCCGAGCAGCCTGGCCACGTCCTGGTCGTTGCCGACCGCCGGGCTGCCAGGGCAGACCAGGCAGGTCTCGATGGTCGGGTCGGAGAAGACCCCGATCACCTCGGGGTGGCGCTGGGCCTGCTCCAGCGCGGTGCGCTGGCCGGCGGGGTCGTCGGGGATGGTGCCGCGCACCACGTAGGTGGCCTGCTCCGGCGCCATCGAGAAGTCGATCGGCTGGGACCAGCGGAAGGCGCTGGCGCCGCCCCTGGTGGCTCGCGGCGTGGGGATCTGCACGGCTGTGTAGGCGGTGTCGACGGACAGGCCGGCGATGGCGCCGCCGGCGACGCCGGCCGCGCCCTCCCCGGCGGTGGCGAAGGCGGGCATCGTCTCACCCGCGACCAGTGCTTCGTGGACCTCCGGCGACGACCGGAACTGGACGAGAACCCGCATGGCGCCCCTCCTCGAGAGTCCGGCCAGCGCTCGCTCCGGGCGCGGGACCGGCGCGCCTGGCGACGGCGAGCGGTGACGAGATTGCTCTGCTCGTCAGAACGCTAGGGCCGCGGTCCGGTCGAGTCAATGGGCGTGCTCGTCACGCGAGCGCGTTCCAGCGCCATTCGAGTGGTTTCGGCGGGATAGGGCGCCCGGCGGAGCGCCTCCTCGGCGGTCTGCCGGCCAGCCAGCACCTGCGCGCACAGGGCGGCCATGGCGCGCTGCTCGCCCGCCTGCGCCGCGATCAGCCCCCTGCCGGCCACGTCGCCGTGGCCCGGCACGACCACCGCGGTGGCGCGGTCCAGCAGCCGCTCCAGGGTCGCCGGCCACTCGAGCGGCCAGGCGTCGCCGAACGACGGCGGCGCGCCCTCCTCGATCAGGTCGCCGGCGAAGGTCACGCCGGCGTCCGGCACGATCGCGACCAGGTCGTTGTCGGTGTGGCCGCGGCCGAGGTGCGAAAGCTCCACCCGGCGGCCGCCGACCTCGACGGTGGCGCGCTCGTCGACCAGCCGGTCGGGCGGCACCAGCTCGAGGGCGGCCAGGTCGGCGGCGGCGTCGGGGTACCAGCCGATCACGTTGCGCCGCTGCCGCTCGCCGTGCTCGCGGAGGTTTGTGGCGCAGCGCCGCTGGCCCCAGAACGCCGCCGGGCGGAACACCACGTTGCCGAAGCAGTGGTCGAAGTGCGCGTGCGTGTTGACCACCTGGCGGCAGGGCAGCGAGGTCAGCGCGCGCAGGTCCGCGAGCAGCTCCTGGGCCTCGGCGCGCCAGCTCCTGGTGTCGATCAGCAGCACCTCGTCGTCGCCGAGCACCGCGCCGACGTTGAGGTCGAACGAGCGGTAGCGGCGCCGGAAGACGCGCTCGCCGACCTCCTGCCAGACCGCCGCGGCCGCGCGCCGGCCGTTCACCGGGGCGCCCATCGCTGCAGGCCGAACAGCTCGACCGCGTCGTCGAGCGCGTCGGCGAGCGTGGCCAGCCGGGCAGGATCGGTGTCGACCGAACGCAGGCGCGCCGGGCCGGCCAGCGGCGCCTCCCGCAGGGCGCGGCGGCCGTCGTCGGTCAGCTCGACCACCCGGCGGCGCGCGTCCGAGGGGTCGACCGAGAGCGTCACCAGCGCCTTCTCCCGCAGCCGGTCGACCAGCTGGCCGAGCGTGGCGGGGTGCAGACGCAGCCGTCCGCGCAGCCCGGCCAGGGTGGTCGGGCCGACCTCGGCGACGATCCGCAGCATGGCGAGCTGCGCGCCAGTCAGGCCGACGGTGGCGCGCAGCTCGCGGTTGAAGGCCGCGAAGGCCCGCTCCAGCCGCAGCCACGAGCGGATCGCCCGGATGGCGTGCTCGGCCGGCTCCGTCCGTTGGGTCACCGATGTCATGGGGGCGAAACTATGGGGCACATAGCTTCGCGTCAAGCTCCCCTGGCGTGGCCGGGCGCGTGCAGCGGGCCGCCGGCACCCCGGCTCGGGCCGGGGCTGGCCGGCCGCCGCGGC
>DASVXQ010000511.1:0-47905 GCA_036392615.1 Actinomycetes bacterium | reverse complement strand
TCCAGGCCGACCGCCGCGCCCGCGCCGGCGACGACCCCGCCGGCGGCGGCGACCAGCCCGACCACGGCCGCCTCGCCCAGGACCGAGGCGAGGACCTGGCGGCGGGTCGCTCCCAGCAGCCGCAGCAGCGCGACCTGGCGGGTGCGGCCGGCCACCAGCACCGTGAAGGTGTTCCAGATGATGAACCCCCCGACCAGCAGCGCCACCGCCGCGAACACCAGCAGGGCCGCGCCGAGCCCGTCGACGTAGGCTTGCACCTGGTCGGCCTGGCGCGCGGCAAGGGTCGCCGCGGTCACCGCCTCCAGCCGCCCCGAAGGGAGGACCCGCGCGACCCGGTCGCGCAGCGCCTCCGCGCCCACCCCGGGCGCGGCGCGCAGGTCCACCTCGTCGACGGTGTCGCCGCGGCCGAGCAGCCGCCGCGCCGCGGCGGTCTGCAGCAGCGCGACCGTCGGGGTGTCGAAGCTGTCCAGCTGCGAGGCCGGGCTGTCGTGGCCCGCGAACCCGGTCACGCCGACCACCCGGAAGCGGTGCACCCGGCCGTCCGCGCCCACGATCCCCAGCCGGTCCCCCAGCCGCCAGCCCCCCGTGACCGCGGTGGCCGCGTCCAGCACCACCTCGCCACCGCCGGCGGGCCGGCGACCCCGCCGTAGCGTGTAGCCGGCGGCCAGCCCGGGGTCGTCGGGCCAACTGGTCACCAGGTTGATCGCGCGCCGGTGGCGGATCGGCTGACCGTTGCGGCCGACCATCTGCAGCTTCTCCGCGACCACCACCCCGCTCGCGGCCCCGACACCTGGCACCGCCCGGATCGTGGCGGCCAGGTGCGGGCCGATCGCCTGTGGCCGGCCGGCCCTGGCGTCGTCCGCGTTGCGGACCACCACGTCGACGCCGGCCTGCGCGCGGGCGGTCAAGGAGCGCACCGACCGCCCGACGGCGTCGGTGAGCATCAGCGTGCCCGCCACCAACGCCACCCCGATCAGCACCGCGACCGCGGTCAGCACCAGCCGCGCCCGATACGCCAGCAGCCCCTTCAGCGTGACCCTCAGCACCGCTCCTCCTTCACGGGTCCGCCAGAAGGCGAGCGCAACCACGCCATCGCCTCCCCGGCCGCCGCCGGCGGACGACCATAGCGTCCCCCATGGCCTGCCCCGTCACCATCGGGGACGTCCCCCAAATCCACCCTGACGCGCGGCGGGACACCGTCCGACGGCGTCTTCTGGGGCGGCCTGCTATGGGCGGCGGATCGAACCGGACGGCGGCGCCTGGTCCGCCGACTGCGGAGCCCCCCGCGCTCGGCGCCCGAGCTTCCGCTCTGCGACGAGGACGGCCAGCACGTCCAGGATCGAACGACAGGCGAGCAGCGAGGTGATGTCACCCGAATCGTAGGGAGGTGACACCTCGACCACCTCCATGCCGCAGAGCGGCGCCTCCCTGGCCACGATGCTGATGAACCGCAGCATCTCCCGCGACGACAGCCCTCCCGGCTCGGGGGTGCCGGTCCCCGGCGCGTTGGCGGGGTCGACCACGTCGATGTCGAGGCTGAGGAAGATTGCCTTGGTGTTCCTCGACGCGATCTCCAGCGCCGCCTCGGCCGCCCGCTCGACGCCCAGTCGCTCCACGTCGCCGATGGTGAGCACCGTCGTGCCCCGTTCACGGGCAACCGCCATGCCAGCCTTCTTGCCCGCCCAGCCGCCGATGCCGATCTGGACCAGGTTCGCCGAGGGAATGTTGGGGATCCGGGTCGCGTGGAACCACTGCGTGGTGTGCATCCGCTCGTCCATGTCGCGTTCGGCCAGGTCGATGTGCCGGTCCAGGTGGACGATGCCGACGTTGCCGTCGACCTGGCGTGCGACCGCCTTCACGTCGGGGTAGCCGATCGAGTGGTCGCCGCCGATCACCACCGGGAAGGCTCCCGACGAGGCGATGTGGTCCACGGCCTTGTCGATCTGAGCGAAGGTCTTCTCGATGTTGGAGGGGATCACGAAGACGTCGCCGAGGTCGACGATGTCCAGCTCCTCGAACAGGTCGACGGCCATGTCGAGGTTGTAGCCGTCGTACAGCGCGGAGATCCGCCGGACCGCCTGTGGCGCCCATCTGGCTCCCGGTCGGAAGGTGGTGCCCATGTCGAAGGGCGCGCCGACGATGGCGACCTCGTGGCCGCCCACCTGATGGACGTCTTCCAGGTAGGGCACCTTCAGGAACGTGTTGATGCCCGCGAATGCGGGCTGGTAGCCGCGGGAGAACGTCGAGATCGTTCGGTCCTGCACCGAGTCTGCCGCCTCGAGGCCAAGGTCGATGGCCCGCTGGATCGCCTGGCGATGCCGGTCGTCAGGGATCTCCGCCAGTCTGTCCAGATTCGTGGTCCCGGCGAAGGTCAATTCCTCGTCCCGCTCAGCCATCCCTGCCCCCATACAGGATCAGCGCCGCACCTGTACCGATGCCTGTCTTGAGCGAGTCGGCTGAACAGCGGCTTCTCTGAAGGCTCTGGGGCCCCGGAGGCCGCCGCCGCTCACTCTGGCGCATGCGCGCGTGGACGGCGTCGATGGTGGGCGCCGGCAGATCGTCGACGATCCTGCCGTCGGCCAGGAACAGCACCCGGTCGGCGTACGACGCGGCCACCGGGTCGTGGGTGACCATCACGACGGTCTGGTGGTAGCTGTCCACCGCGGAGGTGCTGGGCTTCCTGCGCGCCGCGGTGGACCGGGAGTCCAGGTTGCCGGTGGGCTCGTCGGCGAACACCACCCGCGGCCTGGTGAGCAGCGCCCGCGCCACCGCCACCCGCTGCTGCTGGCCGCCGGACAGCTCGCCGGGCCGGTGGCGCAGCCGGTCGCGCAGGCCGAGGGCGTCGACCAGCACGCCGAACCAGGCGGTGTCCACGCGCCGTCTCGCCGTCCGTGCGGTCAGCCGGATGTTCTCCTCAGCGGTCAGCATCGGCAGCAGGTTGTCGGACTGGAACACGAAGCCCAGCCGCTCGGCACGCAGCCTGGTCAGCTCGGTGCGCGACAGCTTGGTGATGTCGACGCCGTCGATCACCACGGTCCCAGAGGACACGCTGTCCAGGCCCGCGAGGCAGTGCAGGAAGGTCGACTTGCCGGAGCCCGACGGTCCCATGATGGCGGTGAGCTGGCCGCGCGCGAACTCGGCGGAGACGCCGCGCAGGGCTGGCACCGCGTTCCCGCCGGTGCCGTAGACCCGCACCAGCGCCTCGGCGCGGGCGGCGGGAGCCGGGGCCGTGCCGACCTCCGGCGCCCCGTGGGGTTTGCTGAACGTCATCATGCGACCGAGTCTGCTGGCCGCGGCGCGCGGCCACCATGGCGCGGGCCGGAGCGTTCGGGGTGAGGACAGTCCCACTCCGGAAGGGGCGCCAGCCGCCTGGTCCCGCCGCCCAGGGCAGCCCACACCGCCGCCCTGGATCACCGCCCACGCGGGGGCGATCAGCGGCGCGAACGGTTGAACGCTCAGACGATCCCGAGACGCGGCGGCCCGCGGATCCCGCGCGGGCCGGACAGGCCCCGGCTGCGCGGCGGCGCGGCGGCAACCCGCTGGCCGGCCGAGCTATCGCATGGCCGCCAGCAGCTGGTTGCACGCCCGCTCGCAGCGCCGGCAGGCCTCCGCGCAGACCCGGCAGTGCTGGTGCATCGGGGCGTGTCGCTCACACTCGTCGCCGCAGCTCCTGCAGGTTGCGATGCATGCCTGCAGCTGCGGCCGGGTGAGGTTGGCGTCGTACTCGGTCTGGCGGCTCACCACGCGAAGCGTCGTGGTGCAGACGTCGGCGCAGTCCAGGTTGAGGCGGATGCACTTGACCAGCTCGGCCACATCCCGCTCGGAAAGGCAGTCGTCGGCGCAGGCGGTGCACGCCTGGGCGCAATCCGATAGCGCGTCGATCGTGTCGGCCAGCATGCCGGCGTCGAGGTTGAAGTCGCGTGGGTAGGTGTCCAGCAGCTGCTTGGCATAGCTCATGGTGAGCGCCTCCTTGACGGGTGTGCCACCTGGGTATCCGAATATCGGTCCGGTACCCGGCTCGCGGAGGGGGCTGGACGGCGGGTCGGGCAGGGCTGCTCGGCCATGAGGCGAATCAGGGTGCGTACGGCCATGTGGTCGGTGGTGGCTCGCTCGCCAGGTTCGAAGGGAGGCCGGCATGGCAGAGCAGGTGACGGTGGGACTGTTGGTGCAAATGCAGGCGCAACCGGGCAAGAAGGCCGAAGTCGAGCGATTCCTCGACGAGGGGCTGCCACTGGTCCAGCGGGAGCCGGCGACGACCGCGTGGTTCGGAATCCGCCTCGGCCCCTCGACCTATGGGATCTTCGACGTGTTTCCAGATGAGGCCGGTCGGGAGGCGCACCTGCAAGGAGAGGTGGCCCAAGCCCTCAGCGACGCGGCCGGCCGATTGTTCGGGCCTCCCACGATCACCCGCCTTGACGTCGTCGCCTCAAAGCTCCCAGGCGATTAGCGGCATCAGCGTCGGCCACCCCAGGTGCTTCAGCGTGCGCCGCCGCCCTGGTCGAGGATGGTCGACTCGTTTCGTTTGGGGGTGATGCGGGTAGGCGCGTGGGTTCAGTCCGCGCACCTCCGGGGGGGCACATGGCGACCGCAAGGAAGCTCCTCAACGATCCGGCGAACGTGGTCGACGAGATGCTCGAAGGGTTCGTGACGGCACATGGGGATCTCGTCCGCCGGGTTCATCAGCGGGGCGTTGCTCGGGCCGACGCCCCGGTCCAAGGCAAGGTCGCGCTCGTCATTGGCGGCGGGTCCGGCCACAAGCCGGCCTTCATCGGCTACGTTGGCCGCGGTGGGGCGGACGGGGCGGTCGTCGGCGACGTCTTCACCTCACCGACGCCGGACATGGCCTTGGCCGTCACCCAGGCCGTGGACGGGGGTGCCGGGGTGCTCTACAGCTACGGCCGCTACCAGGGCGACATCATGAACTTCGACATGGCCGCCGAGTTGGCCGGCGACGAGGGCATCCAGGTCGAGACCGTCCTGGTCACCGATGACGTCGCCAGTGCACCCAAGGATCGGGCTGACGAGCGGCGGGGGATTGCGGGCGACTTCTTCGTCTTCAAGGCGGCCGGGGCCCGCGCTGAAGAGCTGGCCTCACTCGAGGAGGTCAAGGCGACCGCTGAGAAGGCCAACGCAAACACCCGCTCGATGGGAGTGGCGCTGGCCGGGTGCACGCTCCCGGGCCAGGCGGAGCCGAACTTCACGCTGCCCGAGGGTGAGATGGAGATCGGTCTCGGGATCCACGGCGAGCCGGGGGCCCATCGGGGGCCCATCCAGTCGGCCGACGCGGTGGCCGCCGAGCTGCTCGAGCGGATCCTGGTCGACCTGCCGATCGGCCGTGGCGAGGAGGTCGCCGTGCTGGTGAACGGCCTCGGCGCGACCCCGCTGATGGAGCTGTACATCCTGTTCAGGCAGGTCGCCCGTCTGCTCGCCGGCGGGGGCATCCGCATCCACCGCTCGTATGTCGGCGAATACGTCACCTCACTGGACATGGTGGGCGCGAGCCTGACCCTGCTGCGTCTGGACGACGAGCTGCGCCGGCTCGTGGACGCGCCCTGCGTCAGCCCGTCCTTCGTGCAGGCCTGAACCTGCTGGCAACGAGCTCCACTCCGTTGTGCTGGCCCGCTCAGTCGAGTGCGTGCTGGATCAGCGGGCCCGTCGATCCAGGAGCCATCCGGCAACGGCGGTGATGGTGGTGGCCGCCGCGCCGAGCAGGCT
Source organism: Actinomycetes bacterium (assembly GCA_036392615.1). Taxonomy (GTDB): domain Bacteria; phylum Actinomycetota; class CALGFH01; order CALGFH01; family CALGFH01; genus DASVXQ01. The sequence continues at coordinate 42,190 of DASVXQ010000511.1, read as the reverse complement.
GGTCGGAACGCCAGCGACCCTGGGGACCGGATGCGGGGGGTCGTCGACTCCGGTGCCCCGGACCAGCGGCGCGACGAAGAACGGGGCCCAGTACCCCACGGGGACGGCCGCCGCGAACAGCCGGCTGGTGCGCCGGTCGGTCGCACCAGACCACAGCGACCAGAGGTTGAGACCAGCCAGCGTGCTGGTCATCGTCAGTGCGACGACCCCGTGGAAGCGAGCGTGTGAAGGCCAGCGCTGATTGAAGATGTGCGAGTCGTTCCAGTCCGCGGTGACCGGTGCCACCGCCGTGATCGCATTGGCCAGGGTGAGCAGGCCACGTCCGGCCTCGCGGCCCACGACCGGGGGAACAACCTCCATCATCGCCTCCTGGTTGGGGCTGGGCGGCATGATCCATGATGCCGCCGCGCTGGGCGCCGCGGTGACACCGCACCGCGCCGCCGGCCATCACCGGCGGCGGTGCCCTGAGGGCGGCGGCTCGGCCCGACTGTCACTGCCCGACTCTAAGATCCAAGATTCGCGACGGCGACGGCACAGCCACAGGGGAGAGGAACCAGTTCATGGACCCATCGACCGGATCGTCCATTGCGGCCCCGCGGGCAGGGCGGCGGGAGTGGCTCGGGCTGGCGGTGCTGGCGCTGGCCTGCCTGCTGTACGCGATGGACCTGACGGTGCTGCACCTGGCGGTGCCGTCGCTGAGCGAGGACCTTCGGCCCAGCAGCGTGCAGCTGCTGTGGATCACCGACATCTACGGGTTCATGGTGGCCGGCTTCCTGATCACCATGGGCACCCTCGGCGACCGGATCGGCCGCCGCCGGCTGCTGATGGCGGGCGCCAGCGCCTTCGGCGCGGTGTCGGTGCTGGCGGCCTTCTCGGTCAGCCCCGAGATGCTGATCGCCTGCCGGGCGCTGCTGGGGATCGCCGGGGCGACCCTGGCGCCGTCCACGCTCTCGCTGATCTTTGCGATGTTCACCGATCCCAGGCAGCGCTCGACCGCCATCGGGGTGTGGATCACCAGCTTCTCGGCCGGCGGCGCGATCGGCCCGGTGCTCGGCGGCGTGCTGCTGGAGCACTTCTGGTGGGGCTCGGTGTTCCTGATGGCGGTGCCGGTGATGGCGCTGCTGCTGGTGCTGGGACCACGGGTGCTGCCGGAGTACCGCGCTCCCGGCGCGGGCCGGCTGGACCTGGCCAGCGCGGCCATGCTGCTGGTCGCGGTGCTGGCGATGGTGTTCGGTCTCAAGGAGATCGCCCAGAGTGGGGTCCACGGGCTCCCGCTGGTGTCCCTGCTGGTCGGCCTGGCGGTGGGGGTGGTGTTCGTGCGCCGCCAGCTTCACCTGGCGGACCCGATGATCGACCTGGGGTTGTTCCGGAGCCGGGCGTTCAACGCCTCGCTGGCGACCAACCTGCTCGGCATCTTCATCGTGGTCGGCTACTTCATCTTCGTCGCGCAGTACCTGCAGCTGGTGCTCGGGCTGTCGCCGCTGGAGGCGGGCCTGTGGTCGCTGCCCTCGGCCGCCGCGCTGATCGTGGGGTCCAACGCGGCGCCGCGGATCCTGCGTCACCTGCGCCCAGCCTGGGTGATCGGCGCCGGCCTGGCGTTGGCGGCCGTCGGCCTGGGGCTGCTCACCCAGGTCGGCGGCTCGGCCGATCTGGCGATCCTGGCGACCGCCTCGGCGATCGTCTCGCTCGGGCTGGCGCCGGTGTTCACCGCCACCACCGACCTGATCGTCGGGTCGGCCCCGCCGGAGCGGGCCGGCGCGGCCTCCGGGATCTCGGAGACCGGCGCGGAGCTGGGCGGCGCGCTGGGCATCGCGATCCTGGGCAGCATCGGCGTGGCCATCTACCGCGGCCAGCTCGCCACCAGCCTGCCGGCCGGGACCCCCGATCAGGCCGCCGCGGCCGCGCGGGACACCCTCGGTGGTGCGGTGGCCGTCGCCCAGCAGCTCCCCGCCGAGATCGGCACGGCGCTGCTGGGCGCGGCCCGTGAGGCGTTCACCACGGGGTTGCAGGTGACCGCGGCCATCAGCGCCGTCATCGCGGTCGGCATCGCCGCGGCGGCCACGGTCCTGCTCCGGGCGGTCCGCTCCAGCTCCGAGGCCGCGCCCACGCCGGCCGCCGCCCCAGAGCCGCCTGTTGCCGCCCCAGAGCCACGTGCTGCCGCCAAGCCCGAGGAGCCCGTCCAGGTCATCCGCACGGGCGGGGGCTGCTTCGCATGTCCCCCGGGCGAGCGGAGCAGCCCTGCCGCGTGAATCGCCAAAGATGAAGGAGATCATCCTTGCCCTCCCCGACCGAGGACCACAACCTGACCATCCCCGCCAACCCACCGGCCGCCGGGTCGCCTCCGGGTTCGGCCGGCGGGCTGCCGCTGCTGCCCGTGGAGAGCCGCGAGCAGCTCGTCTACCTGCTCACCCAGGCCTGCGAGCTGGAGCAGGGCGTGCTGTGCGAGTACCTGTTCGCGCTGTACTCCCTCAAGCACGATCCCCAGGATGGACTCTCCAGCCAGCAGCTCGACCAGGTGGCCCGCTGGGGACGGACCCTGTCCGAGGTGGCCGTCCAGGAGATGCTGCACCTGGCGCTGGCAACCAACCTGCTGACCGCGGTCGGCGCGGCGCCGCACCTGCACCGGCCGAACTTCCCCATCCGCTGCCAGTGGTACCCGCCGGACGTGCGGCTGGCGCTGGTACCGTTCGGAGAGGCGGCGGTGCGTCACTTCATGTACCTGGAGCGCCCCGAGGGCATCGACCTGAACGACGCCGAGGCGTTCGCGGCCGTTTGCGAATGCCGGCCGCTGACCGCGACCACCAGCACGCTGATGGCCGCCCCGCAGAACTACCAAACCGTTGGCCACCTGTATCGCAGCATCGAGCACGGCTTCGAGCGGCTGGTCGAGCGCTACGGCGAGTCCGACGTGTTCATCGGCCCGCCACGCGCGCAGGCCAGCCGCGAGGTGTTCGGCTGGCCGGAGCTGGTCGCGGTCACCGACCTGGCCTCCGCCCGAGCCGCCGTCGAGCTGATCGTCGAGCAGGGCGAGGGCACCGGCGGCGACTGGCGGGAGGCCCACTTCGGCCGCTTCTCCACCATCCTCGACGAGCTGCTCGCGGCGGGCAGCGCCGACCCCGGCGCTTCGCCGGCGCGGCCGGCGCGGCCCGCCTACGTCCGGCGTCCCCCGGACCAGCCCCAGGCGACCGTCATCAGCGACCCGCTCACCGCGCAGGTGGCGGACCTGTTCGACGCCGCCCACCAGACGATGCTGCAGGCGCTGTACCGCTGCTTCGTCCACAGCGAGGAGACCGACCGGGAGGTGAGGACCCTGGTGGGCACCGCCGTGCGGCTGATGGCGGGGGTGCTGCGGCCGCTGGGGTCGGTGCTGACCAGCCTGCCGCTCGGCCCCGACCACCCTGGTGAGCTGGCCGGCCCGGCGTTCACCATGGTGGACCCCTCCCTGTTCGTGCTGCCCTACCGGGAGGCCGCCTGGAAGGTCATGGTCCGGCGGCTGGGCGAGATGGCCGACGCCTGCGCGCGGCTCGGCCTCGAGCCGGGGCTCGGCCGGATCGCCGAGCTGGAGCCGAACCTGCGGACCGCCGCCGCCAGGCTCCAGGCACACCTGGACGAGCGCCGTTGACCATGGGGATCAGGCCGTACGCGGGCTCACTGGAGGGAGACGCGCTCCAGCCAGAAGTCCAGCAGGGCGGCGTCGCCGACCACCTCGACCCGCTCGCTGTCGGCGGGCAGGCGGCGGTGGAAGACCCGCAGGACGTCGGCGAGCGGGCCGCGCAGCGCGACGGTGGCCTTCTCGTGGCCGCGGCGCCAGGTGAAGCTGTCCGTGCCCAGCTCGATGAGCCACTCGGCCCCCAGACCCGCCGGCGTGTCGGTGGCGTGGAGGTGGATGCTCCTGCCCGGACCGCGCAGCTCCGCAAGGCGCGGCGACGACGCGGCGACCTGCGGGTCGCTGATCAGCTCCAGCAGCTCGTCGATGGCGTCGGCGCCCAGTTCCGGCGCGACGTCGTAGCCGGCGTGCACCGCGCCGGCCGCGTCGGCGCGGTGGACCACCAGGTCGTTGGCGGCACGGCGGGCCCAGAAGGGGGTGCCCCGCCGGAACACCCACACCTGCGCCTCGGCGTCGGGGCCGGCGTCGCGCAGCGCGCCGGCGCAGGCGCGCGCCGCGCCGGCGAGCCATGCGTCCAGCGCAGCCGGGTCGTCACCGTCCGGCCCGGCCACGTCGGGAACCTGCCTGCCCGGATCCTCCACGGCCATGCCGGTCCGCAGCGCCGTCTCGAGCGACCGGAGGTTGCCGCCGATGTGCCGGATGAGCTGGGCGAGCGTCCAGTCCGGGGCGGTCGGGACGCCAACCGACAGGTCCGCGCCCCGCAGGACGTCGATGAGCAGGTCGGTCTGGGAGACGACCTCGTCGCAGAAGCGGTCGTACGTCAGCGGCGCCATGGGACCGTCATGATACCGGCAGGTGCCGACAGACCCGCGTTGTCGCCGCTCCCTGATCATCCGTTACCGTCGGGGGCGTCATGGAGGTAAGCAAGCCTGTCATCGTCACGGTCGACGACGACCCCGGGGTGTCACGCGCGGTCGCGCGTGACCTGCGGCGTCGCTACGGGCAGGACTACCGGATCGTGCGGAGCGAGTCGGGGCAGCAGGCGCTCGCCGGGCTGCGGGAGATGAAGCTGCGCGGCGACCCGGTGGCGGTGCTGCTGGCCGACTACCGCATGCCGGCGATGAGCGGCCTGGAGTTCCTCGAGCAGGCCATGGACCTGTTCCCGCACGCCCGCCGGGCGCTGCTGACCGTCTACGCCGACACCGACGCGGCGATCCAGGCGATCAACGTGGTGGACCTCGACCACTACCTGCTGAAGCCGTGGGACCCACCGGAGGAGAAGCTCTACCCGGCCCTCGACGCGCTGCTCGAGCTGTGGCTGGCCGCCGGGGACAAGGCGGTCACCCAGACCCAGGTGGTCGGTCACCGCTGGTCGGGACGATCGTTCGAGGTACGGGACTTCCTGGCGCGGAACTCGGTGCCGTACCGCTGGCTCAGCGTCGAACAACCGGAGGGCCGGCGGCTGCTCGCGGCCGCCGGGCTGGACGCCACCAGCATCCCGCTGGTGGTGACGCCCACCGGGGAGGCGCTGGTCGACCCGGGCATCGAGGAGCTGGCCGCGCGGGTGGGACTGTCCACCACGCCAGCCACCGACTTCTACGACACCGTGATCGTCGGCGGCGGCCCCGCCGGGCTCGGCGCGGCTGTCTACGCCGCGTCAGAGGGGCTGCGCATGGTCCTGGTCGAGCGACGAGCCACCGGCGGGCAGGCGGGCCAGAGCTCCAGGATCGAGAACTACCTCGGCTTCCCCGACGGCGTCAGCGGTGCGCAGCTCACCGACCGGGCGCGCCGCCAGGCCCACAAGTTCGGCGCGGAGATCCTCACCGCCCGCAACGTCACCGGCCTGGAGGTGCGCGGCTCCTCCCGCGTGGTCCGCTTCGGCGACGGCGGCGAGATCGCCGCCCACACGGTGGTGCTCGCCACCGGCGTGGCCTACAACAAGCTCAACGTGCCCGGCGCCGACCGGCTCACCGGTCTGGGCGTGTTCTACGGATCGGCCGCGATCGAGGCGCCCACCTGCGCCGGCGAGGACGTCCACGTGGTCGGCGGCGCCAACTCCGCCGGCCAGGCCGCCATGTTCCTGTCCAGGCATGCGCGGCGCGTCACGCTGCTGGTCCGCGCCGACGGGCTGGAGCGGTCGATGTCCTCCTACCTCATCCGGCAGATCCGCGACACGCCCAACATCGAGGTACGACCCCATACCCAGGTGGTCGAGGCGGCGGGTGGGGAGCACCTGGAGCGCATCAGGCTCTGCGACACCCGCGCGGGCACCGTGGAGGAGGTGGACGCCAACTACCTGTTCGTGTTCATCGGCGCGGCGCCGTGCACCGACTGGCTCGACGACGTGGTCCAGCGTGACCCCGACGGGTTCCTGCTCACCGGCCCGGAGCTGCTGGTTGGCGGGAAGCGGCCGGCGGGCTGGACGCTGGACCGTGACCCCTACTACCTGGAGGGCAGCGTGCCAGGGATCTTTGCGGCCGGTGACGCGCGCGCCAACTCGGTCAAGCGGGTCGCCTCCGCGGTTGGTGAGGGCGCGATGGCGATCCGGCTCGTCCACCGCTACCTGGAGGCCCAATGACCGAGCGGCTCAGCGCCGGCGCGCTCCGCGAGCTGTTCCTGTTCGAGAAGCTCAGCGAGGAGCAGCTCGCCTGGCTCGCCGAACGCGGCGAGGTCAGGAGCTACCCGGCCGGCACGACCGTCTACAGCGCGGGCGAGCCGGCGACCTGGCTGTTCGTGCTGCTGGACGGCACCCTGTCGATGTCGGTGCGGGCAGGCGGCACCGAGATCGAGATGAACCGCACCGACCACCGGGGCACCTACGCGGGCGCGTTCCTGGCCTACCTCGACCTGCCGCTGGCACGCACATACGTCGGCACCCTCCGTGCCGTGACCGGCTGCCGCTTCTGGGAGCTGCCCGCCGCCGACTTCGCCTGGGTGCTGCAGGAGTGGTTCCCGATGGCGACGCACCTCATCTACGGGTTCGCCATGCAGGGGATGGCCACCCAGCAGACGGTGAGCACGCGCGAGCGGCTGGTCGCCCTCGGCTCGGTCACCGCGGGCCTCACCCACGAGCTGAACAACCCGGCGACCGCCGCCGCCCGCGCCACCGCCACCCTCGGCCAGGGGCAGGCGAGGCTGTGGGACGAGCTGGCCACGCTCACGCACGGCAAGCTTGCCGTCGATCGGCTCGCCGCGCTGATCGACCTGGTGCGCCAGGCCAACAGCGGCCACGCCGAGCAGGCGCCCCTCTCGCCGTTGCAGGCCTCCGACCGCGAGGACGAACTGGAGGGCTGGCTGGAGGACCACGGCGTGGCCGCCGGGTGGGACCTCACGCCGCCGCTGGTCGCCGCCGGCGTCGATGCCGCATTGCTCGAGCGGGTCGCCGAGAGCGTCCCCGCCGAGCTGCTCCCGCATGCGGTGGGCGTCCTGGCCGTCACCTGCGAGGCCGGGAGCCTGCTCGACGAGCTCGCCGACGCGGTTGCGCGCATCTCCAGCCTCATCGGCGCGACCAAGCAGTACACCCAGATGGACCGCGGCCCCCTCCAGCTCATCGACGTGCACGACGGGCTCGAGTCGACCCTGACGATGCTCGCGCACAAGCTCGGCGCGGGCGTCGAGGTGAGCCGCGACTACGACCGGTCGCTGCCCAAGCTGCCCGCCTACGCGGGCGAGCTGAACCAGGTGTGGACCAACCTGATCCACAACGCCATCGACGCCATGGAGGGCCACGGCACCCTGACCGTCCGAACCCGCGGCGATGGCGACCACGTGCTGGTCGAGATCGGCGACACCGGACCGGGCATCCCCGACGAGGTCCGCGACCGCATCTTCGAGCCCTTCTTCACCACCAAGCCGGTCGGCGAGGGCACCGGCCTCGGCCTGGACATCTGCTGGCGGATCGTCGTCCAACGCCACCACGGCGACCTGCGCGTCACCTCGACCCCAGGCGACACCCGCTTCCAGGTCCTGCTACCCACCAGCGGCCCCACCACCAGCTAGCGTGGTCAGCGGAACCGGGCGAAGAACTGGCGCAGATCACCGATGAGCAGGTCAGGGGCGTCATGGGCGGCCCAGTGACTGCCGCGGTCGAATTCGCTCCAGGAGACGATGTTGGCGTGGTCGCGTTGGGCGAACCTGCGGATCGGTCGGAAGTCGAATGCGAAGCTCGCCAGACCCGTGGGGACCGTGGTCGGCTCGGTCGGGTGATCGGCGTGCTGGTTCTCGTAGTAGAAGCGGGCCGCCGACGCGGCGGTGTTGGTCAGCCAGTAGATGGCCACGTTGGTGAGGATCTGGTCCTTGCTCAGGGCGTTGCCGAACAGCTGGCCGCTCCAGGCGATCTGCCCGGCCGGTGAGTCGGCGAGCGCGTGGGCGATGGTCTGCGGCTGGGCGGCCTGCACCTTGTCATGGACCGCTCGGTCCACAAAGCCCTGCAGGAAGCTCAGGTACCCCAGCTCCTCCCGGGTCAGGCCCTCCAGCTCGACGGGGTCGCCCGAGGGGAAGGAGAAGATCTGGTTGACGTGCACCCCGATGACGTGGTCGGGGTCGACGCGTCCCTGGAGGGGGGCCACGATGGCGCCGGCGTCGTTGCCGTGGGCGCCGTAGCGATCGTAGCCGAGCCGCCGCATGAGCTCGGCCCACGCCCGCGCGGTGCGCTGGGCGTCCCAGCCCGGCTCGGTGGTCGGCCCGGAGAAGGCGAAGCCGGGCAGTGACGGGACGACCACATGGAAGGCGTCGGCTGGCTTGGCCCCGTGCGCCCGCGGGTCGCTGAGCGGCGCGATCAGGTCCAGGTACTCCAGGAAGGAGTTGGGCCAGCCGTGGGTCAGGATCAGCGGGGTCGCGTCCGGCTCGGGGGAGCGGACGTGCAGGAAGTGGATATTCTGCCCGTCGATCGTGGTGGTGAACTGCGGATAGGCATTCAGCCTGGCCTCCCACCCGCGCCAGTCGTAGCGGCGTTGCCAGTGCTCGACCAGGTCCTTGACGTAGCCGACGGGAACGCCGTATTCCCAGCCGGGCGGGACCGGGCCGCGCTGGGGTCCGCCGGTGTCGAGGGGCAGCTCGTTGGCCCAGCGGGTCCGGGCCAGCCGGTCGGTCAGGTCGTCCAGGCCGGCCTGGGGCACGTCGATGCGGAACGGCCGGATGGCGGTGTCGGTCATCGGTGGTGGGCTCCTTCCGGTTGGTCGGCGGAATGCGCGCCATCCTAGGAGCCGGTTGGGTCAGGAACTGTCCTACGTTGCTGGCAGACTGAGCCCATGTTGGCGACCTCGGCCCGATTGCTGCAGCTTCTGTCGCTGCTGCAGACGCGGCCGGACTGGTCCGGGGCCGAACTGGCCGAACGGCTCGGGGTGAGCGCCCGGACCATCCGGCGCGACATTGAACGGCTTCGTGACCTGGGCTATCCGGTGCACTCCCTGCGGGGCGTGGCCGGCTACCGGCTCGGGGCGGGGACGGCCCTGCCCCCGCTGCTACTGGATGACGAGGAGGCCGTGGCGGTGGCGGTCGGGCTGCGCACGGCCGCCGCCGGCGTGAGCGGCATCGAGGAGGCCTCCCTTGGTGCCCTGGCCAAGCTGGAGCAGCTGCTGCCCGCCCGGCTGCGCCGGCGGGTCAACGCCGTCCAGGCGTCCACGCTCCCGGTGCCCGGCGATGGCCCCGGCCCCCGGGTTGACCCGGCTGTGCTGGCCGTGCTCGCCGCTGCCTGCCGTGACCGCGAGCGGTTGCGCTTGGCCTACCGGGACCACCACGGCTCACCGGGTCGGCGTGTCGTGGAGCCCTACCGGCTGGTGACCTGGGGGCGACGCTGGTACCTGGTGGCCTGGGACCTGGACCGGGAGGGCTGGCGGATCCTGCGGGTCGACCGGGTCGAGCCGGCCACGGTGACAGCGACCGGCCTGCGGTTCACCCCCCGCGAGCTGCCCGAGGGCGGCGACCTGGCCACCTACGTCTCCCGGCGGGTGTCGGCCGCCGCCTGGCGCTACCACGCCCGCGTCCGGGTGCATGCACCAGCCGAGCAGATCCGGCGACAGCTCCCGGCGGCGGCCGGGGTGGTGGAGGCGGTCGACGAGGGGACCTGCCTGTTGGACACCGGCGCCGACACCCTCGAGACGCTGGCCGTCTACCTGGGCATGCTGGGTGCCGACTTCAAGGTCGCCGAGCCGCCCGAGCTGGTCGCGCACCTCCGTGATCTGGCCGACCGCTACCGCCGGGCCACCACCTGACCCGGTCGGGACACGACGTGATCGGTAGGACCCGCGGCTCCCAGACCCTGGCCTGCGGCCACGCAATTTCCGCGGGCCATTTGTGTTTCTGGGGCATCGTATCCGGTCGCTGCTCATGAACTTCCTGACCAGATTTGGCGCGGCAGGGCATGTCCGGTTGTTGGCGGCGGCGCGCTTGATCCGCGCTGTATCTCCGGGAGGTGACCTGTGGACGGCAAGCGCGCCTCGCTCGGGTTCGATGCCGGCTTGGCCACCGCCGCCATCGCGTCACTCACCTGCACGCCACGACGTAACAGGTTGATGACCTCGAGAATGCGGGTGATGTCGTCCTCCTCGTAGAGGCGATAGCCCTTGGCCGAGCGGCGTGGCCGCAGGACCCTGTAGCGCCGCTCCCAGGTCCTGAGCGTGGCGGCCGGCACCCCAGTTCGCTGGCTGACGGTCTTCAGGGTGACTCCGGCCGGAGGCTGCCGCTGGAGCTCGGAGGGCGCCATCCGCTCGGCGGGCGCTTCCGCCGAGCGGTCGTCCTGGTTGCGATCGACGATGCTCCCCAGGAGGCTCTCGAGCCTGCCAACGGTTTCGGCGAGCTCGTGCAGCAGCGGCCCCTCGGAGGGTGGCGATTCCGGGGTCCCGGCGTTCACGCGGGCCATTGCCGCCTGTGCCGCCTGGTTGCTGCTGTCCTGCACGAGCCGCCCCAGGAGCCGGCCGAGCTCGTCCGCCCTGTCCAGCAGATCGCTCTCCGGCTCGCGTGACTCCCGGCTGAGGAGTTGGACGACTCCAAGCACCTGGTCGTACGCCACGATCGGAAACGCGAAGCATCCACGGGCTGGGTCCCCGTCGGTTTCCGGGGCCCGCGGGAACCCGTGCTCCCTCGACACATCCGGCGTCCAGGCGGGCCTGCGGCTCAGCCAGACGCTCCTGAGCACGTTTCCACCGTGTGCGACGGTTGCCTCGTGGCTCGACTCCATGGGCCACGCCCACTTGACCGAGGGAGAACGCCAGACGGCGGCGCAGCGCAGGGATCGCCCCAGGGGCTCCGGCCGCCAGAAGGCGCTCAGCTCCCAGCGCAGGTACTCGCCGAGGGCCTGCAGGGCGCGGACGGTCGCGTCGGAAGAGGCCCCGCCTTGGAGAAGGCGGGCAAGCTCCACCCGGACGGCCATCCACTGCTCCCAGAAGACCGGTTCCCGGTCTCCCCGAAGCACGCACAGCGCATGGTGCTGCCCGTCAACCTCGAGGATGAGCGCCGACAGGTATCCGACGCGCAGCTCACGCGATCGGGTCTGGAAGCCGGCCAGCACCGCATCGATCACCGAGTATCCGCGCAACGCGTTCAAGGTGACCGCCCAGCTGATCGGGCCGGCGTAGATGAACAGGTCGAAGGCCTTCCGTCCCAGCAGCTCCTCTTGCCTGAAGCCGGCCAGTCTGGAAAACGCCTCGTTGACGTCGACGATCACCTCGTCCTCCAGGCGGAGAACGGCGATTGCATCGGAACTTCGTTCAACGAGGGCTGATCGCAGTCGCTCCATCCTTGTGTAGCCCCCTGGCTCGGTGTCCGCCACACGGACCGCGCGCAACAAGGGCGCTGTTCCGCAAACCGGGTAGTGGCAATACCGGATGCCAATTATTGTGAGCTGTCGTTTGTTCGGTGGCAGTCCATGGGACGGGACCGCCCGACGTCTTCCCGTCAGTGGGATTCCCTGCCGTGTCCGACGACGTCGCGACGCAAGCGGAAACGCTCATGACGCGGACTCAGGAAAACTGGAGACTCCCGAATAGCGGGACTTGCTCGGTCTCGACCGGATCGCCTTAAGCCACGGCGGCCACCACCGTGGCGTCGGTGTGGGTGGAATCGCGGTGATCGGGATGAAGACGCTGCATGCTAGGTGCTCTCCACCTGCACCAGCGGGGTCAAGGCTAGCGGATGGGACCATCGGAGGCGAAATCGTATAAAGTCGCCGCTCCCATTCTGTTGCTAAATCCCGGACGAGATCGGGAAACCCGGCTCCCCTCGTTGCTAAACCTTGGACGAGATCGGGAAACCCGGCTCGCCCTATAGATCCGTCTATCTTCATGCACCCATCCGACGATCACATCCCGCATCTGCACCAGCCTGCGGTACGGAACTTGAGCTCCGAGCCAGAATCCCTCCGATGAGGGAGATCTCCGGATGCAGGACAGCGGATCGGGAATCCAGACCGGCCGTCGGCTGGCGGCGGTTCGCCCGCGAACCGCAAATGCACGATCGTCGGCTATGGAGCACGATGTGGTCATCATAGATGACAAGTCGGCACTGAGAAGAGGAGCGGAGTTGCACCGTGGCCCGCTGTGGCCTTGGAAGTTGGATCCTGAACAGCTCCGTACGAGCCCTGATGCCAGGCTTGGGAGGCTGAAGAAGCTTATACCAGCCTGAAGTCTCTCATTTCGCGTCAGTCGACTCGGTCGAAATCTCGCCAACCTTTTTCAGGGTTGGGCAATCCTTTTTCAAGGCCAGGTCGTACGCTTGCGGTACTGTGCTGAAATATTCCGCGGTGATCTTGCCATCCCTGGCCGCGAGTGTTATCTATCCCCTGACGATCATCGACGAAGCAAGCGCGCCGATCTTCCGCGCGACCACTATTGGTCCGGCCAATCGGCAGCACGAGGCTGCCGATCGTCGGGCATTTTTCCCCTGATCGGGTTCGCTCCCTGCGTGGCTCTGCCGATCTCCTGTTCGCGTCCGTCGCCTTGGCAAACCCGGCCGGTCGTCGGCTCGCAACGCAAGCAGCAAGGTGGGAGGAAGGTGAAGGCATGAGGCAACAATTGGAGCGCTCCAGTCGGGAACCGGCGGAAGCAGCGCTCGCTCCCTGCCGGCTGTACATCGTCCGGCACGGGACGACCACGATGAACGTGGAGAACCGTTACCGGGGACGCCGTGACATCCCGCTCGACGCCCAGGGCTATCAGGACGCGGTCGACGCGGCCCGCCAGTTGTCGGGCGTCGGCCTGACCGCCGTGTACACCGGTCCACTCCGCCGCACGATCGCCACCGCGCAGATCATCGCGGACGAGGCGCGGTTGCCAGACCTGCGGATCCTGCATGGCCTGAACAACGTCGACTACGGCGTCTGGGAGGGCATGACCTCACAGGAAGCCGCCATGTACGATCCGGAGGCGTTCGGGCTCTACCGCACCTCCCCGAGCCGGGCGGCCTGCCCGATGGGAGAGCGGTTGGGCGACGCCCGGGACCGTATGGTGGCGGCACTCCAGCTCATCGGGTCGAGGCACCTGGGGGAGGCCGTGGCCGCGGTCACGCATGCCGTGATGATCCGGCTCGTCGTGGCGAGCCTCACCGGCGTCGAGGACGAGAGCTGGCGGATTCCGGTCGGACGTGGCTCGCTCACCTACTTCCTTGTCGGCAACGGCTCGATCAAGCTCGCCGAACTGCCCAAGGGCGATGATGTTGACTGAAGAGCGGCCGGTGGCCTCCCGGTGGGGCCGGATGGCCGCGTCATGGCCGCATGGTCGACGTGGCCAACGGCGCCCTGTGGAGGGGGGACCGTGACCGCCACCTCAGTTGATCCGCACGGCGGTGTTCTCGTTGACCTGCTGGTGGGGACGGGCCGCGCCGCGGAGCTGAAACAGCGTGCCGCCGAATGGCCGAGCTGGCAGCTGACGCCTCGTCAGCTCTGCGACCTGGAACTCCTTGCGTGCGGCGGGTTCTCCCCGCTCCGCGGATTCCTTGGGGAAGACGACTACGACGCGGTGTGCCGGTCGATGCGCCTCGCCGACGGCACGCTGTGGCCGATGCCCGTAACGCTGGACCTGCCCGAGAGTGTCCTCGCCTCGCTCCGGTCGGGAGGGATGCTCGCGCTCCGGGATCCCGAGGGCGTCATGGTGGCGGCGCTTCAGGTCACGGAGGTGTGGCGCCCGGATCTGGAGGCGGAGGCGGAGGCGGTATTCGGCACTGTCGACTCCACGCACCCGGGCGTCGACCACCTGCTCCACCGGACCAATCCCTGGCATGTCTCAGGTCCGCTCGAGGTCCTGCAACTGCCGGAGCACCAGGACTTCCGGTTCCTGCGGCGTACCCCCGCTGAGCTACGGGTGGAGTTCGCGCGGCGTGGCTGGAGCCGCATCGTCGCGTTCAACACACGTAACCCGATGCACCGGGCCCACCAGGAGCTGACGCTGCGGGCCGCTCGTCAGGCGGACGCAAATCTACTCATCCATCCCGTCGTCGGCCTGACGAAGCCGGGCGACATCGACCACTACATGCGGGTGCGCTGCTACCAGGCGCTCCTGCCGAGCTACCCTCCCGGCCGGGCGATGCTGTCGCTGCTGCCGCTTGCGATGCGCATGGGCGGACCCCGCGAGACCCTGTGGCACGCCCTCATCCGCAGGAACTACGGCGCCACGCACTTCATCGTCGGCAGGGACCAGGTCGGTCCGGGGCTTGATTCGAGCGGCCGTCCGTTCTACCGCCTGTACGAGGCGCAGGAACTTGCACAGCGCTACGAGGCGGAGCTCGGGGTGCGGGTCATGCCGTTCCGGCAGATGGTCTACCTGGAGGACGCCGGGACCTACGTCGAGGAGGGCGAGGTCCCACCGGGTGCCCGAGTGCTCTCGATCTCCGGTACCGAGTTGAGACGGCGGCTCGCGGAGGGTGACGAGCTACCTGAATGGTTCACTCCCGCTGAGGTGGCCGTAGAACTGCGCCGCGGCTTCCCGCCCCGTTCCGAGCAGGGCTTCACGGTCTTCTTCACCGGCCTCTCCGGTGCCGGGAAGTCGACGATCGCGAAGGCGCTGCTCTTCAAGCTGCTGGAGCGCGGCGGCCGGACTGTCACGCTGCTCGACGGGGACGTCGTGCGGCAGCACCTGTCCAACGAGCTGGGGTTCTCGCGGCACGACCGTGACCTCAACATACGCAGGATCGGGTTCGTCGCAGCCGAGATCACCAAGCACCGGGGGATCGCCCTCTGCGCGCCGATCGCACCGTACGACCGAACGCGTTGCGAGGTGCGGCAAATGGTCGAAGGCGTGGGCGGGTTTGTGCTGGTGCATGTGGCGACGCCGCTCGAGGTATGCGAGCAGCGCGACCCCAAGGGCCTCTACGCCAAGGCTCGTGCCGGGCTGCTGCTCCAGTTCACCGGAGTCTCCGACCCGTATGAGGAACCGCGGGACGCCGAGATCGTCACCGACACGCGGAACGAGCCACCGGAGGAGGCCGCCAGACAGATCCTGGAGTACCTGTACGAATGCGGCTTCCTCGACCGAGTGGCCCCCGCCTTGTCCGAGCCGGCCGACCCTGACCAGCTACCTGGCGCTGAACCCCGTTAGAGGGAGAGATCGGTGAGCGAGCGTTTGACGACGGAAGCCGGGGACGGCCAGAGGTTCATCGAGGGTATGTCGTTGGGCCCGAAGGGGTCGCAGCGGCTGGGCGTGGAGCTGCCCGTGTCATCCGTTCGCCGCCTCCGGCACATGCTCCGGACCCGGGTCTCGGAGCATCCCGCCATCTACCTTCCGTTCGCGCGCCGCAAGTATCCGGGCCCAGAACCTGAGGTGATCAGTTCACAAACGCAGCTGGTGATCGACGGCTACACACGGTCGGCAGGCACCTTTGCCGTCTACGCGTTCCAGCTGGCGCAGGACGAGCCCGTGAGGATGGCCCACCATCTGCACGCTCCCGCTCAACTGATCGCGGCGGCGAGGATGAGAATCCCGACGCTGGTGCTCATCCGGGAGCCGCAGGGCGCGATCCTCTCACAGCTCGTCCAGGAGCCACATGTGGCTCTCCGGGATGCCCTGGTGGCCTATGCAAGATTCCACTCCTGCCTCCGTCCCTACCGCCGCAGCTTCGTCATAGGTGAATTCAACGAAGTTACACAAGACTTCGGAGCGGTGATCCGACGGCTCAACGAGCGGTTCGGGACGTCGTTCAAGGAATTCGTACGCACTGAGGCGAACATGCGTGAGTGCTTTGAGCTGATCAGGGAGCGTCCCCCGATCGAGGAGCGCACCACCAGGTCCAGCATCCTGCTGGAGTTCGAGTCCGGGCTGGCGACACGGGACGAACTCCGCAGGGAGCGCCAGCGCCGTCCCGAGCCGCTCCCGACGAGGGACCTGTGGGTTCCCTCGGCGGAGAAAGAGACGAGGAAAGCCGCGCTCCGCGAGCGGTGGTTGCGGCCCGAGCTGGCCGCGCTGCGCGTGCGGGCACAGGCCGTCTACCAATGGTTCCTCGAGGAGCCATCGCCAGGCGCCTGACCTATTCCGTTCTGTCGGAACCAAGGCTGATCGAGCAGGCGGATGACCCGAATCTGCGTTATTCGACAACACTACGTGCCCCTTGACCCGCGGGTTGCCCGAGAGGTCGCGGTACTTGCCGCGTCAGGCCACGAAGTCGACGTCATCTGCCTCCGGGGGCAGGGCGAGCCGAGCCTGCAGCGAGACGGCCGCGTGACGATACGCCGGCTGCCGCTGCGGCACGCGCGTGGCGGTGCGCCGGTCCGCTATCTGATGGAGTATGGGGTGTTTTTCGCCGCGGCGGCATGCTCGGTCACCGCCTTGCATGTCCGGCGCCGATATCGTCTCGTGCAGGTCCACTCACTTCCCGACGTGCTGGTCTTCGCGGCCGCGGTGCCCCGGCTGCTCGGTGCCCGGCTCCTGCTCGACCTTCAGGAGTGCATGCCGGAGTTCTTCGCCACGAAGTTCGGCACCAGCCTCCGCCACCCCGCCGTCCTGCTCATCGCGGCCCTCGAGCAGCTCAGCATCCGCTTCGCCGACCTGGTGATCACGCCGACTGAGCAGATGATGGACGCCTTCGTGGCTCGCGGGGCCGACGCGCGCAAGATCTCGGTGGTGATGGATGGCGCGGACGAGGAGGTGTTTCACCCAGTCGACCCGCGCCCCGGGCAGGGACGAGATCCTCGCTTCACGCTGATCTGCCACGGCACTGTGGAGGAGCGCTACGGCCTGGACACGGTGATCCGGGCTGTCGCCATCCTGCGCGAGGAGATCCCAGAGCTGCGCTTCGAGGTCTATGGTGACGGGTCCTTTCTCGATCAGCTGCGCCGGCTCGTCGCAGAGCTGGGGGTCGAGGACAAGGTGAGCTTCAGCGGGGGGTTCGTTCCCGAGGAGCAGCTCGTCCAAGCCATCGCGGCCGCCGATATCGGCATCGTGGCGATGAAGCGGGACGCCTTTCGCGATATCACGCTGGCCGGGAAAATGTTCGACTACATAGCTATGCGCAAGCCCCTGGTGGTCTCCCGCACCCGGTCGGTGCTGCAGACTTTCGGCTCCTCTTGCTTCGAATTGTTCGACTCTGATGACCCTGAGGACCTCGCACGCGCCATCCGAACCCTGCATGCCGATCCGGAGCGGCGACAACGGTTGGTCAGGCGCGCCGCCGAGGTCGCAGAGCCTTACCGCTGGACGCACCAGCGAGAGGTCTACCGGAATATGGTCGAGCGCCTGCTCGAACCTCACCGTCCCGCCGCGTTGAAGAATGGTCGGCGCACATCCCGTGAACCGTCGCTGCGGCCCCGACGCTCGGGCGGCGTGCCGCGGTAGATCCGCTCCGTCCGTCCAACGCTTGATCGAATCAACGCCTGGTATTGAATGGCCGGACAGGACACCTCCATGGAGATGCATTCCATGCCAATCCACCTCCGCAGGCCGGTGCTTTGGCTGCTGCCCGTGAGCCTCGTCGCAATCGTCCTGTTCACCTCGTCACTTGTGCGCCTGAGGCCAACGGCGGCGCCACCGCCGGAAGCCCCCACCTTCGAGACGCTGGCGCCCGGCTCACCACTTCCCTCCGACGCACAATGTGCCGAGAGGCTTCGCCGGTCAACCTGGGAACCTCGGCCGGGGAATCGGATCGCGAACCGGACGATCCCGCAAGCCGTGTCGCTCCCGGACTGGAGAGGGGTCAACAGCCTCGCGAACACCATGCTGAAGCCCCGTATCGACGGCAACTTCAGGGGCACGACCGATGAGATCATCCAGTGGGCCTCGTGCAAGTGGGGGTTCGACGACAACGTGACCCGAGCCATGGCCGCGCGCGAAAGCTGGTGGCGGCAGAGCATGAAAGGGGATTGGGAATCGGACCAGAGCAAGTGTGCCCCCGGCTATTTCCCCCCATGCCCGACGAGCTTCGGCCTGCTGCAGATCAAGCACTACATCCATCGCGGGACGTATCCGGACTCGATGAGGTCCACGGCCTTCAACGTTGATTACGCACTTGGCATGCAGCGCGTGTGCTATGAAGGATGGCTGGAGTACGCGAATTTCCCCGAGGATTACCGTGCCGGTGATCTCTGGGGCTGCGTGGGGTTCCACTACTCAGGTGGCTGGAAGGATCCCGACGCCAACGGCTACGTCGAGAAGGTGCAGGAATACTACCAGAGCAAGCCTTGGCGGCAGTGGAAGGGGTGACCCGCAGCCGCCCCTCCTCACCTGGTCTGCGACGACGGTCGCCTTGGCCAGCGAAGCCTGCCACAGCACCGCCGCCGCCGCCGAGCTCTTCCCTTTGACCGTGCGGCGCAACTCCCGCGGGCGGCCTGACGCCGCTTCGCCCGGGGTGGATCCCTGCTGTTGCGGAGGGCGCAGACCGCGTCCTGTGGGAGGTTTGCTGATGG
Organism: Actinomycetes bacterium; assembly: GCA_036392615.1. Lineage (GTDB taxonomy): Bacteria > Actinomycetota > CALGFH01 > CALGFH01 > CALGFH01 > DASVXQ01. Next base: position 23,762 of record DASVXQ010000511.1, on the reverse strand, counting down.
ACCCGAACGTGTGCAGAGTATCATGAGCCGTTTTGCCGAGCCTGCAGAGACCTGACAAATCTTGACCAGCCTAAAGTTGCCCGGTCGCCGCAGCGGCTTCTGCAATATTCCTCAACCCTGTTCAAGTCTGGTCAGCCGCAAAAGTCAGCCGAACTGTCTTGCCATTCTCGGCCGCGAGTGTTATGCATCTCCTGACAATCAAGGGCCACGGCAGGCGCAGCACGGTTCGCCGCAAATAGCATCGTCTGGCCAAGAGCGGCACCGGGGGCTGCCTTTCGTCTGGCGCTTTTTTTGCGATCGAGGGCGACGTCATCAGACTGCGGGGGGGACGGCAATGCAGCCAGTCTATGCGTACACCCGAGCAGGGGCCCGGGCGGGCACACTGTCGCATCAGGCCACGCTTGCACGAGCCGCATGGTGATGGGCACGGGCATGCCTGGCTCGGCTGGGATCGAGCTGTTCTCCACCTGCCCCCAGTCCAAGGACAGCGACGGAGCGCGGTATCGCCAGCAGGTCGCGGAGATCGCGCGCTGGAGCGAGGAGGTGGGGTGCAGGGGGATCCTCGTCTACAGCGACAACAGCCTGGTCGACCCGTGGCTCGCCGCGCAGCTCATCCTCCAGGCGACCGAGGGGATCTGCCCACTGGTCGCGGTGCAACCCCTGTACATGCACCCGTACACGGCCGCCAAGATGGTGGCCTCGCTTGGACATCTGCACGGACGCCGTATCTACCTGAACATGCTGGCGGGCGGCTTCAAGAACGACCTGGTCGCCTTGAACGACACCACGCCACACGACCAGCGCTACGAGCGGACCGTCGAATACACGCTGCTGATCAAGCGGCTGCTCTCGGGCTCTGGGCCGATCTCCTTCGAGGGGCGGTACTACCGGGTCGCGAATCTGCGCATGACGCCGCCGCTGCCCGCTGAGCTTTTCCCGGGAATCCTCATTTCCGGGTCTTCCCCGGCCGGCCTGGCGGCGGCCAGAGCGATCGGTGCCATCGGCGTGCAGTATCCGGCGCCGGTCGAGCAGCTCGGCGAGGCGCCGCTCCATGACGACGTCGCCACCGGAATGCGCATCGGCGTCATCGCCAGGCCGGCGGCGGACGCGGCCTGGACGGTGGCCCGGCAACGGTTTCCCGAGGACCGCAAGGGCCAGATCGCCCACGGGATGGCCATGCGGGTGTCCGACTCGCACTGGCACCACCAGCTCTCGCAGCTTGGCGAGCAGTCCCCATCCGAGGAGAGCCCGTACTGGCTGGTCCCCTTCCAGAACTACAAGACCTTCTGTCCGTACCTGGTCGGCAGCTACGAGCGCGTCAGCGCCGAGCTGGCGCGCTACCTCGACCACGGGTTCAGAACGTTCATCCTCGACATTCCCGCGTCGAGGGAGGAGCTCGAGCACGTCGGCGTGGTGTTCGAGCGTGCGATGGGGCTGGTGAACCGATGACCGGACTCCTGCAGGACCGCGTGACCCACCAGGCCGATCGGAACGCCGGCAAGCGGGCGATCGTCATGGGGAACGACAGCCTGACCTACGGAGAGCTGGAGGAGGCGGGCAACCGGCTCGCTCGGGTGCTCCAGGACACCGGCTGCGAGCCGGGTGACCGGGTCGCGCTGTTCCTCACCAAGTCCCCCTGGGCGGTCGTCAGCATGCTCGCGACCCTGAAGGCCGGCTGCATCTACGTCCCGATCGACATCGCCAGCCCGGCGGCGCGCCTGCGGCGGATCGTGCGGTCAGCGGAGCCGCGGCTGGTGCTCGCCAGCCAGGCGGCCCGCGACCTCCTCGACGACCTGGTCGAGGGAGGCGATCTCGACGGCGTGCCGGTCGGCTCGATCGATCCGACGCCCCTGGTCGGTCGGAGCGTTCAGAGCATGTTCACCAGATCCGACTGGTCCGGCTACGCCGCCTCGCCGCCCGCCTCCCGCGGCTCCGGCGACGACATCGTGCACCTTCTGTTCACCTCGGGCTCGACCGGAGCGCCCAAGGGGGTCATGATCACGCACGCCAACGTGGCGAGCTTCATCACCTGGGCCACGGGCTACTTCGGCATGACCGCCAGCGACCGGATCTCGGGACACCCGCCGCTCGTCTTCGACCTGTCCACCTTCGACATCTATGGAACGCTGTCGGTTGGGGCCGAGCTGCACCTGGTGCCGCCGGAGACCAATCTCGCGCCCCACAAGCTCGCCGAGCTCATCCGCTCGTCGCAGCTCACGCAGTGGTTCTCGGTCCCCTCCACGATGACCTACATGGCGAAGTTCGACGCGCTCGGCCGTGGCGACTTCCCGGCGCTGAAGCGCGTGCTGTGGTGCGGTGAGGTGCTCCCCACGCCCACGCTGCTCTATTGGATGGAGCGCCTGCCCGGCGTCCAGTTCACCAACCTCTACGGCCCGACCGAGGCGACCATCGCGAGCAGCTACTACACCATGCCCGAGCTCCCCAGTAGCGAGACGGAGAAGGTCCCGATCGGGATGGCCTGCGCCGGCGAGGAGCTGCTCCTCCTCGATCAGACCCTCAGGCCGGCTCCCGTGGGTGAGATCGCCGACCTCTACATCGCCGGCGCTGGACTGAGCCCGGGCTACTGGCGTGACGAGGAGAAGACGCGCGCGGCCTTTCTTCCCGACCCACGGTCGGATGATCCCACGGCGCGGATCTACAGGACCGGCGACCTCGCCAGGATGACGCCCGACGGGATGTTCCATTTCGTGGGTCGCGCCGACTCGCAGATCAAGAGTCGCGGGTACCGGATCGAGCTCGGCGAGATCGAGGCGGCCCTCAACAGCCTGGCGGGTCTGCGGGAATGCGCCGTGATCGGCGTGCCGACCGGGGACTTCGACAACACCGCCATCTGCTGCGCGTACGCGACGGCCGACGGCACCGGTGCCAGCCATCTCCGCGGGGAGCTGAGAAGGCTGGTGCCCAGCTACATGCTTCCCTCGCGCTGGAAGGAGTTCGACCGCCTGCCCAAGAACTCCAACGGCAAGATCGACCGGGCCATGCTGCGGGGATTGTTCGCGCAGGAGGTCGCGGGGTGACCGCTGACGGCGCCCTCGACGCCCGTATCCGGCGGTTGTTCTCGGAGACGCTGAGCATCGAGGTGGAGTCCACCGACACCGATCTGATCGGCGGGGGGCTGCTGGATTCGCTGGTTCTGGTCGAGTTGCTGGTTCACCTCGAGGAGGAGTTCCAGGTCGACGTCATGGCGGCCGAGCTCGACCCCGAAGATTTCCGCACGATCAGCGCGGTCGCGCAGTTCATCTCACGACTGCAGGGCCAAGCGGTGAAGGCTGGCTGATGGGCGGTCGACGCGGGCTGGCACCGCAACCAAACGGCATGGGTGCGACTGTGGGCCATGCCTCCTTCCGCGAGGCCATGCGGCGGTTCCCCAGCGGCGTGACGATCGTCACCACCGTCGACGGTGCGGGGCGGCGATGGGGCTTCACGGCGAGCGCGTTCGCCTTCGTGTCACGCGAGCCGCCGCAGGTGCTCGTCTGCCTCGACTGCTCGGCGAACTGCCACCCGACCTTCAGCGTGGTCGAGCGGTTCGCCGTCAACATCCTCGGCGCGGAACACGCCGAGCTGGCGCGCCGGTTCGCGACCAAGGGCATCGACAAGTTCGGCCCGGACGCGTTCGAGCTGGGCGAGCTGCGGCTTCCGGTCCTGCGCGACGCCCTGGTCGTCCTCGAATGCCATACCGCCGCCCGCCTGTCCGGCGGTGACCACACGATCCTGCTGGGGGAGGCGGTCTCGACCCGGCTGCAGGCGGGAGCGCCGGCCGTCGTCTACGACCGGCGCTTCTGGAAGCTGGCGGACGCCATGACGACGGGAGCGGGGGAATGGCGGTGATCACCATCTGGCCGCTGACCGACGAGCGGGAGGTGGTGCGGTGGGTGCCGGACGTGCTCCCGTGGGTCCACGAGGCCGGCAACCCCTACTACGACTGGTTCTTCGGAAGCCCTGCCGAAGCGTCGTCGGCACTGGTCGAGTGGATGGTGCGACCCTCCTCGGAGGTCTTCGTCGGGCGGGCGGTCCTGCTCAAGGAAGGAGAGCGGGCGACCGGCGGGTTCATCGCCCTGGATGGCGCGCGGCTGCGGGAGTGCCGCAGGGCGGACGCGGTCGCGGCGATGGGAGCGGCGGGCCGGGGGCGGCGCGAGGAGCTCATCGACCGGATGCGCGCCGCCCGCCGCCTGTTCGCGCCGGTCCCGGATGACGTCTTCTACTTGAGCAAGCTCGGTGTGGCGGCCGCCGCCCGCCGGGCTGGCCGAGGCTCGCAGCTGGTCGGCGCCTACGTCACGCGCGGCGAGACGTTGGGCTTCCGGCGGTTCTGGCTGGACGTGCACGCCGGGAACCTCCCCGCCATCCGCCTGTACCGAGCCGCCGGATTCCGCGTGCGCTCGACGACGGCAGGCGCCGGGGGAGACCTGACCTATCTCCGGATGAGCCTGGAGCTCGAGGATGCCTGAGCGCTAGGGGGGAGCATGCGCATCGGGGTCATTGGTTGCGGATACTGGGGATCGAAGCACCTCCGGGTGTTGCAGAACGTGCAGGACGTCGACCAGATCGTCGCCATCGACGCACGCGAGGACCGGCTGCTCGCCCTGCAACGGTCGTTCTCGTCACTGCCGTCGTTCCGCGACCTCGCCTCGGCCCTCCCGCACGTGGACGCGCTGGTGATCGCGACCCCGCCCGGCACGCACCTGGGCCTGGCGCTGCAGGCGTTGCGTGCCGGCAAGCACGTGCTCGTGGAGAAGCCCATGACCACCAGCACGGCGCACGCGCGCCGCCTGATCGACGAGGCCGAGGCGGCCTCGCTCATCCTGATGGTTGGGCACACCTTCGAGTACAACGCCGCCGTCTGGAAGCTCCGCGAGGTGATCACCTCGGGCGAGCTCGGCGACGTCTACTACATCAACACCGCGCGCCTCAACCTCGGGGTCTACCAGAGCGACATCAACGTCATCTGGGATCTCGCGCCGCACGACGTCTCGATCATCAACTACCTGCTCCGCTCCAGGCCCACGACGGTCCAGTCATGGGGCTCCTCCCACGCCCACACCTATCTCGAGGACGTCGCCTACCTGCGGCTGCACTATCCCCAGCTCGGGATCATCGTCCAGATCCACGTGAGCTGGCTGGACCCGTGCAAGGTCCGGCGCATGACCGTGGTCGGCAGCCGGAAGATGGCGGTGTACGACGACCTGGCCGATCAGGAGCGACTGCGGATCTACGACAAGGGCGTCGTGGCGGCGTCCAAGGACGACGCTCTGCACGGCCTGCCCATGTCGTACCGCTACGGCGGCATCGTCTCCCCCTTCATCTCGCTGCAGGAGCCGTTGAGCATCCAGGACCAGCACTTCCTGGAGTGCATTCGTACCGGTCGCCAGCCGCTCACGGACGGCGAGAACGGCCTCGCCGTGATCGAGGTGCTGGAGGCGGCGACGCGTTCGCTGGCCGAAGGCATGCCGGTCGCCCTCGAGGCGGTGCCGGCGTACGGCGACCACAAGGTCCATCGGGTCTACGGGTGAGCCGGCACAGCGCCAGCGAGCGGTCCGAGGCGACGCGGCGGCTCGGCGCGTCGCGAGCAAGCGGGAGCGTGACGATGCAGGGACACACCATGCGGCTGGCGCCTCCGGCGGCGGCGAGCGGCCAGCCGCTCCTGGAGCCGGTCACGCGCGCGCTCGACATCGCCATCGCCGCGCTGGCCCTGGTGGTGCTCGCCCCGCTGCTCGTGGTCGTGGTGGTGCTCGTCCTGACGACGAGCCGCGGACCGGCCCTGTTCCGCCAGGCCCGCGTCGGGCGCCTGGGGCGCCCGTTCGTCATGTACAAGTTCCGCACCATGCGCGTCGGTTGCGACGACCGGATCCATCGCGAGTACGTGACCTCGATGCTGAGCGGCTCGGACCCCCGTCCGTGCCAGTCGAACGGGCTCTTCAAGCTCGAGCGGGACCCGCGGGTCACGCCCGTGGGCGGACTGCTCCGCCGCACCAGCCTGGACGAGCTTCCCCAGCTCTTCAACGTCCTGCGGGGTGAGATGTCGCTGGTCGGCCCCCGCCCCGCCCTGGCGTGGGAGGTGTCGCTGTACGAGCCGCACCACCGGAGGCGGTTCGAGGTGCGACCGGGCATCACCGGGCTCTGGCAGGTGCGGGGCCGCAGCAAGCTGAGCATGCTCGAAGCCCTCGACCTCGACGTCGAGTACGTCACGCGGCGGAGCCTCCGGCTGTACCTGTCCATCCTGGCCATGACCGTGCCGGTCGTGCTGCGTGGAGGGGCCCGATGACCCAGACCGACCGCACCGCCCGCCGCCCGCCGGAGCCGGGCGGCCCGACGACCCGCACCCGCCGGCCGGAGCAGGGCGACGGTATCGCCCCCGGCCTCGTCCGCGTCCGGCTGCGGAGGTTCCTGAGCTTCCGGCTCATCGTGTCGCTCGGGGTGACGCTCGTGGTCGTCTCCGCCGCCACCGCGCTCGCCTTCGACCGCCTCCAGCAGCCGGTCTACGGCGCCCAGGCCGATGTCGTCTTCCAGCCGAGCGGCGAGCTCTCCGACTTCAGGGCGCAACGCGACGTGGGCACGCAGCCGCTGATCCTGCGCAGCCTCGCCGTGATCGGGCCGGTGTCCCAGAGCACCGGCATCCCGGTCGACAAGCTCGAGAAGGCGCTCACGGTCGACCTCCCGAGCCAGAGCGACATCGTACGGATCACGGTTGCCGATCCGGACCGGGCCACCGCCGAGCGGGTGGCCAAGGCGGTCACCGACCAGTACCTGAGCCGCTTCGTGACCTCGGACGTCCCGTCGGTCAACCCGGCCGCCGTCGAGCTCAAGCGCGAGGTGAAGTTCCTGTCGGGCAGCGTCTCGGGGATGCTCAACCGGTTGGACCGGCTGTCCCGCGAGCGGTCGCCCGGGCAGCCGCCGGGCGTCGAGGAGCAGACCCTGCAAGCCGCCTCCACCGTGGCCCTCCAGCGGTTGAGAAATCTGCAGAGCGAGCTGGCCGCCCTGGAGAGCAAGCGGTTCGTCGAACCCAACGTGTCGCTGCTGGTGCCTCCGCACCCGCTGGAGGGTCGGCTCAAGCCGCGGGCAGTGCAGTCACTGGCGGTCGGGATGCTGGCCGGCCTGTTCGCGACGGCCGGCGTCGCGGTGGCGGCGCTGTGGCCGCGCCGGCGCGACCTCCTCCGCGGTGGAGGCGATGGCTCGTGACGGGGACCGCTGAGCACGACCAGGTGGACCCGGCCGGCTTCTCCACGGTGGCGCGCAACTCGATGTCGGTCGCGTTCTGGGTGCTGGTCAGCCGCGTCACCGGCTTCGCCAGGATCGCCGTCATCGCGGCGGTGCTCGGGCCCACCTACCTCGGCAACACCTTCCAGGCGATGAACCAGCTCCCCAACCTGATCATCTACGACCTGCTGATGGGCTCGCTCTTCCTGTCCCTGCTCGTCCCCTCCCTGGTGCCGCACGTCGACGCGCGAGATCCGCGAGGGGTCGAGCGCGTGGCGGGCGCCTTCCTCGGCATGGTCACGCTCGCCTTCCTGGTCGTCGCCATCATGGGGATCCTGGCCGGGCCGCTGCTGCTGCGCCTGTTCGCCCTGGGCGTGAGAGATCCCTCCGCCGCGCTCGCGCAGCAGCGGGTGGGCTGGCTGCTCCTGGTCCTGCTGATGCCCCAGGTGCTGCTCTACGGGGTCGCGACGACCGCGATCGCGGTCATGAACGCCCACGGCCGGTTCGCGCTGGCGTACGCGGCCCCCGCGGTGGAGAACCTGGGGGTCATCGCCACGCTGGGCGTCTACGGGGCGCTCTTTGGGACCGGGACCAGCATCGAGCGTGTCACCCTGGCGCAGGTGCTGGTGCTCGGCCTGGGAGCGACCGCCGCGGTGGTGCTGCATGCGGCCGCGCAGTGGTGGGGGGCCCGCCGCCTGGGGATCCGGCTGCTCCCGCGCGCCGGCTGGCGCGATGCCGAGGTGCGCCAGCTCCTCGGTCGTGCCGTCCCGTCCCTCGGCTACGCGGCTGTCAGGTCACTTCGCCTGTTCGCGGTCCTCGTGGTGGCCAACAGCGTGCCCGGTGGGGTGATTGCGTTCCAGCTCGCGTTCAACTTCCTGGCCCTGTCGCTGGCAGTGGGTGCCTTTCCGGTCAGCGTGGCCGTCCTCCCCGAGCTGGCCCGCCTGCATGTGGAGGGCAGGCTCCACCAGTTTCGGCACCAGGTCGTTCGAGCGATGGCGCTCGTCCACTTCCTCACCGTTCCGGCCGCGGTCGCCTTCATCGTGCTGGCCGGGCGGCTGGCCCACGCCGTCGCGTTCGGCGAGATGGCCGCGACATCCGGTGTGGCCCTGATCGCCGCGGCGTTGATCGGGCTGTCCACGAGCGTCATAGGGGACGCACGATTCGAGGTCGCGTTGCAGGCGTCGTACGCACGCCACAACGCTCGATCACCGTTCTACTCCCAGGCGTTGTGCACGGCGATCGCGCTCGCCGGGATGCTGGTCGCCTTCATGCTCCCACCCGGTGCCTGGGTGCTCCTCGTGCTCGGCCTGGCAATGTCCGCCAGTTCGCTCGCCGCGGGGTGGCATCTGTCGCACCGTGTGATGCGTCGGCTGCCAGAGAGCGGCGAGCGGGCCACGCCGGGGATCCTGCGAGCGCTCGCCGGCGCGGGACTCATGGCGGGGCCCGTCTACCTCGCGACCAGGATGATCCCCACCTCATCGGGTGGTCAGCTGTCCTCCCTGGCCGGTCTGCTGGCCGCAAGTCTGGTGGGAATCACCGTCTACGTGGCCCTGCAGCGCCTGTGGCGATCGCCGGAGCTGCGCACCCTGCTGAGCGCCGCACGTGCGGGCGGTATCCAGGTACGGGGGGGCGCATGCTGAACCAGGCGCCGCTGAGCCGGGCGCGGTCGAGCCCGAGCCTGGCCATGCTCCTCCTTGGAGCGGCTGCCGGCGTCGTGCTCGCGACGATCTCGTTGGGCGCCCTCGCCACGGTGCCCCAGGCGCTGGCGTTGGCCGGCGTGACCGCCGCGATCCTGATCGCGGCGGTCTGCGTCCACCCCCCGCTGGGGGCGTACCTGTTACTGCTCGCCACGCCGTTGATCGCCGGCATGGACCGCGGCATGGCCGTTCCGCTCCTGCGCCCGAGCGAGGCGCTCACCCTGCTGGTCGCGCTCGGGGTGCTGCTCAACGCAAGCATGCGGCTTGTGACCGTCGGGGTGCGGGCCCCGCGGCTCCGGGCGGTCGACGCCACGATCGTGCTCATGGCGGTCACGGGCTCGGTGCTCCCCTTGCTGTGGATGCTGGCCCGGGGCAACCAGGTCACCGCCGACGACCTCCAGTACAGCCTGCTGCTGTGGAAGTGCTATGGGATCTACCTCATCTTCCGAACGGCGATCCGAACCGAGCGGCAGGTCCGCCGGTGCCTGGTGCTCGCGATGGTCAGCGCCAGCATCGTCGGGATCGTCGCGATCCTGCAGTCGCTGAAGCTCTTCGGGGTGCCGGATCTCCTGTCGCGCTACTACGCCCCCTTCGGGGAAGCGGATGCCCTGAAGTTCAACAGGGGCACCTCGACAGTCGCCTCCTCGTTCGCCGTGGCCGACCTGATGGTGATCAACCTTGGAATCGCCGTGGCCCTGCTCGTCCGCGGTAGCCGGCACCGGCTGGTCCTGATCCTGGCGCTGGCGCTGTTCGTCTTCGGCACCGTGGCGTCCGGCCAGTTCTCGGGGGTCATCGGCCTGGTCGTGGGAGTGATGGCGCTCGGGCTGATCACCCGTCGTCCCTGGCGCGTCGCGGCGGTTTCCGTCCCGACCGCTGTCCTTGCTGGCCTGCTGCTCAAGCCGGTCGTGGACCGCCGGCTGAGCGGGTTCGCCACCCTGTCGGGGGTGCCGCAGGGATGGCAGGGACGCCTCAACAACCTCCGGACCTACTTCTGGCCCCAGCTGTTCTCGCACTTTCACTGGGTCCTCGGTGTGCGGCCGTCGGCTCGGATCGACCTCTCCATCACCGGGACGCAGTTCGTCTGGATCGAGAGCGGTCACACGGAGCTGCTCTGGACCGGCGGTATCCCGCTGCTGCTCACCTTCTTCGCCTTCCTTTGGGTGTCGATCCGCACCACCGCCCACATTGCGCGCGCCCGGACCGACGCCTTTGGCGTGGCGGCGGTCGCCAGCTTCGCCAGCCTGGTGGTCCTGGCTGTACTGACGACGTTCGATCCTCACTTGACCACGCGCGGGTCCAGCGACGTGCTGTTCGCCCTGCTCGCTCTGGCGTGCGCCGGCGGTGCGCCGAGCTCGCTCAGGTCGCTGCGAACGAGCGATGGCCCGGCCGTCCCTCGCCAACCAGACGGGATGTATCACCCGAGTGCCCGGAACTAAGGGAAACGACGTCGTGACGTATGCGCGGCTGCTCGGCGGGCGCTCCCAAGCCCAAGCAGCTGCCCCTCCAACTGGCACAAGACTGGCCTATGGATGACAAGACGTATCGCAGCCTCCTCCTGGTTCCCACCTGGGCCGGTCAGGAGAGCTGCGCCGCGCTCGAGCGCATGGCGGCGGTGGGTGCCGCCCCGCGCACGGACTACGTCGAGTTGGCTCGCGCGTTGGGCGCCGAGATCATCGACATGCGGTTCATGACCGAGCGGGCGACCAGGACGGCCCGCATGGTCGCGCGGTGCACGGGAATCTCGCTCGGGCAGGTGGTCGAAGGCTTCCTGCGGCGCGACCGCTGCGGTCACCTGGTCGTCAAGGCCGACCGGCTCGGACTGCCGCTCGCGCTGCTGTTCAAGCTGACGAGGTCACGCCGCGACATGGTGCTGATCTCGGCGTGGCTCTCGCCGCCGAAGAACGCCGTCTTTCTCTGGCCGCTCAAGGCGCACTCGCACATCGGCGAGATCACCAGCTCCAGCAGTGTGCAGCTGGAGGTCGCCGCCAGCCGGCTCGGCGTTCCGCGCGAGAAGCTGCACCACGCCCTCCAGCCGGTGGACGAGCGCTTCTGGCACCCGGTCGACGAGCCGGTGGAGAACATGATCTGCTCGGTCGGCTCCGAGCGGCGTGACTATCCAACCCTGCTCGAGGCGCTTCAGGGGCTCAGGGTGCGGGCCGAGCTGGCGGTCGGGAGCACGGTGCTGCGACCGGCGGGGGACCCCAGCGCCGAGTTCGCCGTGACAAGCCGCCAGACCGCCGGCGGCGCCCTATCGCCGAACGTCCGGGTGCGCCAGCAGGTGAACGCTCAGGACCTGCGCCGCCTCTACGCGCGGTCACGCTTTGTCGTGATCCCGCTCCTGGACGGGGACGTGGACGTGGGCGTGACCTCCATCTGCGAGGCGATGGCCATGGGCAAGGCGGTCGTCGTCACCCGGACGCGGGGGCAGGTGGACGTCATCCGCGACGGGGAACAGGGCATCTACGTGCCGCCCGGTGATCCCAGGGCGCTCCGGGCGGCGCTCGAGTACCTGCTCAGCCATCCGGCCGAGGCCGAGCGTATGGGACGGGTGGGCCGTGCGCTCATCGAGGCCCGCCACAGGCTCGACACCTGGGTCGCGCTGGTGGCCGGTCTGGCCCGCGGCCCGGATCGGCCCCGGGCGACGAGGGCTTCGGCGTGAGCTCCATCCGTCCCCTGGAGAGGGACGACCTCACCGGGGTCGCGAGCCTCTACGAGCGGGTGATGCGATCCGGCTCCCCCACGCCCCCGCCGGGCCTCGGCGCCTATCTCGGCCGCATGGTCCTCGACCACCCGTGGGCTGACCCTGAGCTGCCCTCGCTCGTCTCCACGAGCCGGGATGGCGCCGTCGAGGGCTTCATCGGCTCGCACGTCCGCCGCCTGCGCTTCGACGGCAAGCCCCTGCGCCTGCGCTACAGCGAATGGTTCGTGACCGATCCGGCGGTGCGTGAGCGAGGCGTGGGTGCGCTGCTGCTGCGCAGCTACCTGGCCGGTCCCCAGGACCTGACGATCACCGACACGGCCGCGGGGCCGGTACGGCGCATGTGGGAGAGGCTCGGAGGAATGACCGCCCCCCTCCCCTCGATCGGCTGGGTGCGCTTCTTCCGTCCCTTCCGGTTCGCGAGCGACTACCTGCTCGAGCGTTCCGGGAACCCGTCCTGGAAGCGGGCCGCCCACCCGGTCACCGCGCTGCTGGATGGCGGGACGCGGCGCGTGCCCGCCGTCCGGCTGCAGGTCCAGCGACCTTCCACCCGGGACGAGGAGTTGGTGCCGCGGGCACTCCTCGACCACCTTGCCTGCCTGACCGACGGGCTGCGCCTGCGGCCGGACTACGACAAGGAGTTCCTCGACTGGCTCTTCGCCGAGATGTCGGCGGTGACGAGCAGGGGGGCGCTCGTCCGGCGGCTGGTCAGCGCACCTGACGGCCGCGTCCTCGGGTGGTACGTCGCGTACCTGCCGGCCGGCGGCGTCGGCGAGGTCGTCCAGCTCGTGGCGCCGGATGACGATGTCGACGCGGTACTGGAGCACCTTCTCCATGACGCCTGGCGCAGCGGCGCCACCCTGCTCCGAGGCCGCCTGGAACCCCGGTTGTTCGAGCCGGTCGCACGGCGCCGCTGCTACCTGCGCCCGAGTGGCACGCGAGTGCTGGTCCACGCGCGGGACCCGGAGGTGACGGCGGCGCTGGCACTCGGCCAGGCGCTGCTGACGAAGATGGAGGGCACGTGGTGGATGGGGCACCTCGTCGAGCCGTTCACGTCGAAGGCCCCGTCACCGAGGTGAGCGCGTTGTTCGAGAGCTCGCGGCCGTTCCTGTTCTTCGAGTACTTCAGAGTGCCGTACCGGACCGTCTCCGACCGGCGCCGGCCATGGCCGGAGGGTGAAAGCCGGCACCCCCTGCGAGCCTGCGCCGAGCTGCGCTGGAGGGGCGACGGAGACCGCGGCCGAGCGCTGCGTTGGCCCTCGTTCGAGGGGTCCCGATCGCCGTTCGGGGAGCTGGCACCCGCGGCCCGATACCAGCTCGGCCCCGCCCGCCTCTACGGCCACGTGCTCCCCGACGAGCTCTGTGGGCCGTGGCTGGCCGGGACCGGGACGCATTGGACTCGCTCGACGCCCATATGGGACCGGCGCGGCAACCACGTCGCCTCGGAATGGCGCGGCGACGACGGAAGCGTCTTTCTCCCCTACGACCCGGCGGAGATCATCCAGAACTTCTGGAGCGAGGCCTATCGCACGGCCGGCGGCGGGGGCCTGCACGCCGCGGCCAGGCAACTCGCCCTGGGGGCCTACTACCGCGCCCGTCCGGCCATCCCAAGGGCCGGCCAGATCTGGATGCGCAGGCAGCTCAGCCGGATGCAGGCCCGCGCCCGGTTCCCGCGCTGGCCGGTCGAGCCGTCGCTGCACGACCTCTACGCTCGGCTGTTCCGGCATGTCACCGAGGTGGCGGGCCAGCCGGTCCCGTGGCTGTCGCCCTGGCCGCATGGCCGCAGGTGGGCGCTGGTGCTGACGCATGACGTGGAGACCTCGGTCGGCTACCGGCGTATGCAGCTGCTCAGGGACGTCGAGCTGCGGCACGGCCTGCGGTCCTGCTGGAACTTCGTCCCCAGACGCTACCCGGTGGACGACGCCGCGGTGGAGGCCCTGCGGCGCGACGGCTTCGAGGTGGGCGTGCACGGCTTGTACCACGACGGCCGCGACCTCGAGTCGCTTGCGACCCTGAGCGAGCGCCTGCCGGCGATCCGCCAGTACGCCGACCGCTGGGGCGCGGTCGGCTACCGGTCGCCCGCCACGCACCGCCGCTGGGGATGGATGCCCCTGCTGGGCTTCGAGTACGACTCGTCCTATCCGGACACCGACCCCTTCGAACCCCAGTCGGGCGGCTGCTGCACCTGGCTGCCCTACTTCAACAACGATCTGGTCGAGCTGCCCATGACGGTCCCGCAGGATCACACGGTCTTCGTCATCCTCGCCCAGCGGGACGGGCGGCTCTGGCGGGAGAAGGCCGAGCACGTGCGCAGGCACGGCGGGATGGTGCTGCTGACCACACACCCCGACTACCTGCTCGAGGAGCGCCTGGTCGGCGAGTACCGGGACCTGCTGGAACGGTTCGCCACGGATGCCAGCGGCTGGCGGGCGCTGCCGCGGGACGTCTGCCAGTGGTGGCGCCGCCGGGCGGCATCCCAGCTCGAGCCGACCGCCGCGGGCTGGCGGATCGTCGGGCCGGCGAGCGGTGAGGCCACCGTCACCTACCAGATTCCGGAGTGATGGCGAATCCGCGGACGACGTCCTGGACGGAGGGAGGGTCGACAAGATGCCAGGTGGGAACGGACTGAGCCGCTATCGCGTGGTGGTCAGCCAGGAGCCGTCCGACCTGGAGTGGGACCACTTCGTGGCTGCCGCCGTCGGTGGCGCCTACCAGCAGACCAGCATGTGGGCCCAGGTCAAGGCGACGCTGGGCTGGCGATGCGCGCGCCTCGTGCTCCGCGGGCCACAGGGCATCGTTGCCGGATGCCAGGTACTGCTGCGGCCCGTTCCGTGGCTCGGCGCGATTGCCTACGCTTCCCGCGGTCCCTTGGTCGCCGGCCATGATCCCCGGGCGCTCGAGTCCCTCCTGGAGGCGCTGGACGAGCTGGCGGTCCGGGAGCGGGTCCTGTACCTCAAGGTCCAGCCGCCACCAGGCCGTGGTGACATAGCGGTCGTCCTGCAGGCCCACGGCTTCGTCGAGAGCGCGCTCGACGTCGCCCCCGCCGTCACCGTGCGGGTCGACCTGGGCCGCCCCCCGGAGGCACTGCTCGCCACGATGCGCCGCAACACCAGGACGAACATCCGGAAGGCGCAGCGTCTCGGCGTGCAGATCCGCGAGGGCGGGGAGGCGGACTTGGGGACGTTCACGCGACTGCTCGAGGCCACCGCTCGGCGGCAGGGGTTCTCCGCCCATCCCCAGACGTACTACCAGCGGATGTGGCGCACGTTCGCAGCCCGAGGCCACGCGTGCCTGCTCATCGCCGAGCACGAAGGCGCGGCGCTCTCCAGCAACTTCCTCCTCGGATACGGGGACAGCACGGTCTACAAGGCAGGCGGCTGGTCGGGAACGCGCGGCAACATCCGGCCGAACGAGCTGCTGCACTGGGCCGGCATGCAATGGGGACGGGCGCGAGGGCACCGTTACTACGATTTCGAAGGCTTCGAGCGGTCGATCGGCCAGGCACTTCTCAGCGAGCACCCCCCGGACCTCTCCGCCAACGGGTTGGCGAACTTCAAGCTCGGGTTCGGCGGCGACGTGACGGCCTTCCCCGGAACCTACGACCGCACATACCGGCCGCCGCTGGCCAGCGCGCTCCGCCGCTTCGCGCCGCAGCTCGACCGGCTGATGCCCCTCGCGCACCGAGCGCTCGACACACGGTGGAAGACCCGGCGGAGGAGGTGACCGCATGAGCCGGACCACGGGGGCGATCGTCGTCGGAGGCGACTACCAGGGCCTGGGGATCGTTCGAAGCCTGGGCCGAAGGGGGGTGCCGGTCTGCGTCGTCGACGACGAGCGCTCGATCGCGCGCTTCTCCCGCTTCGCCACCCACGCGGTCGGCGTGGAGAGCCTCCGTGACGAGCGCTGGACGGTCGAGGCGCTGCTGCGGGTCGCCGACCGTCTCGACGTCGAGGGCTGGGTGCTCTATCCCACCCGCGAGGAGACCGTTGCGGCGTTGTCCCACCATCGCCAACGGCTCCTCACGCGGTTCAGGGTGCCGACTCCAGGTTGGGCCTCGGTGCAGTGGGCCTGGGACAAGCGCAAGACCTATACGCTGGCGGGCCAGCTCGGCATCCCGGTCCCACGAACCTGGTACCCGCGGCGGCTGGAGGACCTCCGAGCGGTCGACGCCGCCCCACCGCTGGTGATCAAGCCGGCGATCAAGGAGCACTTCCTCTACGCCACCAAGGTCAAGGCCTGGAAGGTGAACGCCCGGGCCGAGCTTGCCGGCCGCTTCCAGCAGGCGGCGGCCCTGACCGGTCCCGGCGAGGTCATGGTGCAGGAGCTGATCCCGGGCGACGGCGAGCAGCAGTTCGCGTACTGCGCCTTCTTCAAGGAGGGCGGTGCCGTCGGCAGCATGGTCGCCCGCCGGCGCCGCCAGCATCCACCCGAGTTCGGGCGCGCCAGCACCCTGGCCGAGACGACCGAGCTGCCGCTGCTCGAGACCCTGTCCCAGCGCTTCCTCGAAGCGATCGACTACTACGGGCTGGTCGAGCTCGAGTACAAGCTCGATCCGCGTGACGGTCACTACAAGCTGCTGGACGTGAACGCGCGAACCTGGGGCTACCACACCTTGGGGCAGCGCGCCGGCGTCGACTTCCCGTACCTGCTGTTCGCCGATCAGCTGGGGGAGCGAATCGAGCCCAGCCGGGCCCGGGCCGGCGTGCGATGGATCCGCCTGGTCACCGATCTCCCGACAGGGCTGCGGGAGCTGCTCCGCGGCCACCTCCGATGGAGCGCCTACTGGCGGTCGGTGCTGGGAGCCGACGTCGAGTCCGTCTTCAGCCTCGACGACCCGCTGCCGGGCCTTGCTGAGCTGACCCTGCTCCCGTATCTGCTCCTCAAGCGAGGGTTCTAGCATGCTGACGTACCTTCTCATCGGCGTCCTGCTCGCCTGGGCGACCGTCCTGCCGCTGGCGTGGAAGTGGGAGCTCGGCCTGGCCCGAGCGTCGCTGTTCACCCTCAGCGCCGGAGCGCTGGCCTGCCTGGCCGTGGTCGGGCTCGGCAGCCTCCTCGGCCTGTCCGGCATCGTCGTCGCCGTGCTCGTCTGGGCCTTGACCATGACCTGCGCGGTCGCTGTGCTGGCATACCGGTTCTACCGGGACCCGGAGCGCACCGTCCCGATGTCGGAGGGCCTGATCACCAGTCCCGCCGACGGTGAGGTGGTCTACGTCCGTCACGTCCGGGCCGGGGTCCTTCCCGCGGTCAGCAAGCGCGGCCACCAGCGCACGCTCGAGGAGCTGACCCGCACCCCGTTGCGGCACCAGGACGCCGTCGTGCTCGGCATCGGGATGACCTTCCTGGACGTCCACGTGAACCGAGCGCCCATCGCGGGCACCATCACGCTCCGGCGCCACTTCGCCGGGAGCTTCGGGTCCCTCAAGAACCCGGACACGGCGTTCCAGAACGAGCGCCTGACCACGGTCATCGAACGGGACGGCCTCCAGGTCGCCGTGGTCCAGATCGCCTCGCGGCTCGTCCGCCAGATCGTGTCCTTCGTCGAGGAGGGGCAACAGGTCACGCTAGGCCAGCGGATCGGCGTCATCCGCTTCGGCTCACAGGTCGACGTCGTGGTTCCGGCACGCCCGGACCTGGAGGTGCGGGTGCGGCCGGGCATGCGCGTGCGGGCGGGGGAGTCCGCCATCGCCGTCATCCCAGCCAGTCGCGCCAGGGCTTGACGCCGTGACGCCCCCTGACCTGCGCCCCACCCGAGCTGCGGCTCCCCCCGCCCGAGCGTACCCTGCCGGCATGTCCGTCGAGAACCGCGCCGCGGGGCTGGACCCGTCGGTGTTCGTCCATCCCATGGGGCTGTGCGAGAGCGACCGGGTCGGGCCGCGCACCCGCATCTGGGCCTTCGCCCACGTGCTCGAGGGCGCCGAGGTCGGCGCCGACTGCAACCTCGGCGACCACGCCTTCGTCGAGGGCGGCGCCAGGCTCGGCGACCGCGTCACCGTCAAGAACGCCGTGCTGGTCTGGGACCGCGTCACCGTGGAGGACGAGGTCTTCCTGGGGCCGAACATGGTGTTCACCAACGACCTGACGCCACGGGTCGGGTTCCGGAAGGCGCCCGAGCAGCTGGTGCCCACCCTGGTGCGCCGCGGTGCCACCGTCGGCGCGAACGCCACCGTGGTCTGCGGGGTGACCATCGGCCGGCACGCCTTCGTCGCGGCCGGCGCTGTGGTCACCCGCGACGTGCCCGACCACGCGCTGGTGGCCGGCAACCCGGCGCGCCGGATCGGCTGGGTGTGCGCCTGTGGGCGGCGGTTGGACGATGCGCTCGCCTGCGCCTGCGGCCGCCGCTACCGCCTGGACGGGACCTCGGAGCTGGCGCAGGTCGCCGGGCCCGACTGAGCCCTCCAGGAACCCTGGTCGCCGAGCCGGACTGAGGCTCGCCCGGCGGCGGCGCTACGGATGGAAGACCACCGTGCGACGGCCGTGCAGGATGATGCGGGACTCGACCGCGGCCTTCACGGCTTCCGCCAGCACGCGCTTCTCCAGGTCGCGGCCGGCGACGGTCATGGCGGCGACCGAGTGCTGGTGCGTGACCGGCGTGACCGCCTGGGCGATGATCGGACCCTCGTCGAGGTCGGCGGTGACGAAGTGGGCCGTGGCGCCGATGACCTTGACGCCGCGCTCCCAGGCCTGGCGGTACGCGTTGGAGCCCTTGAATGCCGGCAGGAAGCCATGGTGGATGTTGATCATCCGGTTGGCGTAGGCCGCCACGAAATCGCCGGAGAGAATCCGCATGTAGCGGGCGAGCACGACCAGGTCGACTTCGGCGGCGGCGAGCAGCTTCAGCATGACGGCCTCGTGGTCGTCGCCCGGCCCGGAAGGAACGTGCTCAAACGCGACATTGAAGGATTCGGCGACCGGGCGCAGCGTGTCGTGGTTGCCAATGACGATGCGGATATCGGTGGCCAGCTCACCGGCGCGCTGTTTGGTGAGGAGCTCATAGAGACAGGCGGCCTGCTGGCTGACGAGCACGCCGAGCCTTGGCCGTATATCGCGGTCGGTCAGGGCGAATTCTGCCTTCAGGTTGCCGGCCAGCTCACCGAGCCGGCGGCGCAGCTCGCCGAGCGGCCACCTCGACTCCACGATGTCCGCTTCGATGCGCATGAAGAACAGCTCGCCGTCCTCGACGTGCTGCTCCAGCGCCAGAATGTTGCAACCAGCCTCGTAAAGCAATCCGGTGATTCGGGCCACGATGCCCGGCTGGTCCGGACAGGACACCGACAGAATAAACGACTTCATCGCGAGATCATATCAGGGCCAGCCCCACCGATGACCAGAGAAATATCGATCCGGCGCGCACTCCGCGACCCGCGGGTGTCCGCCAGCTTTTCGGTTGCGGGCGCTGCGGATGGGGTCAGGCGGCCCACGGATAAATGCCGAATCAATGAGATGTTGGATATTTGCCGCCGCTGGCGTCAGGCGCAGGGTGATCATCCCTCGCGCCGATCATCGTCTCAGCGCTGTGGAGTGGCCGATGGATGCCCCGTGCCGCTTCCTCGCTCGTCGGAGAGCGCTGAAGGTCACCGTGGTGGTGACGGGGCGAGGAGCAACCATGATCGTCACCCGAGCTCTTCGGGTGCCTGTGTCCGTGGAGTCTGGACCGTGCCTTCGGCCCATCGGTCAGCGGGTTGCGCGCCTGATGCCTAGAGCTATTATACATTGCACTTCTAGGGTTAGTGGGGTCGTCACATGCACATCACCAAGGACCTGGTCGCCGCCTCAGCTACCCCGCTGGTCCTGGGCATCCTCGCCCAGGAGGAGAGCTACGGGTACGCGATCCTCAAGCAGGTCAGCGAGCTGTCCGGAGGGCAACTGGAGTGGAGCGAGGGTCTGCTCTACCCGCTCCTGCACCGCCTGGAGCGGCTCGGCGACGTCGAGTCGTACTGGCGGTCTGCGGACGGCGTTCGCCGACGCAAGTACTACCGCATCACCAAGCAGGGTCGGGCCGAGCTGGCCGAGCAGCGACGTCAGTGGGCCGCTGTCGTGGACGCGCTGTACGGCATCTGGAGCGCCACGTCGGCCGCTCGGACGATCCCGGCTCCGGCATGGGAGGGGTGACGTGACCATCAATCGGGGCACAGATCTGGAGGCCCAGATCGCCGAATGGCGCGCTCACCTGCACCGGCGCCGCGTGCTGGACCGCACCGACGCCGAGGAGCTGGAGGACCACCTGCGCAGCAAGATCGCCGAGCTGACCGAGGCGGGCCTGCACGACGACGAGGCATTCCTCGTCGCGCTCATGCGCATGGGCAGCCTGGACGAGCTGTCGCGGGAGTTCAGCCGCGAGCACTCCGAACGCTTGTGGAAGCAGCTCACGGTCACCGCCGGAGACGATGGCTCCGCGTCCGTCCGCTCGCGTACCGATCTGGGCGTGATGATCGGCTGCGCCGTCGCGGCGGCCGTCGCCATCAAGGTCCCGGCGCTCTTCGGCCTCGACCTGGAAGACGATGCCTTCTTCTACGGGCGCAACCTCAGCCTGTTCGCACTGCCGCCATTGGCTGCCTACTTCGCGTGGCGGCGGCGGACGCCGTTGAGCGTCGTCGGCCTGCTCGCTCTGCTGTTCACCCTCGGCGCGGTGGCGGCCAATGCCTACCCACTGGCCGCCGACGACGACACGGCGCTCCTGACCGCGCTCCACCTGCCGATCGCGCTCTGGCTCGTGGTCGGGGTCGCGTACATGGGCGGTGACTGGCGCTCGGATCGCAAGCGCATGGACTTCATCCGGTTCACCGGCGAGTGGTTCATCTACCTCAACCTGCTGGCATTCGGTGGCGGTGTGCTGATCGGGTTGACCGCCGGCGCCTTCGAAGCGATCGGCCTCAACACACAGACACTGATCACTCAGTGGCTCCTGCCGTGCGGCGCCACGGCGGCGGTGGTCGTTGCCGCCTGGCTGGTCGAGGCGAAGCAGAGCGTCATCGAGAACATGGCTCCGGTCCTGACGCGGGTCTTCACTCCACTCTTCGTGGCGACATTGTTGGCGTTTCTCGGCGCTGCCATCTGGACCAACAGCTGGATCGACATCAAGCGCGAACCGCTGATCATCTTCGACTTCCTGCTGGTCGTGGTGCTCGGCCTCCTGCTGTACACCATCTCGGCGCGGGATCCCGCGGCCCGGCCCGGCATCTTCGACCGGCTCCAGCTGACCCTGGTCGTCAGCGCGCTCCTCATCGACATCCTGGTGCTGCTGGCCATCACCAGCCGGATCACCGAGTGGGGGTTCAGTGCCAACAAGAGCGCGGCCCTGGGCGAGAACCTCATCCTGCTCACCAACCTGGCCTGGTCGGTCTGGCTGATCCTGGGACTCATCCGCGGCTCGATGCCATTCGCGCGCCTGGAACGCTGGCAGACCAACTACATCGTCGTGTACGCGGTGTGGGCCTGGACGGTCGTGTTCGCCTTCCCCCCGCTGTTCGGCTTCGCGTGACCGCGGACGGTGAATGCGTCCTTGACGATCACACCTTGCCGGGCCGCTCGGGACATGCTGGAAAGGTCCGCCCGCTGGCCAGCATGAGCGCACCACCACGGCGTCGTAGCCGTCGACGCTGGCGACCTGCTCTGGAGTCGCGACGGTCGCGTCACAACCGTCGGTCGTGAGCCGCTCGCCGATCCCGCTGGCGATCCCGGCGGTGGAACCGTACCTGCTTGCGGCGACGACGAGCACCCGCATGGGCTCTCCTTTCCCGGCGTCCACCATCGGCAGGGTCCTGCTGGGCCTCCCGGCAGAGAATCTGCTGGCCGGCCCCGGGCCAGGGCGAGGAGTCCCGGCGATGCCGGGCCTCGAGTCGCCGTCGCGCCGCGACCAGCGACCCTGTCCGGTGCGGGCGCTCAGGTCTCCAATTGAGGTGCACGGGCCGGCTCCATTCCTCCGAGGTCACGATCGCCAGCCGAATGGGATCGGGCCGCAGGCGGGAGACGAGATGAGCACGACGATCACCCGGTCACTGGACTTGCGTGGCCTCCCGGATGGGGCGCACCTGGCAATCGCCGCGGTCGCGATGCTGGCGCTACGACCGGGCGAGCTGCTCGAGGTCCTGACCCGCGACCCGCAGGCTCCGCGCGACTTCCCGGTGTGGTGCCGGACGGCGGGCCATCGGCTCGTCAGCCACCAGGTCCATGGGGACGTCCACTACTTCGTCATCGAGCGGAGCGAGCATCCATGAGCTCTCCCACCATCGACGGTCCGGGTCCGCCAGCGCCACCTCCCACCAGCCAGCCCCTGACCCCGCAGGAACCCGCATATCTCAGTCCGTGCGGGTGAGATGCGGAGCTGTGGGGACCGGTGTCAGCGGCAGCGGTGAGAATCGGTCGCGTGGCGCCGGACAATCCCGTGCGAGACTGTCATCGGCGACGAGGACGGCACGGCCATGGGCGAGTACTTCCAGACGATCGTTGACCTGCAGGCCACCGAGGACGAGGCCGGGGAGCTGGGCGCCGCGGTCCTGGCCTGGCTGGTCGATGGCGGCATCGTCGAGGCGACCTGCCAGGACGAGTCGCGTGGTGGGGGCCATGCCCCCGGGCCCCGGTATGCGACGGCGGTGGTCGAGCCCGATGAGGGCCTGCACCGGCTGAGCAACAACGGGATGCACCTCGTCACGGGCAGGACGGTGTTCTACTCGATGGGCGTGGACGCCATCGCCTGCCCTTGGTGCGCGACGGCGGTGGCGTGGGAGCAGCTCAGCGGCGCCGTCGACGAGTGGTATGCGGGCGCGGCGGGCACGCGCGGCTGCGGCGGCTGCGGGCGTGCCATGGGGTTGAACGACTGGCGCTGGCAGCCGCCGTGGGGCTTTGGATATCTGGGGTTTGAATTCTGGAACTGGCCGCCGCTTGCGCAGGGATTCCTCTCCGAGGTGGGACGCCGCCTGGGGCACCGGACCGTGCTTGCAGCAGGCAAGCTGTGAGCAGCATCACCTGGGTCGGCGTTGCGAGCGAAGCCCCGAAGAGCTCGACGCGAAGGGGTTGAACGCCTCCGTGGTCCATACCGATTTCATGGTCGGCGGGCCCGACGTCACGGTCACCGGCATCCGGCAGGACGGCAGTCGGGTGGTGATCCTGCGCGACGACCGGTGGCAGCTCACCTAGCGCCCCGGGTCGTCTCCCGGTGAGCGAGCCAGAGGCCACAATGCTCCAGCCGCTGTTCCGACGAGCTCACCCCCCGATTCCGGGCCGCCTCCGGGGTTTGGAAGATGCGAGCAGAGCGTTCGCGTTTGCCTTCCTGATAACGGACTTGCCAGCGGGGCTTGGGGCGGCGAGGGGATGTGGCAATCGGCACGATCCAGGCCATGCATCATCTCCGCCGCGTACGAACTCATCAGGAAGCGGGAGTCCGACCCTCCTGATGGATTCCTGATGAGTTCCTGGTGACTGAGGTGAGAGCACATCCGAGTGATCAGTAGGACTTGCGGCTCACACGGCCCTTGCAGGTAAGATCGGAGCCGTGCCCCCCTAGCTCAGTCGGCAGAGCACATCCATGGTAAGGATGGGGTCGCCAGTTCGATTCTGGCGGGGGGCTCCAAGCGAGAAGCGCAGGTCAGGCCGGGTCCAGCACCCGGCCTTCCGCGTCACTAGGGATGCGGTAGCCGGCCGGAAATCGCCGCCTGTCAGCAGATTGTCAGCACGTCACTCCACGTGTCCGGTTGACCGCTCTACGTGGCGTCCGCTTTGGGTAGCTCACGAGGGCGGCCGACCCAGAATGTCGGCAGCATTGAGTGACCGCATTGAGGGTTTCCGCGATGCTCCTCACGTCGAAACTCGGTGGAGCCACCGGCCCAGACGAATGAGGGCGCCAGCGGCCCGGTAGACGTCCCGAACGCGGTGCAGCAGCCCCCGCCAGCGGCGCAGGGCCCATGCGTTGGCCAGATGCCCGATCGACTGCTCCACCAGCGCCCGTAGCCCCGCCTGCAGGCGGTTGAACGCGCGCTGTCCGTCCGTGAGCCGATCCTTGGTGCGCCGGTCCCCGACCGGGGCGTGCCAGTGCTGGCGGGTCTTGGCCATGCTGCGAAACCCGCGGTCCAGCAGGCTGGCGACCTCGACGGCGTCCAGTAGCTCCTCCAACCCTGCCAGCTTGAGGAGCTCGTGCTCGTGGCAGCTGCCCGGCCAGCCGCC
>DASVXQ010000510.1:0-3844 GCA_036392615.1 Actinomycetes bacterium | reverse complement strand
CGTCCGCGGCCTGGGCGGTGGCCACCTCGACCAGGGGCTTCACGCCGGGCCTCCGGCGGCGCGCCGCTCCAGCCGGCGGCGGATCCACGGCGGCGGGCTGGCCGGCCGCTCCGGCAGGACCTCCGGCCCCTCGGCCACGACGTTGGCGAAGGCCAGCTCGTCGGTGTCGGACAGCGACAGGTGCCAGCCGGTCACCCCGAGCGCGGCGGCCCAGCCGGCCAGCTCGCCGCTCAGGCTCACGCTGGGCGCGCCCGAGCGCTGGTTGAGGATCTCGATCTCGGTGTAGGCGAAGCCCGAGAAGCCGACCCCGAGCGCCTTGGAGACGGCCTCCTTGGCGGCCCAGCGCTTGGCCAGGTAGGCCGCGGCGCCGACGCCGCGGCGGTTGGAGGCCTCGCGCTCGGCCTTGGTGAAGACCCGCTCGGCGAAGCGCGGGTGCCGCTCCAGGGCCCGCGCGACGCGGGCGATCTCGACCACGTCCACGCCGACCCCGACGATCATCGGACCCCGAACCTCGCCCGCATGGACGGCCGTGTCAGCAGGAAGATCACCAGGGCGTCGATGAGGATGCCGAACAGCCGCAGGCTGGCGAGGTCGACCAGGGCGAGGAACGCGACCGCCCCGAGCGACACGAACCAGCCCCAGCGCATGTGCTTGAGCAGCCCGACGCCCCCGGCGATCAGCGCGACCACCAGGGCGATCGCGAGCGGCGACGGTCCGGCCCCGTGCACCAGGCTGTTCAGCAGCGGGAAGCCGGTGAAGGCCGCGTCGATGAACAGGAAGATCGCGACGATGCTGACCGACTGCTCCGGATCGAAGTCATAGGATCGCATTTGCGGGGAAGCCCCTCCGGGTCCTGATCGGAGCATCAATCGTAGCAGCCGGTCCCGGCGGCGCCGCCGGCCGCGGCGTCAGTCCCCCCTGGTGCCCTGGCGGCGGGAGCGGATCGCCTCGTAGGTGCGGGCCAGCGCCTCCAGGGTGTCCTCGTAGGTCCGCTGCGCGACCCCGACGAACATGCAGTCGACCACGGTGAGCTGGGCGAGCCGGCTGGCCATCGAGCCGGAGCGGAAGGTCGTCTCGCGCGCCGCGGTGGTCAGCACCAGGTCGGCGGTCTGCGCCAGGGGCGAGCGCGGGAAGTTGGTGATCCCGACGGTGGTGACGCCCTGGCGGCGTGCCTCCGCCAGCGCGTCGACCGTGTCGATGGTGGCGCCGGTGTGCGAGATGCCGATCGCCACGTCGCCGCGGCGCAGCAGCGCCGCCGAGGAGAGCGCCATGTGCGGGTCGCTCCAGGCGAAGGCGGCGCGGCCGATGCGGTGCAGCTTCTGCTGGAAGTCGGCGGCCACGAAGGCGCTCGCGCCGGCGCCGTAGAGGTCGATCCGGCCCGCGGCGACCAGCGCCTCGACGACCCGCTCGAGCACGGCGACGTCGAGCTGGTCGCCGGTCTCCTTGACCGCGTGGGCGTCGGCGTAGGCGATCTTGGCGACCACCTGCGCGAGGTCGTCGGTGGGCGCGATGTCACTGGCCGCCACCCGCGCTCCCAGCTCCTCGTCCGCCTGCATGGCGGCCTCGGCCGCCAGCGCCAGGCGCAGCTCCGGGTAGCCGGGGAAGCCGAGCTGCCGGCAGAAGCGCATCACCGTGGTCTCCGAGGTCAGGCAGGCCCTGGCCAGCGAGGTGATGGTCTGCGCGGCGACCCCGGCGGGGTCGGCCAGCACCGCCTCGGCCACGCGCCGCTCCGAGGGCGCCAGGTCGGGCAGCAGCCCGCGCACGCGCACCAGCACACCCGCGCCGGTGACCGGGCGGGCGGCGTTGCGGCCCGCGCCCACCCGGTCGGTGGCCTCTGGTGGTCCCGAGTTCGCTGGCAACGTCCCTCGACCCCTGGACTCGAGGTTGTCGCCTGTATGTTGACATGCGCCGGTCCCGCGCATGGAATCGGGAGGTTCACGAACCTCGGCCGATGCCGGCGCCGCGGGTGGCCAGCGGCAGACGCCGCGCGTCAGGCTGGCGCGGCGCCGCCCTCCGGGGTGGTCTGGTCGCGCGGCGGTGCCGGCTCGGGCGACGGTGAGGGCGCGACCGTGGCGCGCTCGCGCTGGTCCGCGTCTTCGTCGGCCTCCGGGTCGCGACCGGGCGTCAGCAGGTTCAGCCGTTTGATCAGGAAGTCGAAGGCCACGTAGTAGATCACCGCGTAGACCGCCCCGATGAGCAGCAGCAGCAACGGCTTGGCGGTATTGGCCTTGCTGAAGTTCAGCAGGTAGTCGATCAGGCCGGCAGAGAAGCCGAAGCCGATGTGGACGCCGAGAGCGGCGGCGAGCCACATCGACACGCCGGTTAGGACAATGTGGATGCCGAACAGCAGCGGGGCGATGAACAGGAAGGAGAACTCGATCGGCTCGGTGACCCCAGTGATCAGCGAAGTCAGCGCGGCCGACAGCATGATGCCGCCGATCACCTTGCGCTGGGATGGGCGGGCGTTGCGCCAGATGGCCAGGGCGGCGGCGGGCAGGCCGAACATCATCACGGGAAAGAAGCCGGCCATGAACGTCCCTGCGGTCGGGTCGCCGGCGAAGTAGCGGTTCAGATCGCCGTGGACGCCGTTGTAGGTGCCGAACACGAACCAGACCAGCGAGTTGACGATGTGGTGCAGGCCAAAGGGCAGCAGCAACCGGTTGATCGCGCCGTAGATGCCGGCGCCGAGCGCGCCGTGGCTGGTGAGCACGTCGCCGAGGTTGTTCAGGCCGTGGCCGATCGGCGTCCAGACGTACCCGAAGATCACTCCCAGGACGAGCGCGGCCAGCGCGGTGACGATCGGCACGAAGCGGCGCCCGCCGAAGAACGCCAGCCAGCTCACCAGCTTCACTCGGTAGAAGCGATTGAAGAGGAGGGCGGCGGTGAGGCCGATGACGATGCCGCCGATCACCCCGGTCGGGTTCGGGTTGGGATAGGCCACCGCTGGCTTGGCGAAGTCTTTCGCGGTTGAGAGCACCTGGCCCTTGAGCGAGGTGGTGGCGAAGATCGCCATGGTGACCCTGTCGAAGATCAGGTAGCCGACCACGGCGGCGAGCGCTGTGGAGCCGTCCGAGCGGCGGGCGAAGCCGACCGCGACACCGATGGCGAACAGCAGCGGCAGGTTGGCGAACAGCGCGTTGCCGGCCGTCGCCAGGATGTCGAAGTGACTCCACCACTTGACGAGCAGGTCGGGCTGGCCGAACCGCAGCAGCAGGGCAGCGGCGGGCAGCACCGCGATGGGCAGCATCAGGCTTCGCCCGATGCGCTGCAGGACGGCAAGCACCGACGACTGCGGGGTCGGCGCGGGGGGCAGGCCCTCGGTGACGGATGCACTCATGCGAACCCTCCTTGGTGAGAGGTACGGCCAGGCCGCACGACGGAGGTGCGCGGAACCGGGCTGGGGACGGGGGCCTTCGGCGGCAGCCACCAGCCTGGACAACAGAAGTGGCCTAGGCCAGACTAGACCACGTCCGCGTTCGCGGTGTCAACACGCTCACCTAGGCTGGTCACATGCCAATCGTCTCCGCGCCCCGGGTCGTCGCCGGGGGAAGGCTGCTCGCCCCCGGCGCCGTCGCCGTCGAGGACGGGCGCATCGTCGAGGTCCTCGACCGGCGCCCCCTGCCCGGCCGCGACCATCTCGCGCTCGACCAGGGCGTGCTGGCGCCCGGCCTGATCGACCTCCAGCTCAACGGCGCCTTCGGGGTCGACCTGGTGGACGCGCCGCCCGACGGCTGGCAGCGGGTGCTGCGCCGGCTGCCGTCGACCGGGGTGACCTCGCTGCTGGCCACCTTCATCTCCGCGCCGGTCGAGGACCTGGCGGCCGCGATGGGCCGGGCCGCGGCCG
>DASVXQ010000509.1:0-7127 GCA_036392615.1 Actinomycetes bacterium | reverse complement strand
CTGGCCGGCCGCCGGCCACGCCACCCGGTCGGCTGGCTGCTGCTGGCCCTTGGGCTGTCGGTGACCGCATCCGGGGTCGCCGACGGCTACGCGCGCTACGGGCTGGTCGCCCGGCCCGGGGCGCTCCCCGCGGCTCGCTGGGTCGCGGTCTACAGCCCGGCGACCACCATCGCCGGGCTCGCCATGGTCGGCTTCGTCCTGCTGCTGACCCCGACCGGGTCGCTGCCGTCGCCACGCTGGCGTTGGTGGGCGCGGGCGGCGGCGGCCGGGCCGGCGCTGCTGCTGGTGGCGGTCACCTTCGGGCCGTTCACCATCCCGCCCTACCAGTCGCTGGACAAGCCGCTCGAGCTCCCGGCGCTCGACGGCGTCCTGCTCGGCGCGACCGTGCTGGCCTTCGCGGTGATCGCCGCCGGACTGGTGGTGGGGGCCTGGTCGCTGGCGCTGCGCTTCCGCCGCGCCCGCGGGGTGGAGCGTCTGCGACTGCGCTGGATCGCGCTGGCGGCGGGGGTCTGCGGGGTGGGAGCCGTGGTCGTGCTGGCCGGGATGCTGCTCGATGCGACCGCGCTGTCCCTGCTGGTGCTCGGCGTCTGCCTGGCGGTCCTGCCGCTGGCGGTCGGCGCCGCGATCCTGCGCTACCGGCTCTACGACCTCGACCGGATCATCAGCCGGACGCTCGCCTGGGGGCTGCTGACCGTGCTGCTCGGCGGCGGCTACGCCGTGGTCGTCCTCGGGCTCGGCGCGCTGCTCGGCCGCCGCTCCAGCCTGCTCGTGGCGGCGGCCACGCTGGCGCTCGCGGCCGCCTTCCAGCCGGCGCGCCGATGGGTCCAGCGGCTGGTCGACCGCCGGTTCGACCGGCGCCGCTACGACGCCTCCCGGACGATCGCGGTGTTCAGCGGCAGGCTGCGGCAGCAGATCGACCTGGACACCCTCACCGCCGAGCTGCTCGAGGTGGTCGAGCAGACGATGCAGCCGACGCGCGCCTCGCTGTGGCTGCGTTGACTTCGCCCGCCTCCACCGCGACCTCGAGACCGCCGATATTGAGAAGAGTGGCCCTGGGCGGAAGGTGGAGGGCGCTCGACGGGGGGAGACGTGGCCGCTGGCGACGGCAGGGACGAGCTGGGGTTCGTGCCGCAGCCGATGGTGCGCTGGCTGGGGCCGCGCGGGCTGACGGTCACCGCGGCCCAGGTGCTGCTGTCCGGCATCTTCGGCGCCTACTCGGACAAACGTGAGATCCAGGCGGCGCTCAAGGAGCCCAGCATCACCGACATGTCGGACCACGAGGAGCTCTGGTTCGACTTCCTGGCCGACACCGGCGACGGCTTCAACCCGACCTACACGACCGCGCGGCTGCTGGCGGAGGAGAAGCTCGAGCTGGTCCACGACGGCGCCGCCCACCAGACCGAGCAGGGCCGGCTGCTGATCCTGGGCGGCGACCTCGCCTACCCGGCGGCCTCGGCGTCGGAGTACCACAACCGCTTCATCGGGCCGTACCAGGCAGCCTTCCCCGCGCCGGCCAACGGCCGCAGCCCGACCATGCTGGCGCTGGCCGGCAACCACGACTGGTACGACGGGCTGACCACCTTCCTGCGGCTGTTCTGCGTCGGCAGCCCGATCGGCGGCTGGCGCACCGAGCAGACCCGTAGCTACTTCGCCGCGCACCTGCCGCACGACTGGTGGGTGCTTGGCGTCGACCTGGCCTTCGACTTCTTCATCGACGACCCCCAGCTGGCCTTCTTCCGCCAGATCGCCGGCGAGCGGATGCGGCCCGGCGACAAGGTCATCCTGGTCACCCACAAGCCGAGCTGGCTGTTCGAGGGCCTGGGCGACTACGACGTCTTCACGCCGATGGCCATGACCAACCTGCAGCGCTTCGAGCGGGAGATCGTCCACGCCCACGGGCTGCGGCTGCCACTGGTGCTCGGCGCCGACATTCACCACTACAACCGCTACGAGCGCCCCGGCGGCTCGCAGCAGCGCTTCACCTGCGGCTCCGGCGGGACCTTCCTGTACCCGACCCACCACCTCGCCAGGCGGATCCGCTGGCCGGAGGCGGACGGCCCGGCGACCTACGAGCAGCGGCGCCTGTATCCCGACGCGCCGACCTCGAAGCGGATGCGCTGGGGCACGCTGCTGGCGCCCTTCAAGAACCCCAGCTTCGCGGTGTTCATCGGGCTGCTCTACCTGCTGTTCGCGCAGTCGCTGCGGTTCGACCTGGCGCAGGGCACCGCGGCGAGCTTCCGCCAGGCGCTGCGCGACGCGAGCCCCGCCGAGATCGGGCAGGCGCTGTTCAACAACCCCGCGAGCTTCCTGCTGACGGTCCTGCTGGCGGGGGCGCTGATCGCTTTCACGGACGCGGCCACGATGCGCTCGAAGATCACCATCGGGCTGCTGCACTGGCTCGCCCACCTGCTGCTGCTGGTGGTGATCCTCTGGGGCGCCGCCCAGGTGCTGGTGGACCTGAACCTGAGCGTGGAGATCGACGTCGGCTTCCTGCGCTTCCGCCTGACCGCCTTCACCGTGCTGTTCGTGGCCACCGTGGTGGTGGTCGGCGGCTACCTGGGCAGCCAGCTGTTCGCGCTGTACCTGTTCCTGATGCACACCCTGCGGCGCCGACACCCCACGCACGCCTTCTCCTGCCAGCGCCTGGAGGACTACCGCAGCTTCCTGCGCATCAAGGTCGAGCGGGACGGGTCGCTGACGGTCTACCCGGTGGGCGTGCGGCGGGTGCCGCGGAGCTGGCGACTGGCCGGCGGCCGGGCGCCGCACGAGCCGGCCTTCGAGCCGGCCGACCGCCCGCTGGCGACCCACCTGATCGAGCCGCCCATCCGGGTCGACCCCGACGCCCGCGGGGCCGCCGACGCCTAGCCAGGCGGTGCGTCGCCGCCCTGGGGGAGGCGGGCGAGGTCCGACACCGGTCCGAGGTGCCCGAGCTTGTCGGGGTTGACCACCGAGCGGACCGTCTGCACCTGGCCGTCGGCGATCTCCAGGACGAACACGTTGATCACCTTGCCCTCGGGGTCGAGGGCGACCGCGCCCGGCATGCCGTTGACCTCGGCGGGCCGAATGCTGGCGCCGAGCGTCACGCCGCGCCGGAACAGCCCCACCATCACGCGCGCGATCCGCTCCCGCCCGGCCAGCGGCTCGGGGAACGCCTGCGCCCTGCCGCCGCCGTCGCCGACGAACGACGCGTCGGCGGTCAGCAGCTCCAGCAGCGCGTCCATGTCGCCGCCCTGGGCGGCGGCGAAGAAGCGGCGCGCCAGCTCGTCCCGCTGGTCGCGGGACGGCTCGAAGCGGGGCCGCGACGCCTCCACCGCGCGACGGGCACGGGCGAAGATCTGCCGGCAGTTGACCTCGCTCTTGCCCACGATCTGGGCGATCTCGTCGTAGCCGTACTCGAAGACCTCGCGCAGCAGGAAGACTGCCCGCTCCACCGGGCTGAGGGTCTCCAGCAGCACCAGGAAGGCCATCGACAGCGAGTCGGCCATCTCCGCGTGCTCCGCCACGTCCGCCTCCGTTCCCGCCACCAGCGGCTCCGGCAGCCACGGGCCCACGTACGACTCGCGGCGGGTGCGCGCCGCCCTGAGCTGGTCGATCGCCAGCCGGGTGGTGACCGCCGTCAGGTACGCCTTCGGCGAGGCGACCTGTGTGCCGGCCGCCAGCGCGCGCTGCCAGCGCAGGTAGGCGTCCTGCACCACGTCCTCGGCCTCCGCGACGCTGCCGAGCATCCGGTAGGCGATCGAGAACAGCAGCGGCCGCAGCTCGGCGTGGACCTCGCCGGCGTCCATCGGTGTCGCGCGCCCCTTCATGTCGAACCTTGAGACGGGGAACCCGGCGCCGTTGTGACAGCGCCCGCCGGCCAGTGTCACACAGGCGGCGGGATGCCCGTCTCCGGATGGAGACGCGACGCGAGAGGAGATCGTCATGCGTGTGTTCGTGGCCGGCGCGACCGGCGCCATCGGCAAGCCGCTCGTCCCCATGCTGCTCGACGGCGGGCACGAGGTGGTGGCGATGACCCGTTCGCGGGACAAGGCCGAGGGCCTGCGCGCGACCGGCGCCACCCCGGTGGTCGCCGACGGGCTCGACCGGCAGGCGGTGGTGGACGCGCTGGTCGCCAGCCGTCCCGAGGTGGTGGTCCACCAGCTCACCGCGCTGACCGGCTTCAAGGACATGAAGCACTGGGACCGCGAGTGGGCCCAGACCGACCGGCTCCGCACCGAGGGCACCGACCACCTGCTGGAGGGCGCCAAGGCCGCCGGCGCGCACCGCTTCGTGGCGCAGAGCTACAGCGGCTGGCCGTACGCGCGCGAGGGCGGCACGGTCAAGACCGAGGAGGACGCGCTCGACCCCCGGCCGCCGGAGGGGATGCGGCGCACCCTCGACGCCATCCGCTACGTGGAGCAGCGCACGCTCGGCACCGCGGGCATCGACGGTCTGGTGCTGCGCTACGGCGGCCTCTACGGCCCGGGGACCTCGGTGGCTCCCGGCGGCGACATCGTCGAGCTGATCCGCGCGCGCCGCTTCCCGCTGGTCGATGGCGGCACCGGCGTGTGGTCGTTCATCCAGATCGAGGACGCGGCGGCGGCCACGGTGGCGGCGGTGGAGCGCGGCCGGCCCGGCATCTACAACGTGGTCGACGACGACCCGGCGCCGGTCGCCGAGTGGCTTCCCGAGCTCGCCAAGGCGATCGGCGCGAAGCCGCCCATGCGGCTGCCGGTCTGGCTGGCCCGCCTGGCGGTCGGCGAGCCCGGCATCTCGCTGATGACCAGGGTGCGTGGCGCGTCCAACCGCAAGGCCAAGCGGGAGCTCGGCTGGCGGCCGCGCTACCCGAGCTGGCGCGAGGGCTTCCGCAGCGGGCTCGAGCGCCGCACGGTCCAGCCCCACGAGCAGCGCTGAGGCGGGCGTCGCGGGCACGTGGGAAGATGCTGGGCATGGTGACCTCTGTCGAACCGCCGCCGGAGCCGTCCGAGAAGCTCAGCGAACCCGGCGAGCTGCTGACCGCCTACCTGGACTTCTACCGCCAGACGATCCTGCGCAAGTTGGAGGGCCTGCCCGAGGCGGAGCTGCGCGCCAGCCACCTGCCGACCGGCTGGACGCCGCTGGAGCTGCTCAAGCACCTCGCCGGCGTCGAGCGCCGCTGGTTCCGCTGGGGCTTCGCCGGCGAGGACGTCGGCGAGCCCTGGGTCGAGCAGGGCCCGGACCGCCGCTGGCAGGTTGGCGACGACGAGACCTTCGAGGACGTGCGCGCGCTGTTCCTCGACGAGTGCGAACGGTCCCGGCGGATCGTCGCCGGCGCGCGCCTGGACCAGGTGGCCAGCGACCTCGGCCGCTTCGACCCGGGCGAGCCGCCCACGCTGTCGTGGATCCTGTTCCACGTGCTCCAGGAGTACGCCCGCCACGCCGGCCACCTCGACGTGGCCCGCGAGCTGGCCGACGGCACCGTCGGCGAGTAGCCAGCAGTCAGCCGCGCGGCCGCCGCTTGCGCGCGACCGTCCGGCCGGCGCCGCCGAGCGCGGGGTCGATGCCGAGGCCGAGCGCCAGGCCGTCGAGGATGCGCCGCACGCCCTGCTCGAAGGCGACGTCGAGGTCGGGGTCCTCGCCCTCCATGATGATCCGGCTGAGCATCGGATACCTGCCGCTCTCCAGCAGGGACTTCACGTAGGGCAGCATCGCCAGGCGCCACTGGTCCTCGGTCATGCCGGTGCGGCGCTGCCCCTCGACCTCGGCCAGCTCGGCCTGCACGAAGCCGCGCACGAAGGCCGCCACGGTGGTGCCGATCGCCATCATGTCGTCGACGTGCAGCCCGAGGCCGTCGACCACCCGCATGGCGTACTCCAGCGCGCGGAGCTGGTTGGGGCCGAGCGAGGGGCGCGCCAGGCCGAGCGTGGCCGACCACGGGTGGCGCAGGTACAGCTCGCGGTTGCGCTTGGCGATCAGCAGGATGTCGGCACGCCAGTCGCCGGAGGGCGCGTCGGGCAGGTCGAGCTCGGCCACCACCGCGTCGCCCATGAGGTCGATCAGGTCGTCCTTGCGGGCGACGTAGCGGTAGAGCGACATGGTGCCCGCGCCGACCGCGGCGGCGACCCTGCGCATCGACACCGCCTCGATGCCCTTGGCGTCGGCGATCTCGATCGCCGCCCTGGCGATCTGGTCGCGGGTCAGCGAGGGCTGCGGCCCGCGCGCCGGCCGCTCGGGGCGCGCCCAGATGACCGGCGGCCGTGGCGTGCTGCCGTCGTCGCCCATCTTTCCTCCCTCGATCACTTGCGTACAGCGTACCCAATGCGTATCCTGAGCGCGCACCAAAACTGCGTACATCGTACCAAGAAGGGAGCGGGCATGGCGGCGACACCAGTGCGCATGGCATCGACACCAGCCAACGCGGCGGTGCTCGCGCGGGGACTGCGCAAGCGCTTCGGCCGCACCGAGGCGCTCCGCGGCCTGGACCTGGCCGTCCCGGCGGGCACGGTCTGCGGGCTGCTGGGGCCCAACGGGGCCGGCAAGACCACGGTGGTGCGGATCCTGGCAACGCTCACCTTGCCGGACGGCGGCAGCGCACGCGTGGCCGGCCATGACGTGGTCGCCGAGGCGCAGCGCGTGCGGCACCGCATCGGCCTGGTGGGCCAGCACGCCGCCGTCGACGAGAAGCTCACCGCCCGTGACAACCTGCGGATGTTCGGCCGCCTGGGGCACCTGGGGGAGCGGGCCGCGCGGCGGCGGGCCGACGAGCTGCTGGAGCGGCTGGACCTGGCCGCGGCCGGCGACCGCCTGGTGAAGACCTTCTCCGGCGGGATGCGGCGGCGGCTCGACCTGGCCGCCGGGCTGCTGGTGGCGCCGGCGGTGCTGTTCCTCGACGAGCCCACCACCGGGCTCGACCCGCGCAGCCGCAACCAGGTCTGGGCGATCGTCCGCGGCCTGGTCGGCGAGGGCACCACCGTGCTGCTGACCACCCAGTACCTCGACGAGGCCGACCATCTCGCCGACCACGTCGCGGTGGTCGACAGCGGGCGGGTGATCGCCAGCGGCTCGCCGACCGAGCTGAAGTCCGCGCTGGGCGGCGAGCAGGTGGACGTGGTGGTGGCGCGGCCCGGCGACCTGTCCGCCGCCGCGACGGCGCTGCGGCGCGCCTGCGG
>DASVXQ010000508.1:0-2735 GCA_036392615.1 Actinomycetes bacterium | reverse complement strand
GAGGCCGTTGTTGAGGAGGGCGTTCGCCCACTCGGCGAAGGTGATCCCGGCGCCTTCCCCACGCCGGGTCACGTCCTCCTTGGTGGCTTGGAGCAGGGTCAGCGTCCCCGCCTCGTCGCCGCGCAACGCGGCCAGGCCCAGAGCGCCGTACGGCGCGAGGTTACTGCCGGTCGCTTCATTTACCGCCTGTGCCTCGGCGGCCCCTGACGCCGCGGCGGTCAGATCGCCAGCGAACAGGAGCATGCACGTGTGCGAGTTGAGCGCGAGCGGAAGCTCGCTGAGCGCTCCGACCTCGTGGGCAAGCCGGACATGCCGGGCCGAGAGCGTCTCCCAGGCGTCATCGTCCCAGACCCGCATGGCCGCGACGCTCCCCAGCCACAGCCAGCGCAGTTGTTCCTCGGCGGACATGTCATCGCCGAAGGTGGTCAGGGCCCGACGGAGCATCGACGTTCCCGCCGCATACCCGTCGTTGTATTCCGCGGCCAGCCCATCGAGCAGGAAGTCTGGTGCGCGCGGTGCGACTGGTGGCGGCGCCGCGGCCGTGGCACGGGCGACCTCCAGGACGCCGCTGCCAGGGCTGGCCAGACGGCCGGCGAACATCGCGGCGGACAGCGCATCCAAATAGGTCGCGCGGGACAGGCCGACGTCGATGGGCTCGAAGCTCCTGGCCGCCTTCAGCAGCAGCGACGGGGCCTCGCTGCCCCGGCTGGTGAGGAAAGCAAGGTGACCCCGGATCAGGTCAACGGTGGCCTGCTGACTGCTGGTGAGCGGCCCGGCTCCGGCCATGGCCAACAGGTCCCGCGCCGGGTCATACGCACCCGCCTGGACCTCGGCCTGGGCGGCGGCCACCGCCCGCCCAGCCCGTAGCGACGGGTCGAGCGTCAGCGTCGCCGCGCGCCGCAGGAACGCCGCCGCGGCGGCCAAGCCGCCCCGCGCCCGCGCGCGGTTGGCCGAGCGTTCGAGTTCGGCGGCAACGTCCTCATCCGGCCAGGGAGCGGCCTGCGCCCGGTGCCAGGCGTGACGGTCGGGATCGAGCTGCGGATCGGTGGCCTCCGCCAGCGCGCCATGCGCCTCCCGCCGCTCCTGCGCCGACCCGAACCGGTAGGCCGCCGAGCGGGCCAGTGGATGCCGGAACCGGACCCTGGTGCCGACCTCGGCCAGATCGGCCTCGGCCGCTGCGGCCGCCGCCTCTGCACCGACACCGAAGCAGGCGGCCGCCCGCCACACCAGCGCCGGGTCGCCGGCCGGGTCGGCCGCAGCCACCAGCAGCAGCCTGCGCGTCTGGTCAGGCATGGCGCCAACCCGGCGCCCGAAACTCTCCTCGATGCTGCCCGCAAGCGGTACCACGCTGGGGAGTCCGAACCCACCCGCCAGCTCGGCCACCGTCAGTCCCCGTGGCAACTCCAGCAGCGCCAGCGGGTTGCCGCGGGTCTCGGCGACGATCTGGTCGCGAACCCGCGCATCGATCGGCCCGGGCACGGCGGCGTCGAGCAACGCCCGCGCAGCGGCCTCCCCCAGGCCCCCGACCTCCAACTCCGGCAACCCGGCCAGGTCGCCACCTGCGACGCGCGTGGCGATGACCAGGCCAACCGACTCCGCCTCCAGCCGGCGGGCCACAAAGGCGAGGACCGTCCGCGAGGCATGATCGAGCCACTGCCCGTCGTCGATCAGGCAAACCAGCGGCTGCCGTTCAGCGACGGAGGACATCAGGCTCAGCACGGCCAGGCCCATCAGGAACCGGTCTGCCGCGGACCCGGCGCTCATCCCGAACGTGACGCGCAGAGCTTCACGCTGCGGTATCGGCACCGCCTCCAGCTGATCCAGCATCGGCGCGCACAGCTGGTAGAGGCCGGCGAAGGCCAGTTCCATCTCCGACTGGACACCTGCGGCCCGCTCGATGCGACAGCCCGCTGCGCTCTCGCGCAGGTACTCCAGCAGCGCCGTCTTGCCCACACCGGGCTCGCCATGCACCACCAGCGCCCGGCTCTTGCCGGCGCGGACAGCCTCCACCAGCGGGTCGAGTACCCGCCGTTCTGCGTCGCGGCCGGTCAGCTCCGCCGGACGGCCCGCCACCGCCCAA
The DNA here is from genome assembly GCA_036392615.1 of Actinomycetes bacterium. Classification (GTDB taxonomy): domain Bacteria; phylum Actinomycetota; class CALGFH01; order CALGFH01; family CALGFH01; genus DASVXQ01. Next base: position 655 of record DASVXQ010000508.1, on the reverse strand, counting down.
ATCCCCCCGCACTGCTGGACGATTGCCATCGCCCCGGTTCCCCTTCACCGGGCCCCGAAACCCAACCTCACTGCCCTCCAGCTCCTGCCGCCTGACCTTGACCTTTCTCATCGGTGTTCCGCTGGGTCGTCGGTCAGTACTGTGGGCGGACCTTAGGCTGCCGGAGCGGATACGGGCGTCGACGTCGACGGGGGTGGGTTGATGGTCGAGTACCAATTGGGCGCGGGCGTATCGCAGCGGACGACGGTGGGGGCGCTCTGGCAGGCGATCAGCGGCCGGCCACTGAGCGCTGATCTCCTGGATTGGCCGCCGGACCTTTTCGCGCTGACCTCGTTGATGCTGCAGCGGTCAGGGGCCTTTCGTTTTGCGCTGTCGCCGCCGCCTGGGCGCCAGTGGCCGCCCGGATCACGAAGCGGGTGGTCGACCACGGTCGAGGCGGCTGGCCGTGCCTGGAGTGGCGTCGTTGATGCCCCCGGGGAGCCGGTTCCGCCGCTGCTTGTCGGCATGATGGAGGTCGTGGTCGCCGCGGCGACGACGCCGCTGGAGGAGCTTTCCACCGGCGCCGATTGGGACCTGTGCGCGGCACTGCTGACGCTGCACGCCATCGCCGATGAGGCGTGCGCCGGGATCGGCGTCGCCCTGGCCGCTTCAAGTC
>DASVXQ010000507.1:0-48960 GCA_036392615.1 Actinomycetes bacterium | reverse complement strand
CGCGCGCGGCCGCCCGGCGGTCCGCTCGGCCGTGGCGGCTGCCGGAGCCGAGGACGCGCCGGCCTCGCCGGGGGTGGCGAGCGGCTCCACCGTCAGGCTCCGGCGTGGATGGACGGACCGGTCACCGGGATGGTGACCGTGAACGTCGTCCCCCTGCCCACCTTCGACTCGACGCTGACGGTGCCGCCGTGCGATTCGGCGACGTGCCGGACGATCGCCAGGCCCAGCCCGGTGCCGCCGGTCTGGCGGGCGCGGGCCTTGTCCACCCGGTAGAAGCGCTCGAAGATGCGCGGCAGCTCCTTCGCGGGAATGCCCTCGCCGGTGTCCGCCACTTCGAGCACCACCTTGCCGTCGATCGAGTACAGGCGGATCCGGACCGTACCACGTGCGCCGGTGTAGCGGAGCGCGTTGTCCACAAGGTTCGAGAGCAGCAGGCCGAGCTGCGCGCGGTCGCCGCGCACCATCGACGCCTCGCGCAGCTCGGTGCGCAGCCGGATGCGCCGCTCCTCGGCGCGCTCGGCGTGGGCCTCCGCGACCTCCTTGACGAGGCCGACCATGTCGACCGGCTCGGCGTCGAGGGTGCCGCGCTCCAGCCGCGACAGGTCGAGCAGGTCGCGCACCAGCGCGTCGAGCCGCTCGGCCTCGCGGCTGATCCGGGTGACGAAGCCGAGCGCCACCTCCGGGTCGTTCGGCAGCGCGCTCTCCAGCGTCTCCGAGAGCGCGCGCAGGGCGGCCACCGGCGTCTTCAGCTCGTGGGAGGCGTTCGCCACGAAGTCGCGCCGCAGCACCTCCAGGCGGCGCCGCTGGGTGATGTCGCTGAGCGTCACCACCGTGCGGCCGGTGGGCCCACGGTCGACCAGCGGGAAGGCCCGCACCGCCAGGGTGCGGTGCTCCGGCAGCACCACCGTGATGGTCCCGGCGACCGGTGCCTTCCTGGCGGTGGCCTCCTCGGCCACCTCGGCCAGCTGGCCGACGCCGATCACCCGGCGCAGCGGCAGGCCGGGGCGCAGGTCCTCCGGCAGGCCGAACCAGGCCCGCGCGGGCGGGTTGGCGACCAGCAGCCGCCCGGCGCCGTCGAGCAGCAGGATGCCGTCGTCGAGGGCGTCGAGGATCTGGCCGGCGCGGTCGCGGTCCTCGGTCAGCTCCTCGATCCGGTCGCGGAGCCGCGGCGTCATGGCGTTGAGCTCGGCCGCCAGCGAGTCGAGGTCCTCCGAGCCGCTCCAGCGCCAGCCGGGCAGCGCGGTCCGCGCCAGCCGCTCGAGGGAGCGCAGCAGCCGGCTCAGCGCGGTGCCGAGCGCCCTGGCCGACAGCACGGCCAGCGCCGCCGCCAGCACCACCAGCCCCACCGCGGCGGCGATCAGCCCACCGGAGACGCGGCCGCCCTGGAGCGCCAGGGCCACCACGATGGCCGCCACGGCGAGGGCGAGATAACCGGCCAGCAGCTCGCCGACCACTTTGGGAAGTCGCATGCCGTGATCCGCTCAGCGCTCGATGTTCGCCCGCACCGCTTTCGGCGGGACGAGCTGGAGGACCTCGCCGGTGACGATGAACACCACCTGCTCGCCGATGTCGACCGAGTGGTCGCCGATGCGCTCGAGGTAGCGCGCGGTGAGCACCATGCGGCTGGCCCACGGCCCTGGCGCGCCGCGGTCGGCGGGGAGCTGCTCCAGCTGGCGGAAGACCCGCTCGTTCAGCTCATCGAGCGGCTGGTCCATGATCGGCAGCCGCTCGGCCAGCTCGACGTCGCGGCGTATGAAGCACTCCATCGCGGCGGCGACCATCCGCTTGGCGTGCTCGCCCATCTCGGCCAGGGTTGCCTGGACCTCGGGGTCCGGCTGGTCGCCTCCGGCGAGCTTCACGAAGCGGGCCATGTTCACGCACAGGTCGCCCATGCGCTCGATGTGGGAGTTCACGTGCAGCACAGCCGCCACCAGCCGCAGGTCCCTGGCGACCGGCGCCTCCAGCGCGAGGGTGCGGAGGATCTCCTCCTCGGTCTCGACGTAGGCGGCGTCGAGCAGCTGGTCGCGGAGGATCACCTCGTCGGCGGTCCGCTGGTCGGCGTTGGTCAGCGCCACCAGGGTCCGGTCGAGCTGGGACTGGAGGACCTGGCCCATCTGCCCGAGCTTGGCCTCGAGGCCTTCCAGTCGTTGCTCGAAGTTCGTCCGCACGTCGACTCCCCGCTACCAGACCGGGTCAATCGTCAGGGTCATGCTACGTGGTACCTGGACCGCTCGCGGTCGGGCGCGTGGCGGGAAATGGAACGGCAGGTGAAGCTTGTCCGGAAAGCGCGCGAGATGCGACGGTCGGCTTGCTGGCCGGCGATTTCTTATGGAACCGTAACGACAGTCGGCCGGCCGGTTCGAGAGGGTTCGCGCCGGCGACCGGAAGGGGGCCATGTGCCGAAGGTGATGGTGGTCGACGACGAGGAGTCCCTCCTGGAGGCGATTCGCTACGCGCTCTCCCGCGAGGGGATGGAGGTCGTCACCGCGGCCGACGGGACCCAGGCGGTCCGCGACTTCGAGCGCGAGCGGCCCGACCTGCTGGTCCTCGACCTGATGCTGCCGGGTCTGAGCGGCTGGGACGTGTGCCGCAGGGTGCGCGCCTCGAGCCAGGTCCCGATCCTGATGCTCACCGCCCGCGATGCCGAGGTCGACCGGGTCGTCGGCCTGGAGATGGGCGCCGACGACTACGTCACCAAGCCGTTCTCGCTGCGCGAGCTGGTCGCCCGGGTGCGCGCGCTGCTGCGGCGCGCCGGCCAGACGCAGCCCCAGCCCGACGCGGCCGTGATCGAGGCGGGGGGGATCCGGCTCGACCAGGAACGCCACGAGGTCACCGTACGGGGTACGGCGGTCAGCCTGCCGCTCAAGGAGTTCGAGCTGCTCGAGATCCTGATGGAGAATCGCAACCGGGTGCTCACCCGCCAGACGCTGATCGACCGCGTCTGGGGGTTCGACTACGTGGGCGACACCAAGACCCTGGACGTCCATGTGAAGCGCCTCCGCGCCAGGCTCGAGGAGGACCGCCACGAGCCGAAGCTGATCGTCACGGTCCGCGGCGTTGGCTACCGCTTCGACGCCTGAGCCAAACAAGCCGACCACCCCGCCTAGCCGAAGCGGCCGCTGATGTAGCGCTCCGTGACGGGGTTGGCGGGCTTGGTGAAGATCCTCTCGGTCTCGTCGAACTCGACCAGCCGTCCATAGCGCACCTGCCTGTCGTCGAGCTCGGCGGTGAAGAACGCGGTGGAGTGGCTGACGCGGGCGGCCTGCTGCATGTTGTGGGTCACGATCACGATCGTGTAGGTCGCGGCCAGCTCGCGCATCAGCTCCTCGATCCGGCCGGTGGCGATCGGGTCGAGCGCGGAGCAGGGCTCGTCCATCAGGATCACGTCGGGCTTGACCGCGATCGCCCTGGCGATGCACAGGCGCTGCTGCTGGCCGCCCGACAGCGCCAGGCCGCTGCTCTTGAGCTTGTCCTTGACCTCGTCCCAGAGCGCCGCGTCGGTCAGCGCCTCCTCGACCTGGTCGTCGAGCTTCCCCTTGATGCCGTTGATGCGCAGGCCGTAGGCGACGTTGTCGTAGATCGACTTGGGGAACGGGTTGGGCTTCTGGAACACCATGCCGACCCGCCTGCGGACCTGGATCGGGTCGACCCCGGCGGCGTAGATGTCCTGGCCGTGGTAGGTCACCAGGCCGCGCACCCTGGCCCCGGGGATCAGGTCGTTCATGCGGTTCAGCGCCCGCAGGATGGTCGACTTCCCGCAGCCGGAGGGGCCGATCATCGCGGTGATCCGGTTCTGGACGATCGGCATGTTGGTGTCGCGGACCGCCTCGTAGTCGCCGTAGAAGACGCTGACGCCGCGCAGCTCCATCACCGGCGGCCCGGCCGGCAGCCGCCCGGTCTCCGGCTTGGTGGATAGCGCGGTCGTCGGGGCGGCGAACTGCACCTGGGGTTGGTCGGTCATTCAATGCTCCTTGATGGCAAAGCGGCTCACGATGACCCTGGCGAGGATCGTGAAGACCAGCACGATCACCACCAGGGTCAGCGCGGCGCCCCACGCACGTCCCTGGGCGCCCACGAACGGCTGACTGGCGTTGCGGAAGATCTGCGCCGGGAGCGCGGTGTTCTGCCCCTCGAAGAGGTTGCGGTTCACCGCGAAGGTGATGCCGACGGTGGCGACCAGCGGGGCGGTCTCACCGGCCGCCCGCGCCACCGCCAGCAGCGCGCCGCTGGTGATGCCCGAGATCGCCGCCGGCAGGACCACCGTCAGGATGGTGCGCCACTGCCGGGCACCCAGAGCGAGGCTCGCCTGGCGGAGCTCGTCGGGCACCAGGCGGAGCATCTCCTCGCTGCTGCGGATGACGATCGGCAGCATCAGGCAGGCCAGGGCGAGCGCGCCGGCGAAGCCGGTCTGCGCGTGGAAGAGCACCACGAAGCCGGTGTAGACGAACAGGCCCATCACGATCGACGGCACGCCGGTCATCACGTCGGCCATCGTGCGGATGGTCCGCGCCAGCGGCTTCTGCTTGCCGTACTCGTTGAGATAGATCGCCCCGAACACCCCCAGCGGGATGGCCAGCAGCGCGGCCATGCCGGTGATCAGCAGGGTTCCGACGATCGCCGGCCCCATGCCCGGGCCGTGGCGGCGGTAGGAGTTGGGGATGTCCTGGGTGAGGAACTGCCAGCTCATCACGTCGGCGCCGCGGGAGACGACCTGCCAGACCACCAGGGCCAGCGGGACGACGGCCAGCAGCAGCGCGAAGGTGATCGCCAGCATCGCCAGCCGGTTCTTGAGCCGGCGGCGCGGCGACAGCGCCGAGCGGCGCAGGTCGACCGCTGCGCTGCCGGCGCGAGCGGCCGGGGCGGCCGGCGGGACGGTGGCGGTCATGTCGTGGCTCCCCGCATGCGGCGCTCGGCCCGCCGGACGATCACCCGGGCCGCCAGGTTGACCAGCACGGTCATGGCGAACAGCACGACCCCGAGGCCGATCAGCGCGGCGGTGAAGGTCCCGGTCGACTCGCCGAACTGCTGGACGATCACCGCCGCCATGGTGTTGCCGCCGGCGAAGACGTTGGGCGTGATGGCGGTGGCGCCGCCGATCACCAGGGCGACCGCGATGGTCTCGCCCATGGCCCGGCCCAGCCCCAGCATGACCCCGCCGACCAGCCCGCCGAAGCTGTGGGGGAAGACCGCCCCGCGGATCATCTCCCAGCGGGTGGCGCCCAGGGCGTAGGCGGCGTCCTTGTTGGCCTGCGGCACCGTGCTGATCACCTCGCGGCTGATCGAGGTGACGATCGGGGTGACCATGATCGCCAGGATGATCCCCGCGGTCATGAAGCTGCGGCCGGTGCCGACCGGGGTGCCGAACAGGCTGCCCAGCACGGGCACGCCGCCGAGCACGTCGTTGCACCACTGGTAGACGTTGACCAGCAGCGGGGCGACCACCAGCACGCCCCACAGGCCGAACACCACCGACGGCACCGCGGCGAGCAGGTCGACGACGGTGACCGCCGGGGCGCGCAGCCACCGCGGCGCCAGCTCGGTGAGGAACAGCGCGATGCCGATCGACACCGGCACCCCGATGAGCAGCGCGATCACCGAGGTGACGGCGGTGCCGTACATGAACGAGAGCGCCCCGAAGACCGGGTTGCCCTGCGCGGGGTTCGGGTCCCAGGTGCGGTCGGTGACGAAGCGCAGGCCCATGGCCCGCAGGGCGGGCCAGGCCTCGTGGGTGGTGCTGATCAGGATGAGGGCGAGGATCGCCAGCACCAGCAGGCCGGTGGCGAGCGTCCACAGCCGGAAGGCGCCCTCGAACCGGACCCCGCCCGGCTTGCCGCGGGCGAGGTCCGGTCCGGAAGGCTGCTGTGTCCGGGTGATCCTGGTCAGCGTCAGGTTCCGATCTTGTCGAGCTGGGCGAGGGCCTTCTGCTGCAGCGAGCTGGGCAGCGGCGCGAAGTTGACGTCCTTGGCGATCGACTGCCCGTCGGTGAGCAGGTAGCGCACGAAGCCCTTGACCGCCGCGGCCTTGTTCTGGTCGTCGTACTTGGGCCGGATCAGCACGTAGGTCGGCGAGGTGATCGGGTAGGCCGCCGCGCCGTCGGTGTTCAGCGGGCTGTAGGTGAGGTCGTCCTTCACCTCGGCGTTCTCGACCGCCGCCGAGGCGCCGTCCAGCGACGGGGCCACCCACTGGCCGGCCTTGTTCTTGATCGAGGCGAAGCTGAGCTTGGACTCGGTGGCGTCGCTGAAGTCGACGTAGCCGATCGACCCTTCGGACTGCTGGATGACCTGGGCGACGCCGGTGTTCTTCTCGGCGCCCTGGGTCGAGGACGGCCAGTTGACGGTGTCGCCGCTGCCCAGCTTCCAGGCGCTCGGCGCCGCCGCGGCCAGGTACTTGGTGAAGTTGCTGGTGGTGCCCGAGCCGTCGGAGCGGTGGGCGACGGTGATGTTCTTGTCGGGCAGGCTCACGCCCGGGTTGTCCGCCGCGATGGCGGGGTCGTTCCACTTCTTGATGCTGGTCGAGAAGATCTTGGCCAGCGTCTCCGGGCTGAGCTGGAGCTTGTCCACGCCGGAGAGGTTGTAGGAGACGGTGATCGGCGCGGCGACCGTCGGGACGTACATGAACGAGCCGGGCGCCGGGCCGTCGCCCTGCTTGACCAGGCTGTCCGTGCCGGCGAAGTCATCCAGCCCCTGGCCGAACTCCTTCTTGCCGGTGCCGGACCCGACCGCGTTGTAGGTCACGGTGAGGTTCGGGGCGACCGACTTCAGCTGCGAGATGGCCTCCTGGTTGAAGGCATCCTGGAAGCTGGAGCCGGAGCCCTTCAGGCTCCCGGAGAGGTTGGCCAGGTCCGATCCGCCACTCGAGGAGTTGGCGGAGCTGGACGACCCGCCGTTGCCGCCGCCGCAGCCGGCCAGCACCAGCCCGGCGATCGCGACGCCGACGATGGCGAGTCGAGAGAGCAGGTTCCGGTTCACCTCGGGTCGTACCTCTCTTCTCCACTGGGGTTCATGTGGCGACCCTAGAGGCGGTAGGTGGCCGGCGATCAGGGGAAGAATGAACGTCTGGTGAACACCAGGCGACACCGCGAGGCGGATGGAGCGCGGGTAACAGGAAGGTGAACGACTGTCGACACGTGGTGAGCGCCACTGCTACCGTCCGACTTGCTGTCGTCAGAACCGGGAGCGACCTCGTGAAGCTGCGGATCTTCCCACGTGAGGAATCCTTCTTCGATCTCTTCGAAGCGGCGGGGGACAACCTCGCCGAGGCGGCTCGTCTGATGCTCGACATGGTTGAGGACTTCGTCGATCCGGAGATGAAGGCGAAGCGCCTGACCGACTGCGAGCACGAGGGCGACCGGCTGACCCACGCGATCCTCTCACGCCTCAACTCGACCTTCATCACGCCCTTCGACCGCGAGGACATCTACGCGCTGGCCTCGAACCTGGACGACGTGGTCGACTCCCTGGAGGCGGCCGCCGACATGATGGTGCTGCACCGGGTGAGTGAGCCGATCGAGGCGGTGGTGGAGCAGTGCCGCCTGGTCGACAAGGCCGCCAGCGAGACCGCCGCCGGCCTCAAGCAGCTCCGCGAGCTCGAGGTGGAGCCGCTGCGCAGCTACTGGATCCGCATCAACGAGCTGGAGAACGAGGGCGACCGCCTCTACCGCCACGCCCGCGCGGACCTCTACAGCTTCGACGTCGACGACGATCACCCGGCGCGCTACCTGTTGATGTGGAAGGACATCGTCGACGAGATCGAGCGTGCCCTGGACGAGCTGGAGCACGTCGCCCACACCGTCGAGAGCATCGTGCTGAAGAATGCCTGACGCCACCCTCGCGTCCGTCATCGCGATCGTCTTCCTGGCCCTGATCTTCGACTTCTCCAACGGCTTCCACGACGCGGCCAACTCGATCGCGACGGTGGTCTCCACCCGGGTGCTCAACCCGCGGCTCGCGGTCGTCTGGGCGGCCTTCTTCAATTTCATCGCCTTCGCCGTCTTCCGCACCCACGTGGCCAACACGGTCGGCAAGATCATCGACCCGCAGGTGGTCAGCGAGGCGGTGGTGTTCGCCGGCCTGGTCGGCGCCATCGCCTGGAACCTGACCACCTGGTGGCTCGCGCTGCCGACCTCCTCGTCGCACGCGCTGATCGGCGGCATGGTCGGCGCCGGCATGGCCAAGGCGGGCTGGAGCGTGGTCAACAGCGCGAGCTTCGAGAAGACGGTGATTTTCATCTTCGTCTCGCCGCTGCTCGGCATGGTGTTCGCCTTCGTGCTGATGGTCGCGCTGCTGTGGCTGTTCCGGCGCTCGACCCCGCGGAAGGTGGACCACCTGTTCCGCCGCCTCCAGCTGGCCTCGGCGGCCGCCTTCAGCCTCGGCCACGGCGGCAACGACGCGCAGAAGACCATGGGGATCATCTCGGCGCTGCTGGTCGGCGCCGGCTACCTCCATATCCAGCCGGGCGGCAACCTGCCGGTGCCGTTCTGGGTGATCCTGTCCGCCAACGGCGCGATCGCGCTCGGCACGCTGTCGGGCGGCTGGCGCATCGTCAAGACCCTGGGGCAGAAGATCACCGCGCTCAAGCCGATCGGCGGCTTCTCCGCGGAGACGGCCGCCGCCTCCTCGCTGTACCTGGCGACCTTCCTTGGCATCCCGGTCTCGACCACGCACACCATCACCGGCGCGATCGTCGGCGCCGGCTCGACCCGCAGGCTGTCAGCGGTCCGCTGGGGCGTTGCCGGGCGGATCGTCTGGGCCTGGGTCATCACCATCCCCGCCGCGGGGATCATCGCCGCCGTCACCTACTGGCTGGTCGCCCACGTCAACCATGGGCTGGTGCTGACCCTGCTGGCCGTGCTGGTCCTGGCCGGCACCGCCTACGCCCTCGGCCGGCGGCGTCCCCGTCCCCGCCCGCCCGTCGGCGCCGAGCAGTCCTGAGGCCGGCGGGTCGCCGCGCTCGGCCGCCCGCATGCCGCGCAGGTACGCGCCCACCGAGGCGATCACCGCCACCGCCGGCACCGCCAGCGCCGCGCCGGCGATCCCGCCGACCACGCCGCCACCGGCCAGCGCCAGCAGGATCACCGCCGGGTGCAGCTTGACCGCCCGCCCGAGCACCAGCGGCGCCAGCACGTGGCCCTCGAGCTGCTGCACCGCGATGGTGATGCCGACGATGACCAGCGCGGCCACCACCCCGTTGCTGACCAGCGCGACCAGCGCGGCGACCAGGCCGCTGAGGAACGCCCCGACGATCGGGAAGAAGGCGCCGAGGAACACCAGGAAGGCCAGCGGCACCGCCAGCGGCACGCCGACGATCGCCAGGCCGATGCCGATGAACACCCCGTCGATCAGGCCCACGGTGGCCACGCCGCGCAGGTAGGCCCCGAGCGTGTCGAAGGCGCGCCGGCCCACCGCCCGGACCAGGTCGGCCCGGTCGCCGGCCTGCCGGACGAACCACTCACCGAACCGGTCGCCGTCCTTGACGAAGAAGAAGGTCAGCACCAGCGACAGCAGCGCGCCGGTGACCACCTCGACCGCCAGCGTCGCGCCGCTGAGCAGCCCGCGGGTCAGCGCCCTCGAATTGGTCGACGCCTCCTGGCGCGCCCGGGCGAGCAGGTCGGAGAGCTGGGTGTCGGAGAGGTGCAGCGGCCCTTGCTGGAGCCAGCGCTGCACGTCGTCCAGGCCGGTGGCGACCCGGTCGCGCAGGGTGCCGACCTCCGGCCCGATCTGCGGCGCCAGCGCCGCGCTGGCGCCGGCGATCACCAGGACCGCGCCGCCGATCACCGCCCAGGTCGCCGCCAGCGGTGGCCAGCCGCGGCCGCGCAGCCAGCCGGCCGGCGGCGCCAGCAGCGTCGAGAGGAACAGCGCCACGATCACCGGCAGCACCACCACGCGCAGGTACACCAGCAGGAAGCCGACCACGCCGATCGCCGCGGCCACCACCAGCAGCCGCCAGCTCACCGCGGCCGAGCCGGACAGCCAGCGGGGGATCTCGACCGCCCGCCGCTCACGCAGCATCCGGACCACCTCCGGGTTCGGGCGGGAGCGCGGAGCCCCCGGCGCTGGGCAAATTCGGGCGTGCCCGCGAGCTTACCGGCGGGGTTCCGTCGGTACCATCAGCACCGAAGAAGGCACCCGATCGGGCGAAAGGGGGCACGGCGGTGCGGTTGGCCGTGCTGGACGTGGGCTCCAACACCGTGCACCTGGTGGTGGTGGACGGGAAGCCGGATGGGACCTTCGTCCCGGTGGCGCGGGAGCGCGACACCCTCCGCCTGGCGGAGGCGGCCTTCCCCGGGCGCTTCCTGCCCGACCAGGCGGTCGACCGCCTGATCGCCAGCGTCAAGCAGAAGCGGCAGGCCGCCGACCGGCTCCACGCCGACGCGCTGGTCGGCTTTGCCACCTCGGCGATCCGCGAGGCCCGCAACGGCGCCGACGCGCTCGGCCGGGTGCGCGAGGCCACCGGCGTGTCGATCGGCGTGCTGTCCGGCGTCGAGGAGGCGCGGCTCACCTACTACGCCACCCGGCGCTGGACGGCGTTCTCCGCCAAGCGGCTGCTGGTGGTCGACATCGGCGGCGGCAGCCTGGAGGTGGCCGGCGGCGAGGGCGACCGGCCCGAGCTGGTCGAGAGCCTGCCGCTCGGCGTCGCGCGGCTCACCCGGCGGTTCCTCCGCTCCGACCCGCCACGCGAGGACGAGCTGGCCGCCCTGCGCGTCCACGCCCTGGCGGTGCTCGGTCCGCTGGCCGAGCGGGTCCGCGACCAGCCGTGGGAGGTCGTCTGCGCCACCTCCAAGACCTTCCGCAACCTGGGGGTGTTCGCGCGCGCCCTGCCGGAGGCGCCGACCCCGCCGCACGCCTTCGGCTTCGCCGGGGTCGACGGCCAGACCGCCCCGGTGCTGACCCGCGAGGCGCTCAACGTGGTGGCCGGCTACATCGCCTCCAGCAGCACGAAAGAGCGGGCCAAGCTCGCCCGGCTCGACGAGTTCCGGGCGGCCACCCTGGTCGCCGGCTCGCAGGTGGCCGCCCTGCTGATGCAGGCGTTCGGCCTGCGCGAGCTGGTGCTGGCGCCGTGGGCGCTGCGCGAGGGCGTGATCCTCGACTACCTCGCCAAGCACGACGGCGGGCAGGACGGCCAGCCGGTGGAGGACCCGCGGCGGCGCGCGGTGCTGGAGTTCGCCCGCCGCAACGGCTGGGACGAGCCCCACAGCCGCCAGGTGACCAAGCTCGCCCTGTCGCTGTTCGACCAGACCACCGAGCTGCACGAGCTGGGGCCGGCCGAGCGCGAGCTGCTCGAGGTCGCCAGCCTGCTGCACGACGTCGGCTTCGCGGTGGCGCAGTCCGCCCACCACAAGCACTCGCTGTACCTGATCCGCAACGCCGACCTCGACGGCTTCGGGCAGGAGGAGCTGGCGGTGATCGCCAACGTCGCCCGCTACCACCGCAAGGCGCTGCCGTCCGAGCGCCACCCCGACTTCCAGGCGCTGTCCGAGGGCGAGCGGCTGCTGGTGCGGCGCCTGGCCGCGCTGCTGCGCATCGCCGACGGGCTCGACGCCGACCACTTCCAGGTGGTCCAGGAGGTCGAGGTGCACCTGGAGGACGGGGTCACCCGGCTCGACCTGCGCGCCAGGGACCTGCCCGACCGCGACGTCTGGGCGGCCGAGCAGGGCGGCGACCTGTTCGAGAAGGAGTTCCGGCGCCGCCTGGAGCTGGTCCCCGTCGAGGTCGTGTAGCGGCGGTAAATCATCCCCTCGGGGGGATGCCGGCGGGCCCGGCAAGGCATGCCATGTTCGCGAAGAGCTCCCTGAGCATGCCGGCAAGCCGCCCGGAGATGGCGTTGGGATGAGATCGAGGCTTGGGCCGTGAGCGTCGACGCGACGCAGGCACCCGTCAGACAGGGGACCGGGCTGGTCCTGCTCACACTGTCCTCCGGGCAGTTTCTGATGACGCTTGACAGCTCGGTGATGAACGTGTCGATCGCGACGGTGGCCAAGGACGTTGGGACCACGGTCACCGGCATCCAGACGGCGATCACCCTGTACACGCTGGTCATGGCGATGTTCATGGTGACCGGCGGGAAGGTCGGCGGGATCATCGGCCGGAGACGCGCCTTCGCGATCGGGTGCCTGATCTACGGAGCCGGCTCACTGACCACGGCGCTGGCACCCACCCTCGCGATCCTCGTGCTCGGCTGGTCGTTCCTCGAGGGCGTCGGCGCGGCGCTCATCATGCCAGCCATCGTGGCGCTGGTCGCCGGCAACTTCCCACCGCGCGGTCGTCCGCGCGCCTACGGGCTGGTGATGGCGGCCGGTGCGATCGCGATCGCTGTCGGCCCCCTGATCGGCGGCTTTGCGACCACCTACTTCTCGTGGCGGTGGGTGTTCGTCGGCGAGGTGCTCCTGGTGCTGGCGATCCTCGCGTTCGCCCGCCACGTCCAGGACGCACCACTCCAGAGCCGGGCGAGACTCGACCTGGTCGGCACGTTCCTCTCGGCGACCGGCCTCGGCCTGGCGGTCTTCGGGATCCTGCGGTCCAGCGAGTGGGGATGGGTGAAGGCCAGGCCGGATGGACCCAAGCTGCTCGGGGTGTCGCCGGTGGTCTGGCTCGTCCTTGGTGGCGCCCTGGTGGTCTGGCTGTTCCTGGGCTGGGAGCGGCGGCGCGAGGCCGCGGGATCCGAGCCCCTGGTGCGGCCGGAGCTGTTCGCCAACCACCAGCTCACCGGCGGGCTGCTGCTGTTCTTCTTTCAGTTCCTGGTCCAGGCGGGATTGTTCTTCATCATCCCGCTCTACCTGTCCATCGCGCTGGGCCTGTCGGCGATCAAGACCGGCGTCAGAATCCTGCCGCTGTCGCTCACTCTCCTGTTGGCCGCCGCCGGTATCCCGCGGCTTCTCCCGAACGTCTCGCCCCGGCTGGTGGTGCGGCTCGGGCTCCTTTCCCTGCTCGCCGGCATCGTCGTCCTGTTCGCGAGCATCGACCCGTCCGCCGGCGCCGAGATCGTCACCGTCCCGCTGCTGCTGGCTGGCCTCGGGATCGGCGCCCTCGCTTCCCAGCTCGGCAGCGTGACCGTGTCGGCGGTCCCCGACGACCAGAGCCCCGAGGTTGGTGGACTGCAGAACACCGGGACGAACCTGGGCGCCTCGATCGGCACGGCGCTGGCCGGCTCCATCCTGATCGCCGGGCTGACCGCGTCGTTCCTGCAGGGCATCGAGCAGAACCCCGCCGTCCCCGCGTCGGTGAAGTCCCAGGCGAACGTCAAGCTCGCTGGCGGCGTGCCCTTCATCTCGGACGCCGATCTGACGGCAGCACTCGAGGGGGCAGGTGTGAGTCAGGACGCCTCGACGGCGATCGTGGACGTCAACCAGCAGGCACGGCTCGACGGTCTTCGCGCCGCCCTGGTCGCGCTCGCCGCGGTCGCGCTGCTCGCGCTCTTCTTTGCGCGGCGCATCCCCACGGTGCAACCGGGATCGGCCCCCAGGTAGCGTTCGGTTTCCCGAGCCTTCGGGATGCGCATGCCATACTCGAGACGGGCCAACGAGGGTCCGGCGGCCTCCCCACAAGGGCGGCCGTCCACGGTGCTCCCGCAAAGCGAGGTGGGGCGTGCTCAAGGCAACGCTGCTGAAGGCCGCCGCGTCGCCCACGCTGAAGCGGCAGGTGACCTCCAACCCGGTCGCCTGGCGCGTGGCTCGCCGGTTCATCGCCGGCGATCGGCTGGACGACGCCGAAACGACCATCCGTGAGCTGAACGCCGCCGGCATCTCGGTGGCGCTCGACCATCTCGGTGAGAACACCGAGTCGCACCAGCAGGCGCGCGCCGCCGCCGCGGCCTACCTGGCGGCGCTCGACCGGATCCAGGACGAGCGCCTGGACGCCAACATCTCCATCAAGCTGACCGCGCTCGGGCTGGACCTCGGCGCGGACCTCGCCGCCGAGGAGGCCGCCAAGGTCGCCGCCCGCGGCAAGGAGGTCGGCGCGATGGTGGGCGTGGACATGGAGTCGGCCGGCTACGTCAACCGCACGCTCGACCTGGTCGCCTCGCTCCAGGAGTCCTACGACGACGTCGGCGTCTGCCTCCAGGCCTACCTGCACCGCACCCCGGACGACCTGGCCCGGCTGGACGACCTCGGCGTCCCCGTGCGGCTCGTCAAGGGGGCCTACCAGGAGCCGCCCGAGGTCGCCATCCAGCGCAAGGCCGACGTGGACGCGGCCTACGCCCGGCTGCTGGAGGTGCTCATCCGGGACAACCCGTACCCAATGGTGGCCACCCACGACGAGGCGCTGGTGGCGCGGACCAAGGCGCTGGTGGCCGCCTACCGGCGCGACCGCTCGACCTTCGAGTTCCAGATGCTGCACGGGGTCCGGCGCGACCTCCAGGCCCAGGTGGTCGCCGAAGGCTACCGGCTGCGCGTCTACGTCCCCTACGGCGACCAGTGGTATCCCTACTTCATGCGCCGCCTCGCCGAACGCCCCGCCAACCTCTATTTCTTCCTCAGCAACCTGCTGAAGCGTTAAGGCTCCCGGTCGCCACCGCGGTGCCTCTGTTGATCGGGGGGCTCCGCTTCGCTGCGCCCCCCGAACCCCCGCGGCTCCGCTTCGCTGCGCCCCACACAACTCGTCCTTGCCATCTATGCTGACCCGGTGGTCTTGGCACGAGGTGTGAGAGGTTGCCGGATGCGGGTCAGACGGGGCTGGGCCCGGCTGGCGACCGGGGCGGGCGGGGTGCTGCTGGTCGCCGTGCTGCTGCTGGCCGCGTGCGGCTCGGGGCCGGACCGCCGCTTCGCGGCCGACGTGGCCCGCACCGCCGACGTGGTTGAACGGGTCAGCGCCCCCGGCGCGGTGCAGGCGGCCGCCCAGGCCGACCTCAACGCCCCGGCCGCCGCCAAGATCCAGGACCTGCGGGTGCGCGACGGGCAGCGGGTGCGGCGCGGCCAGCTGGTCGCCCAGCTCTCCTCCAGCCAGGTGGACGACTCGATCCGCCAGGCGCAGTCGGCGCTGAGCTCGGCCTCGGCGCTCGACGGGCTGGTGCCCAACGTGCCGGTCGCCTCGGCGGTGGCGGCGATCCAGCAGGTCCAGCGGCAGCTCAGCACCACCTCGGAGGCGCTGCTGCGCGCGCTGCGCTCGGCCCTGGCGGTGCTGCCGCCGCGGCAGCGCGCCCAGGTCGCCGCCCGGCTCGACCGTGCCGAGCGGCAGGTTGCCGACGGCCAGCGGCGCGCCAACCAGGCGGCCGACCTGGCGGTCGCCGCGGTCGACCAGCAGACCAACGCGCTGCGCGACGCACTCGGCTCGGCGACCGCCGCCCAGCGCGGCCAGGCGCAGCTCGCCCTCGACCTCGCCATGGACCAGAAGGCGCAGCTCACCTTGCGCGCGCCCATCGCCGGCACGGTCCAGCTCGGCCGCGGAGGCATGGGCGGCCAGAGCGGCGTGCAGCTCCCCGACCTCTCCCAGCTCCCGGAGAGCGCGCAGCAGGCGGTGCAGGGCCTGGCCGGCGGGAACGGCGGGCAGGGCGGCGGCAGCGGGCCGCCGCTGCGGGCCGGTGACCAGCTGCGCGCCGGCCAGACGGTGGCGACCGTGTTCGACGTCAGCCACCTCCAGGTCGCCAGCGAGGTCGACGAGACCGACATCGCGCTGGTCAAGGTCGGCCAGCCCGCCGACGTCCAGCTGGACGCCTTCCCCGGCGCCAGCTTCGGCGCCAGGGTCCGGCGGGTCGCGGTGGCGCCCTCCTCCGGCCAGTCGGCCAGCGGCGGGGTCACCTACGAGGTCGACCTGGCGCTGGCGCGGGACGACGGCGGGCCGTCCCCGCGGGTGGGCATGACCGCCACCGCCGACATCCAGGTCCGGCAGGCGCGCGCCGCGCTCTCGGTGCCGGGCTCCGCGCTGGTCGGCCGCGACCGCGGCGAGCAGGCCGTGTTCGTCATCGAGGGCGGCAAGGTCCACCTGCGGGACGTGCGGGTCTCGGTCGACGGCGAGGACCGCGCGGCGATCGCCGCCGGGCTGCGCCAGGGCGAGCGGGTGGTCAGCCGCGGCGCCGAGCGGCTCCACGACGGCGAGCGCTGGCCCGGGGGCTGAGCGTGGTGGCGGCCGTCGACGGCCTCCCGGTGGTGGAGGGCCGGGAGCTCACCAAGGTCTACCGCATGGAGGGTGTCGAGGTCCGCGCGCTCGACGGGATCGACGTCACCGTCGGCCGCGGGGACTCGCTGGCGATCATGGGCCCCAGCGGCTCCGGCAAGTCCACCCTGCTCGGCCTGCTCGGCGGCCTCGACCGGCCGACCAGCGGGAGCCTCAAGTTCGAGGGGCGCGAGGTGACGCGACTCTCCGACGACGAGCTGGCCAGGGTGCGCAACCAGGTGGTCGGCTTCGTCTTCCAGAACTTCCAGCTGCTGCCGAGGACCAGCGCGCTCGGCAACGTCGGCCTGCCGCTGGTCTACCGCGGGATCGGCCGGGCCGAGCGCCGCCGCCGGGCCACCGAGGCGCTCGAGGGCGTCGGCCTCGGCCACCGCCTGCAGCACCGGCCGTCGCAGCTCTCCGGCGGCGAGCAGCAGCGTGTGGCGATCGCCAGGGCGCTGGCGGCCGAGCCGGCCATGCTGCTGGCCGACGAGCCCACCGGCAACCTGGACTCCCGCTCCGGCGAGGAGGTGCTGGAGCTGCTGGCGCGGCTGCGCGCCGAGCGGGGCGTGGCGGTGGTGGTGGTCACCCACGACGCCGGCGTGGCGCGGCGCTTCGACCGGACCGTGCTGGTCCGCGACGGCCGCCTGGAGGGGGTGCCAGGCCGGTGAGGTTCGCCGAGGCGCTCCGGCTCGCCTGGGAGGCGCTGCGCGCCAACCGGCTGCGCTCGGGCCTCACCATGCTCGGGGTGGTGATCGGCGTGACCAGCGTGGTGCTGCTGGTGGCCATCGGCAGCGGCGCGCGCAACGAGGTCACCTCCGGGATCGAGTCGCTGGGGTCCAACATCCTGTTCGTGGCGCCGGGCGACTTCTCGATCGGCTCGGCGCCCTCGCTGTCGCGCCTGACGCTCGAGGACGTGCGCCGCATCGGCGACGCCGTCGGCGACCCGGACCGGGTCGCCGCCACGGTGGCCTCCGGCGAGCTGGCCAGGGTCGGGCCGCGCCGCGCGCAGGTGAACCTGAACGGCACCAACGAGACCATCCCGCTGGTGTTCGACCGCACGGTGGCGCGCGGCACCTTCTTCAGCGCCGCCGACGTGACCGTGCGGCGCCGGGTGGTGGTGCTCGGCGCCGACCCGGCCGACCTGCTGTTCCCGGGCCGCGACCCGCTGGGCAAGTTCGTCACCATCGGCGGCGTGCGCTTCCGCGTGGTCGGCGTGCTGAGCCGTGTCGGCACCACCCTGGGCGTCGACCGCAACACCGAGGCGTTCGTGCCGGTGACCGCGGCGCAACGGCTGTTCGGGGTGAGCCGGGTGGACGGCATCGCGGTCAAGGCGATCTCGCCGGGCGACATCCCCGAGGAGCAGCGCATCATCCGCGAGGTGGTGACCCGCTCCCATCCGGAGCAGGACTTCCAGGTGCTCACCCAGGGCGACATTCTGGGGGTGATCGGCCGGGTGCTGTCGATCCTCACCATCGTGCTGGCCTCGATCGCCGGCATCTCGCTGCTGGTCGGCGGCGTCGGGGTGATGAACATCATGCTGGTCAGCGTGTCCGAGCGGACCCGCGAGATCGGGCTGCGCAAGGCCGTCGGCGCGCGCACCCGCGACGTGCTGCGGCAGTTCCTGCTGGAGGCGGTCGCGCTGACGGTCAGCGGCGGGGTGATCGGGATCCTGCTGGGGATCGCCATCGGGGTGGTGGTCGGCCGGCTGTCGCCGGTGCCGGCGGCGGTCACCGGCTGGTCGGTGGCGCTCGCCTTCGGCGTCAGCGTGGCGGTCGGCGTGTTCTTCGGCGTCTATCCGGCCCGCAAGGCCGCGCGCATGCAGCCGATCGCCGCGCTCCGCTACGAGTGAGCGGCGGCGGGTCGAGCGTGCCGGTCATGGATACGGCGCTCTAAGGCGAGGCCTGCGCCGCGGTGGTCGGCGGCTCCCCGCCGCCGGAGGGCTTGGTGGTGGGCGGCGCCGGCGAGCGACCGGGGCCGGGCCCGGTGGTCTCCTCCGGCCCGGGGATGGTGCTGTCGCCCGGCCCGCTCGACACGGTGAGGAACACGATCGCGCCCCTGGGCGGCCGCTCCCCGGCCCCCGGGCTCTGGCTGGTGACCACGCCGGCGGCCTGGTCCGACGGCCGGCGCGAGATGTTGGCCACGAAGCCCTGCCGCTCCAGCACGGCGGTGGCGTCGCGCTCGGGCAGCCCCACCACGTCCGGCAGCAGGTCGACCGGCGTGGTGCCACCGCTCGTGGCCGGCGCGCTGCCGGGCGGCTGCACGGTGGCGGACCCGCCGGGGTCGCGGGTCAGCAGCAGCGCCCCGGCCACCGCCGCGACGAGCAGCACCAGGCCAAGCAGGACCCCGCCCCAGACACCGGCCCAGTGGCGGCGGCCCCGGCCGGCCCCGCCCCTGGCGCCGTTGCCGTCCGGCCCCGCCTGGTCCTCCGACACCCAGCTCGTCGGGTCGACCAGCCGCAGCGGCGCGGTCGAGTCGGCCGGTCCGGCGCTCGCCTGGGTCGCTCCGGCGGGCATGGCGCTGACCGGTGGCGCGGGGGCCGGCCGCTCGTGGACGAGGTGCAACAGGTCGGCGCGGACCGCCTCGGCGGCGTGGTAGCGCTCGTCCGGGCCGGTCGCCATCAGCCGCGCGATCACCTGGCGCAGCTGCGCCGGCAGCGCGCCGCCGGCCGCCGGCGCGACCACCGGCCACTGCTCCGGCGGCGCCCCGGTGACCATCTGGTAGAGCATCCCGCCGAGCGCGCGCAGGTCCGCCTGCGAGTCGTGGTCGCCCCGGGCCCCTGCCGCCGATCCCGCTGGTGCCCACGGACCGGCCACCGCCCCGGCGGCGGTCACGGTCTCGTCGTTCGGGCCGGCGCCGGCGGCCTCGCGGATCCAGGCGGCGCCGAAGCCGACCACGGTGACGCGCTGGTCGCCGAGGATGACGTCGGCGGCGTCGAGGCTGCCGTGGGCCAGGCCGATGCGGTGCGCGGCGGCCAGCGCGGCGGCCACCTCGGCGCCGATCGCCGCCGCCTGCGCGGCCGGCATCACCCCGCGCTCGATCAGCAGCCGGGCGAGGTCCTGGCCCGGCACGTACTCGCGGATCAGGTAGGCCAGCTCGTCCTGCTGGCCCCAGTCGTACACGCTGGCGATCGCCGGGTGGTCCAGGCTGGCCATCAGCCGAGCCTGCGGCGCGAAGCCGTCCTCACCGGCGCCGCGGATCACCTGGATGACCACCGGCCGGGCCAGGCGCAGGTCCCGGCCGAGGTACTCCTCGACGCCCGTGCCGGCACCGCTTCCGAGGCGTTCCCGCGCCTGGTACCGGTCGGCCAGCACAAGATTCACGTCCTGCATCCCGACCCCCCTCGGCGCGACGGGCACGTCCCACGAAGCCGGCCCCATCACAGTCGGCGCGAGCGGGCCGCGACTGAACAGGTGCACGCCGGGCGGTGCGCCGGCGAGAGGAAACGGCGTGGCCGCGCCGAGGTCGATCGAGAAGATTGGCTACAGCTGTCCGGGTATGCGCACTATGCGGGTATTATGACGATCGATTCCCGGCGGCTTTCATAGCCACTTCTCATGCGCGGCACAGGTTGCTCCCAGCTCCATGGGACAGAACGGTCCGGTTCAGAAGGCCGGAGGTCTGCCGCCGCCTGCGCGAGGCCGGCGACCACACGCCCGTCATCCTGCTCACCGCCTACGATGGAGCCGGCGACCGGGCCGGCGGGCTCGCGGCGGGCGCGGACGACTACCCGGTGAAACCGTTCGCGCTCGACGAGCTGGTCGCCCGGGTGCGCGCGCTGCTGCGCCGCGGCGGCGCCAGGCACGACCAGGCGGTGCGGTAGGCGGCCCCGGCGACGGCCGGGGCGGGACAGGCAGCGGGACGAGCCGTCGGACCAGGAGGGCAGCATGCCGGAGATGTCAGAGGGGGCGTGGCGCGAGTTTCTCACCAGCCAGCCGAGAACCGGCAAGCTGGCGACCACCCGCGCGGACGGGTCGCCGCACGTCACGCCGATCTGGTTCGTGCTGGACGGGGACGAGATCGTCTTCACCACCCACCACACCTCGGTGAAGGCCCGCAACATCGCGCGCGACCCGCGCGTCAGCCTCTGCGTCGACGACGAGCGGCCGCCCTTCTCCTTCGTGATCATCCAGGGCACCGCCAGCAACTCCCCCGAGGACCAGGCCGACCTGCTCGCCTGGGCCACCAAGCTCGGCGGCCGCTACATGGGCGCCGACCGCGCCGAGGAGTACGGCAAGCGCAACGGCGTGCCGGGCGAGCTGGTGATGCGCGTCCGCCCCAGCCGCATCGTGGCCCAGGCGGCCATCGCCGACTGAGTACGGGACGCTAGCGGGGGCCGGCGTAGCGGTAGACGCGCGAGGGGCGCTCCTCGAAGCCGACCCGCTCGTAGAGGCGCACCGCGGCACCCCGCTCCAGGCGCGAGGTCAGGTCCACCGTGCGGGCGCCCGCCTCGTCGGCCAGGCGAAGCGCCTCCCGGGTCAGCGCCTCGCCGACGCCCCGGCCCCTGGCCGCCCGGTCGACCACGACGTCCTCGATGCGGGCGCGGAGCCCGGTCGGGATCGGGAACAGCACCAGGGTCAGCGTGCCGACGACCTCGTCGCCGTCGCGGGCGACCAGCAGCCGGTTGCCGGGGAACTCCACGACGCGGCGAAGGGCCTCCACGTCCGGCACGGCCGAGGTCGAGCTGAGCTGAGGGATCAGCCGGGCGAAGGCCGCCGCCAGCCGCTCGTCGGCCTGTCGTGCCAGCTCGATGGCGACGCCCATGGGCGTCAGCCCGGCCGCTCGTCGTCGGGCGGCGGCTGCTGTTGCGCGAGGAACCGCTCCAGCTCGTCGGCGATCTCGTCGCCGGACGGCAGCCGCTCGTCGCCCTGGGCGACCATGTTGCGGATCTGCTCGACGAACTCCGCGATCTGCGGCCGCTCGCGGATCGCCTGCTCGACCTGCTCGATGTGCTCCTTGGTGGCAGCCTCCAGCTCGGTGGCGTCGACCGTCACCCCGGCGAGGCGCTCCAGCGTGCGGATCAGCGCCAGCGCCGCCGGCGGGTGGCTGCCGCCGGCCAGGTAGGGCGGCACCCGGGCCCACAGGCCGGTGGCCGGGATCCCGGCCTTGTGCAGCCGCTCCTCGAGCACGCTCTGGATGCCGGCGGCCAGCTCCACGATCGCCGGCACGGTCTCGAGCTGCCCGGCCAGCTCCGGGTCCGCCGAGGTGCTGACCACCGCCACGGGATCGGTGTGCAGCGACGGCGCCGGGAAGGCGCCCAGCCCGAAGACCTCGCTGACGCCGAGGTCCAGGCAGAGCCGGGTCACCCGGTCGGCAAAGGCGTGCCAGCGGAAATTCGGCTCGGGGCCGCTGAGCAGCAGCGCGTCGCGCACGCCGGCGACCGTGGTGGCCTGTTGCAGCTCGAGGTCCGACCAGGTCACCTCCTCGATGACGCCCCTGGCCAGGCGGACCAGCGGCCGGTGGGTGCGGTAGTCGATCAGCTCGTCGCTGTCGAAGGTGGCGGTGGTGCGGGCGTTCCAGCGTGCCTGGAGGAAGCCGATGGCGGTCTGGCCGGCGACGCCGGAGTCGGTCCAGCCGGTCAGGTGCATCACCAGGAACGGCCGCTCGAGCTGCGGCGGCTCGCCCTTGAATTCGAGGAGATCCCGCTGTGGTGACATACCCGCAGGGTAGCGGCTTGGGCCGTTGATGGGGGAATCGGATCGCCGACACGCGTACCGTGTGGGCGTGACCACGGCTGCTTCCCGCACCCCCGGATCCGCGAGAGTCTCGCCGTTCCGGCCGTTCCGGCATCGCGCCTACGCGACCATCTGGGCGGGCGGGTTCGTCTCCAACATCGGCACCTGGATGGAGACGGTCGCTGTCGGCGTCTACGTCACCCAGACCACCGGGCAGGCGGGCTGGACCGGTACGATCGCGGCGCTCACCTACCTGCCGACCGTGCTGCTCGGGCCGATCGCCGGCGCGCTGGCCGACCGCTTCGACCGGCGCCGCTACCTGGTCTCGATGGTGCTGTTCCAGACCGCGCTGGCCGCCGCGCTGGCGGTCCTGGCGGTCACCAACCGGCTCTCGGTCCCGCTGGTCGCGGCCATCGTGCTGCTGGAGGGCGCCGCGGTGGCGTCGTACATCCCGGCGTTCCAGGCGATGATCCCCGACCTGGTCAGCGGCGACGACCTGCTGGGCGCCATGAGCCTGGGCGCGGCGCAGTTCAACCTCGGCCGGGTGGTCGGGCCGGCGCTGGCCGGGCTGGTGATCGCCGCCGGCGGCCTGGCCTGGGCCTTCTGGTTCAACACCGCCAGCTTCGGCGCGGTGCTGGTGGGGCTGGCGCTGATCAGCGTGCCGCCGGTGCAGCAGCGGGGCGAGTCGGTGCGCCGGGTGTGGCGCACCATCGGCGAGGGGGTCGCGGTCGCGCGCCGCGACGCCGGCATCCGCACCGCCCTGCTGATGCTGCTGGCCACCACCTTCCTGGTGTCGCCCTTCATCGGGCTGGTCCCGGCGGTGGCCATCAAGGTGTTCGACGAGGGCGCCGCCGGGACCTCGGCGCTGGTCACCTCCCAGGGCATCGGCGCCGTCTGCGCCGCGCTGGCCGCCGGGCCGCTGGCCGCCCGGCTCGGCCGGCGGCGCCTGCTGGTCGCCGCGCTGCTGCTGGTCGGGCCGCTGGCCGCCGCCTACGGCATGGCGCCGACCTTCCCGCTGGCGATCGCCGCCATCGGCGTGCTCGGCTTCTGCTACCTCAACGTGCTGTCCGGCGTGATGACCGTCTGCCAGCTCCGCGCCCCGCGCGCGCTGCGGGCGCGCATCGCCAGCCTGTCCATGCTCGGCGTCGGCGGCGGCCACTCCCTCGGCCTGGTCATCCAGGGCTGGCTCGGCGACCGCGTCGGCCTCCGCCTGGTCACCGCCGTGACCGGCATGCTCCTGCTGGCCATCGTCGCCTCGGTTCGCCTGCTGCGTCCCGCGCTCCTCGAATCCATGGACCAGCCCGCCGCTCCGGCCGCCCCGGCCTCCGACGCCTCCCCCGTGATGGGCCCGGCCGGCGGCCTTCCCCAACCGGGCCGCGGCCAGCCCGCACCCTAGAGCACGGTCATGGATCCCATCTTGGGGGATGGTGGTTGGCGGGGTGCTCTAAGGCAGGTCCATGCGGGCGAGGCGGGTGCGGGCGAGGACCAGGGCGGCGGCGGTGACGATCAGGGCGAGCAGGGTGGAGGACAGCGGGCCGAGGCGGGTGGTAAGCCCGGGGCCGGCGCCGGTGTCGAGCACGGCGGCGAGCACGCCCTCGACGTAGCCGCGCACCGAGAGCGACGAGGCGCTGGGCGCGGCCCCGACCACCGCGCCCTCCCACAGCAGGGCATAGACCAGCCCGAGCAGCAGCGCTCGCGAGACCAGCAGCGACAGCAGCATCCCGATGGCGGAGTAGGCCAGCACCCCCACGGCCGTGGCCGCCAGGGTGGCCTCCAACAGGACGCCGGAGCCGAGCCCCCGGGCCGCCAGGAACTGGGCGACGACCTCGGCTGGCAGCAGCACCACCAGGGTGGCCAGCACCGCGGCCAGGTACTCGGCGCCCAGGATCGACCAGCGATGGATCGGCTTGAGCAGCAGGTTGGTGATGGTGCCCCGGCGCAGCTCGTTGCCCAGCGCCGCGGTCGAGAAGGCGAAGCTGACCACCGGCAGCAGCACCGGCATGGTCAGGTTGCGGAACAGGTCGAAGCTGAACCGGGTCGGGTCCTGCCCGGAGCCCGGGGCCAGCAGCGACGGCAGCCACAGCGGCAGGGCGACCAGCGCCGCCACGATCGGCAGCCGCTTGCCGGCCAGCAGCTCGCCCAGGGCGAAGCGCAGCAGCGCCAAGCTCCCGCCGGAGCTCCCGGAGGCGCGCTCGGGCCGCGCCTGCCGCTCGGCGCGGCTGCCCGCCCGCTCGCGGGGATCGGCGCTCATCGCCGCCGCACCAGGTAGCGGAAGACCTGCTCGAGCGACTCGTCGGTGGTGCGGATCTCGCGCAGGCCAACGCCCCCGTCGCGCGCCAGCCGCGGCAGCTCGGTGGCGAAGGCGTCGACCGAGCGGGTGCGCGCCCGCAGGGTGTCGCCCTCGACCTCGACCCCGACGGTCGACGGCAGCGCCATCAGGCCGCTCGCCAGCCGGCGCGGGTCCGAGGCGCGCACCAGCACTGTGCGTGGCTGGTCGGCCATCAGGTCCCGGATGGCGTGGAAGTCGCCCGAGGCGGCCAGCCGCCCGCCGACCAGCACCAGCACCTGCGAGGCGAGCCGCTCCACCTCGCCGAGGATGTGGCTGGAGACCAGCACGGTCACCCCGGCCGCGCCGACCCGCAGCACCAGCTCGATGAACCGCGCCCGCTGCCCAGGGTCCATCCCGGTCATCGGCTCGTCGAGCACCAGCATCGCGGGCTGGTGGACGATCGCGCCGGCCACCTTGGTGCGCTGGCGCTCGCCCTTGGACAGCCCGCGGAGCCGGCGGCCGGCCAGCTCGGTGAGGCCGACCGACTCGATCGCGCGGTCGGCGGCCGCGCCGGGACTGGCCAGGCCCTGCAGCTCGGCGTGCAGCCGCACGTAGGAGCGCACCGTCAGCCGGGGATAGAGCCGCTCGCCGTCGGGCACCACGCCGATCGAGCGGTACAGCATCGGGTCAGCGAGCAGCGGCTGCCCAAACACCAGCACCTCGCCCTGGGATGGCCGCAGCAGGCCGCAGATCGCCTTCAGCGTGGTGGTCTTGCCGGCGCCGTTGGGTCCCAGCAGCCCCGTCACCCCCGGCCACAGCTCGAAGGAGAGGTCGCTGACCGCCACCACGTCGCCGTACCACTTGGACACGTGGCGCAGCTCGACCACTGGCCGTGGCCGGTCGGCCCGGGCGTGGCGGCCGTCCGCCCGCGCCGCGGTCGAGGCGGTGCGCACCTCGGGGGTCATGCGCGCAGCCTCGAGACGCGCCAGCCGAGCAGGCCGCAGGCGAGCGCGGTCACCACGCCGATGGCCGCCAGGTAGGCCGGTCCGGTGAAGCCGGCCTGGGCGGCCATCGACCCCTGCGAGAACGGCTCGCCGAACACCCAGTCCACGAAGCGGTCGGGAAGCTGCTGGAGCGCCACCAGGGCGAGCCAGCGCCGGCCCGGGAAGGACGCGGTGAAGAACACGATGCTGGCCACCGTCCCGGACGCCAGGAACACGCCGAGCTGCACCGCCACCGCGATGCTGCGCCGCTCGGTCAGGCTGGCGATCGCCAGCGCGATGGCCGAGTAGAAGATCGTCAGCACCCCGCCGGCCAGCAGGATCCTGGGCACGTCGGCGAGGTGGTCGCCCAGGTAGGTCATGGCCGCGTCGGCGGTCAGCACGTTGCCGGCCAGCAGGACCAGCATCGGCAGCAGCGCGATCAGCGCCATCACCAGCAGCAGCGCGGTGGCCTTGGCGAGCAGGTAGTCGCCGCGGCTCAGCGGGCGGGTGAAGTACAGCGCCAGCACGTTGCTCTGCCGGTCGGGGCAGAGCAGCTCCGGCCCGGCGGTGGCGGCGAACAGCAGCAGCACCAGCGCGACGACGCGCAGGTACTGCGCGTAGCCGATCAGCTCGTCGACGGCGTCGCCGGCCACCACCCGGATGCCGACGAACGCCGCCACCGGCGCCAGCGCCACCACCAGCAGGCCCCACGGCACCACCTTGGTCTTCCAGGAGCGCCGCAGCCCGAGCGTGCGGCGCACCCCGGCGAGCACCAGCGCCTTGACCATGCGCGAGCGGCCCTCGCGGACGCCCTGGTAGTGCCGGTAGCCCCGGTCGTAGATCGCGCCGGCCGGCGCCGGGCCGCCGCTCACCGGGCCGCCTGCGCCTGGAGCTGGAGGAAGGTCTCCTCCAGGCTCGGTGCCCTGGGGCTGAGGCGCCGCAGCGCCCAGCCGCGGTCGGCGGCCACGTCGCGGATCATGTCG
Source organism: Actinomycetes bacterium (assembly GCA_036392615.1). Taxonomy (GTDB): domain Bacteria; phylum Actinomycetota; class CALGFH01; order CALGFH01; family CALGFH01; genus DASVXQ01. The sequence continues at coordinate 22,968 of DASVXQ010000507.1, read as the reverse complement.
GCGGTGCCGGCGCCGCCCTGCACGTGGAGCTCGTCGCCGACCCGGCGGGCCCGCAGGCCGGCCAGGGTCAGCGACTCGAGCTCGGTGTCGCCGTTGGCGCCGAGCTGCACCGCGAAGCCGGCGTCGGTGGTCCCCGCCACCGCCGCGATCGGTCCCTGGACCAGGACCTTGCCGCCGTGGACCATCACCACCTGGTCGCAGATCCGCTCCACGTCGCCGAGCAGGTGGGTGGAGATCAGCACGTCCACCCCCAGCTCGCCGCGGGCCCGGTCGATCAGGTCGAGCATGTCCTCGCGGCCCTGCGGGTCCATGCCGTCGGTCGGCTCGTCCAGCAGCAGGAGCTGCGGGTCGCAGACCAGTGCGACCGCCAGCTTGACCCGCTGGAGCATGCCGGCGGAGAAGCCCCCGAGCGCGCGGTAGCGCTCCTCGTCGAGGCCGACCTGGTAGCAGACCTCTGAGGCGCGCTCACGCGCGGCCCGCGGGGACAGGCCGCCGAGCTGCCCCATGAACGCGACGAAGTCGGCGGCGGTGACGTCGCCGGGCAGGCAGGGCCCCTCGGGCAAGTAGCCGACGCGGGCGCGGACTCCGAGCGGGTCGCTGGCCACGTCGTGACCCAGCACGCTGGCGCGGCCCTGGTCGGGCGCGATCAGGCCGAGCAGCAGTCGCAGCAGGGTCGACTTGCCGGCGCCGTTGGAGCCGACCAGCCCGGTGCAGCCATGCTCGACGGTGACGTCGACCGAGCGGAGCGCCTGCACGTTGCCGTAGCGCTTGCTCAGGCCCTCGACCTCGATGACGGCCACCGCCGCGATACCCCCTGCGTCCCTGATGCCTCGGAGCGCCCACCCTACCTTGGTTCGCCCGATCCGCGTGCGCGTCGTCCGCAGGCCCCGAGGGGCGGACCATGTCCCCCGGTCCCCCAGACAGGTAGGCTGGTCGCGCAGATCGCGTCGAGCAGCAGCGAGGTCGAGCATGCCAGTCCGCGCCATGCCTCCCCTGGCGCCATGACGGGTGCGGTGTCCGTCGTTTGGGACGAGGGGCTGCTCGCCTACGACTTCGGTCCGGAGCACCCGCTCCGCCCCGGACGCGTCGCGCTGACCATGGCGCTCGCCAGGGACGTCGGCCTGCTCGATCGCGCCGAGGTGATCGCGCCGCTGGCGCTCTCCGGCGCCGACCTCACCCGCGTCCACGACCTCGACTACCTCGCCGCCGTGCAGGCGGCCAGCGAGTCGGGCCGCGCGGCGCCCGGCTACGGGTTCGGGCCCGGCGACAACCCGCCCTTCCCCGGCATGCACGAGGCCGCCACGCTGGTCTGCGGCGCCACCGTGGCGGCCGCGGCGGCGATCGTGGCCGGTGACGCGCTGCACGCCTTCTCGCCCGCGGGCGGCCTGCACCACGCCATGCCGAGCCTGGCCAGCGGATTCTGCGTCTACAACGACCCGGCGGTGGCGATCGCCTGGATGCTCGACCAGGGTGTCGAGCGGGTCGCCTATGTGGACGTGGACGTCCACCACGGGGACGGGGTCCAGGAGATCTTCGCCGACGAGCCGCGGGTGCTGACCATCTCGGTGCACGAGTCGGGGCGCTTCCTCTTCCCGGGCACCGGCTTCCCGAACGAGATCGGCGACGGGGCCGCCAAGGGCACCATCGCCAACCTGCCGTTGCCGCCGTCGACCACCGACGATCTCTACCTGCCGGCGTTCGACGCGGTGGTCCCCAAGCTGGTGCGCGCCTTCGAGCCCGACGTGCTGGTCACCCAACTCGGCTGCGACAGCCACTACACCGACCCGCTGGCCCACCTCGGGCTGACCACTCGCGCCTACGCGGGCCTGGCCGAACGGCTCCACGACCTGGCGCACACCGTCACCAGGGGCCGCTGGCTGGCCACCGGGGGAGGCGGCTACCAGTGGGCCTCGGTGGCGCCCCGGGCCTGGTGCAGCTACCTGGCCGAGATGGTCGGCAGCCGCCTGCCGGAGCGCCTGCCGGACGCGTTCCTGGCGGAGGCCAGCGAGCGCTTCGGCGCCACCCTCGACCCCCGCACCGCCGACGAGGTGGTCGCGCTGCGCAGCGAGCACCGCCAGCGCGTCGAGTCCGAGGTCGCCCGCGCGATCGACGCCCTGCGGGGCAATCTCTTCCCCTTGCACGGGCTGACGGTCTGACCGGTCGGGCCGCGGTGCCGGGCTGGCCCACAGGCTCCGCTACCATTGAGGGCCAGTCCAATCGAACCAGTGTGGAGTAAGCATGCCCGACCTGACCCGCGATGAGCTCGGCCGTCACCTCGTGGCCACCAGAATCGCCGGGTCGGTGCAAACTCCCGTCTGGGACGTGCTCCGCAAGGCCAGGCTGGTCGCCTCGGGCGACCCGGACCACTCCTTCGGGTTCTCGGGGCTGAACCGTCACTCGCCCGCCGAGGTGCTCGACCAGGTGCGGCTCCAGTTCGGCTGGAGCCACACCGAGGGCGAGCCCGACAACGGCCCCACCTGGATCGACCCCGAGCTGCTGCTGCGCGAGCTCGACCGCGCGGCCGAGCGGCTGCGGCGGGCGGTCGAGAACGGCGAGCGGGTGGTGTTCGCCAGCGGCCACCCCACCGGGGTGCTCTCGCTGCACCAGCAGCTCTGCACCGCGCTGCGGGACGCCGGCGCCAAGGTCCCGCGGCCCGGCGACGGGATCGCCTTCCTGCTCGACGGACACCGCCGCCAGGTCCGCTACGTGCAGCACGTGGCGGTGCTGGCCTCCGGCGCGAACCTGTACCACACCCACAGCCCGCACCCCATGGAGCTGGTGCTCGACCAGGCCGACGACCTCGACCTGGTGGTCGGCGACCACGGCTGGGCCGGGGCGGCCGCCGAGCGCGGCATCGACGTCATCGGGATCGCCGACATCAACGACCCGGCGCTGCCGATGGCCAAGGCCGAGGGCCGCGCCGGCATCGTGCTGCCGATGGACGACAACGTGCTGCCGGTCCACTACGACCCGGTGGCCGACCACCTGATCGCGCGGCTGCCGTGAGCGACAAGTACGGCCGTCTGGTCGAGCAGGTGCTGGACGACCCCGGCACGGTCGTCCTGCTCGGCTCGATGGACTCGGGCAAGACGACCTTCGCGAGGATGCTGCTGGCCGGTGCGGTCGAGCGCGGCATCCCGGCGAGCTACCTCGACACCGACGTCGGCCGTACCACCGTCGGCCCGCCGACCACCATCGGGCTCAAGCACGTCGCCGAGCCCAAGCACCTGAGCGACGAGGAGCTGGCGGTCGCCGACGGCCTCTACTTCGTCGGCTGGGTGTCCGCCCAGTTCCACCTGCTGCCGCTGGTCGCCGGCACCGCCAAGCTGATGGACGAGGCGCGGCGCTCCGGCGCCGAGCTGATCGTGGTGGACACCTCCAGCCTGATCAGCGGCGTCTACGGCCAGATCCTCAAGTACCACAAGCTGGAGGTCACCCGGCCCGACTACGTGATCGGCTTCGAGCGCGGCGAGGAGCTGGAGCCGCTGCTGGGGATCGCGCGCCGCTTCACCCCCGCGCGGGTCGAGTCCTACCCGGTCCACCCCGACGCCCGCCCGACCACCGCCGACGAGCGGGCCGAGGTCCGCCAGGCGCGCTTCGCCGCCTACTTCTCCGGCCCGCTGCACCGCTGGCGGGTCAAGCCGACCGTGTTCCTGCCGAGCCTGCCGCCGGAGGCCGACCTGTCGAGCCTGGCCGGGCTGCTGGTCGGCATGGAGGACGGCCGTGGCAACTGCGTCGGCATCGGCTACCTGGAGATGAGCGAGGACGGCGGCCTGCGGATGATCTCCACCGTCTCCGAAGGCGCCCGCGCGCTGCGCCTCGGCTCCACCCGGATCACCTCCGACTGGGCCTCGACCACCCGGGTCGACCTCCGCCACCTCTTCGGAACGGAGTAGCGCGTGGAGTAGCCTCGGCGCCGAGCGCTTCGCGGAAGGCGGTGGAATGGCTCGCTACGACTGGATCACCTTCACGACTGACTACGGGCTCCAGGACAGCTACGTCGGGGTGTGCCACGGGGTGATGGCGCGGATCGCGCCGCACGCGCGGGTGATCGACGTGCTGCACGCGGTGGCGCCGCAGGACGTCCGCCAGGGCGCGATGACGCTGGCGCAGGCGGTCGGCTACCTGCCGGAGGCCGTCCACCTGGCGGTGGTGGACCCGGGCGTGGGCACCTCGCGCGGCGCGGTGGCGCTGCGGGCCGGCGGATGCCTGCTGGTCGGGCCGGACAACGGCCTGCTGGCCTGGGCGGCCGACGCGCTCGGCGGCGCGGAGCGGGCGCACGCGCTGGCCAACCCCGCCTACCGGCTCTCGCCGACCTCCAGGACCTTCCACGGCCGCGACATCTTCGCCCCGGCCGCGGCGCACCTCGCCGCCGGGGTGGACCTCGCCGAGCTCGGTCCCGAGGTGGACCCGGCGGCGCTGGTCCGCCTGAAGGTGCCGACCGCCACGCTGGACGGCGACCGGCTGCTCGCCGAGGTCGTGGCGGTCGACCACTTCGGCAACCTGCTGCTCAGCTTCGGCCACACCGAGCTGGAGCGCGCCGGCCTGCGGCTGGGCGATCCGGTGGAGGTCCGGGTGGGCGAGCGGAGCCTGCCGGCCGAGGTGGGGGAGACCTTCGCGGCGGTGCCGGCCGGCTCGCTGGTGGTCCACGAGGACTCCTCCAGGCGGATCGCCATCTCGCTCAACCTCGGCCGGGCCGCGGAGGCGCTGCGGGCGCGCACGGGCGACACGGTGGTCCTCGAGCGGTCGGGCCGCTGATGGCGCCCACGCCTCGCAGCTCGCGCTGCATCCTGGTCACCGGAGCCGCCCGCTCGACCGGTCGGCGGCTGATCGCCGCGCTCGCCTCCAGCCCGAGGGTGGCCCGGATCATCGCCGTCGACGACTTCCCCCTGCCCGACGAGCTGCCAGACAAGGTGGAGCCCGTCCAGGCGTCGCTGGACAGCCCGGCGCTGATCAAGGCGCTCCAGACCGAGGGCGTCGACACGCTGGTCCACCTCGGCGTCAGCGCCGAGCCCGAGGCGATGGGCGGGCGCGCGGTCATGAAGGAGCGCAACGTGCTCGGCACCATGCAGCTCCTGGCGGCCGCCTACCACGCGCCGGACCTGCGCCGCCTGGTGCTCAAGTCGACCACCGCGGTCTACGGCTCGACCCCGGCGGACCCGGCGCTGTGGACCGAGTCGATGCCGCACGAGGCGCCCCGCTCCGGCTTCGGCAAGGACGCCATCCAGGTCGAGGACTACGTTCGCTCCTTCGACCGCCGGCGCCGCGACGTGACCGTCACCATCCTGCGGCTGGCCAACCAGGTCGGGCCGACCGTCAGCAACCCGTTGACCCGCTACTTCCAGCTGCCGACCTGCCCGACCGTGCTGGGCTTCGACCCGCGGCTCCAGTTCCTGCACGAGGCCGACACCGAGCGGGTGCTGGAGCGCGCCGTGCTCGGGCCGGCGGTGCGCGGCACCTTCAACGTCGCCGGCGACGGCGTGGTGCTGCTCAGCCAGGCCATCCGGATCGCCGGCCGGCCGCCGCTGCCGATCCCCGAGCCGCTGGTCTCGGTGGCCGCGGAGCTGCTGCGCCGCACCCTGGACTTCTCGCCGGAGCAGGTGCGCTACCTCCAGTTCGGCCGCGTGGCCGACACCACCGCGGCGCGCGAGCGGCTCGGCTTCACCCCCAAGTGGTCCTCGCTGGACGCCTTCCGGGACTTCGCCGCAAAGAGGCTCGGGGCCGCCGGCGGTCCGGAGCGCGGGGAGCTCGAGTTTCTCGCCAGGCGGCTGAGCGGCGACTACCCGGTCGACGAGTTCGGCTACGACCCCGAGCTGGTCGACAACCTGCTCGCGCCGATCCTGCGGCCGCTGTACCAGCGCTGGTGGCGGGTGCGCACGGTCGGCATGGAGCACGTGCCGTCCAGCGGCCCGGCGCTGGTGGTCGGCAACCACGCCGGCGCGCTGCCGTTCGACGCCATGATGGTGGCGCTGGCCATCCACGACGAGCACCCGGCCCACCGCATCCTGCGCATGCTCGCGGCCGACCTGGCCTTCACCCTGCCGCTGATCGCCCCGCTCGCCCGCAAGTCGGGCAACACGCTGGCCTGCGAGGAGGACGCGCGGCGCCTGCTGGAGGCCGGCGAGCTGGTGGGGGTCTGGCCGGAGGGCTACAAGGGCCTGGGCAAGCCGTTCCGCGAGCGCTACCGGCTCCAGCGCTTCGGCCGCGGTGGCTTCGTGGAGCTGGCGCTGCGCACCGGCACCCCGATCGTGCCGGTCGCGGTGGTCGGCAGCGAGGAGATCTACCCGATGGTCGGCAACCTCAAGCGGCTCGGGCGCCTGCTCGGCCTGCCCTACCTGCCGGTCACCCCGACCTTCCCGCTGCTCGGCCCGCTCGGCGCGGTGCCGTTGCCGTCGCGGTGGCTGATCGAGTTCTGCCCGCCGATCGAGACCGCCAGCTACGGGCCTGAGGCGGCCCTGGACCCGATGGTGATCTTCGACCTGACCGACCAGGTCCGCGACATCATCCAGCGCACCCTCAACAAGAACCTCGCCGCCCGCGGCAGCGTCTTCGGCTTCTAGCCGGCCGAGGCCGGGTCACGGCGAGCCCCGGCCCGTGGTGGTCGGCGCCGCCGTGGTGGTCGGCGCCGCCGTGGTGGTCGGCGCGTCGGTCGTCGAGGGCTTTCCGTGCGACGAAGGAGGACCGGGCGTCCTCCTGGTGGTCGTCGTGAGGGCCGGCGCGGTGGTCGGCGGGGCGGTCGCCGGCGCGGTGGTGGGCGGTCGGGTGGTCGGCGGCAGCGTGGTCGGCGGCGCGGTGGTCGTGGGGAACAGCGTGGTGGCGCCCAGATCCGGTCCCGAAGACACCGTTGGTACCCCGACCCCGGCCTGGGCGGCCACGGTCGAGTCGGTGGTGCTCGCCAGGCAGGGCCCGTTGCCGCAGGCCGAGCGGGTGCCGGTGCTGCTGGCGATCTGGATCCCGAAGATCAGGCCAATGGCCGCCGCGGCGACCACGGTGGCGGCCCACGGGTGGCGGCCGACGTGGTGGCGGACCAGGGCGAACGCGCCGGCCAGCGAGTTGCCGACCGGTCGCTTGTCGCGCGACCACCGCCTCGCCGTCGCCTCGCCGCCCATCTCCCCGATGAGCTGCTGGCGGAGGCGCTGCACGAAGGCGTCGCCGGGCAGCGGCACCTGCCGCGGGGCGGCCTGCCGTAGCGCGTCCGCCACCGCCAGCACGTCCTGGAGCCCCGGGTCGCCGGCCGGATCGAGGTGGGCGCCTTCCAGGCAGCGCTCGAACCAGCGCGCGCGCTGGTCCTGCGGCCCTGCCGGCGGGGCCTCCACCGGAGCGCCGCTGAGCCGCTCCCAGATGCCCGCGCAGGCGGCCAGCTGCAGCTCGCCGACCACCCGGGTCGAGTAGCCGGCCAGGTGGGCGGTGTGGGCCAGCGAGTGCCCCAGCAGCAGCCGCAGGACGACCACCTCGCGCTGGGCGTCGTCCAGCTGGTTGAAGGCCACCAGCACGTCCGGCGCGGGCTCGTCGCTCCGATCGGCCGCGGCCACCCAGCCGGAGCCGCGGTGCTGCACCACCGCGTCGCGCGCGCTGATCAGCAGCCAGGCGGCCACGTCGCCCTCACCGCCGGCGATCACCGGCAGCCAGGTCAGCGCGTTGCGGAAGACCTGCTCGGTCAGCTCCCTGGCGCTCGCCTCGTCGCCGGTCCAGGCCAGCAGGTAGCGGTAGACGTCGTCGACGTTCTCCGCGTACAGCTGGGCGAACGCGCCGGTGTCGCCGGCGATGGCGCGCTCCAGCAGCGGCCGCTCGTGCTCCATCTCCATGGCGACGTCGCCGCGCCCGCAGGGGCACGCGGCTGTCGTGGCCGAGCGCGGGTCGTCCACGCCCGGCACCTGGCCGGTGGTCATCGGACCAGGACCAGTTGGATGCCCGCCGCCAGGACGATGACGACGAGAAGGACGGCGAGCGCGATGGCGGTGCCGGTGCGCATGGTCAGCGGCTCCCCTGACGTGCGAGGGTCGGACGCGGGCAGCGATGTTATCTCGCCGATGCGAAGTTGTGCTCGCCGGCGGGTTTACGCAGGCCGGACGGGGGTCAGGAGCGATGGCCGGCCTGGCCGGCGATGCGGGCGCCGTCGGCCAGGTAGCGGCGCGCGGCGGCGACGTTGGCGCGCAGGAACTCGAGCAGCGCGGCCCGGTCCTCGGCCCAGGGCCGCACGTCCAGCTCGAGCGTGACCGCGCCCGGGAAGCCCGAGGTCACCAGCCGCTCCAGGAACGCGGGCACCGGCAGGACGCCGTCGTCGACGCCGGCGTGGGTGTCGCGGCCGCGCCCCGCGTTGTTGGACACGTGGACGTGCACGGTCTGCTCGCGGAGCTGCTCGTAGGCGTCGAGGATGTCGATCCCAGCGACCGCCAGGTGGCTGAGGTCGAGCGTCAGGTAGGGATAGCGGGCCAGCTCGTGCGGCTCGATGCCGTTCTGGAACCCGAGGCGGCGGCCGTTCATCCACACCGGGAACATGTTCTCGACCGCCACGGTGATGCCGGTCCGCTCGCGGACCTCCACGATGCGGTCCGCCAGCCAGCTCGCGTAGGCCATCTGCCAGCGGTAGGGCGGGTGGATCACGATGGTCGAGATGCGGGCCAGCTCGGCGAACTCGACGCAGCGCTCCAGCTTGCCCTTGGGGTCCGTGCCGTAGACCAGCCAGGTCGCCAGCAGGAACGGCCCGTGGATGGCCGGCACCGGCAGGCCGTAGCGGCTCGCGACCGCCGCCATCCGGTGCGGGTCCTGAGTCAGCCGGTCCTGGGTGATCATCAGCTCGGCGCCGTCGAAGCCCGCCTCCGCCAGCAGCTCGAAGGTCTCGTCGAGCGAGAACATGAAGAAGGGCCCCGTCGATCCGAGCAGGGGAGGCAGATCGGGCACACGAGCTCCTTGCGTCAGGCGAATCGCGCCACTCGAGGCCGGATGGTACCGGTCCGGCGGTGAGAGCGGTGATCTGTCGCGGCCAGGAATAGACTCTCCGATGGTTTCACGTGGGCGGGATCCATGCGGGCCCGACCGCCAGGGGAGGACGTTCGAGGTGCACTGGATCATCCCCGCGATCGCGGTGGCGGCCGCCGCGGCGTTCGCGACCGCGGTGCTGCTGCAGTACGCGCAGCGACGCCGCCCGTACCAGCTCGCCTGGGGCGTCGCCCTGTCGATGTTCGCGCTGGCCTCGCTGGCCCTGACCCTGGGGGTGGCGCTCGGCTGGTCGCCCTGGGGCTTCAAGGCCTACTACCTGTTCGGCGCGATCCTCAACGTGCCCTGGCTGGCGCTGGGCACGGTGCTGCTCGCCAAGCCGAGGACCGCGAGGATCTACCTCGGCTGCCTGCTGGTCTTCAGCGCCGCGGCGGTGCTGCTGGTGGCGCTCGCCCCGGTCGCGCAGGGCGACCTCGGCGCCGCGCTGGTGCCGGAGGGCAAGCGCTTCCTGCCGCTGGCCGTGCGGCTGCTGGCGGTCTCCGGGAACGTGGTCGGCACCCTGATCGTCATCGCCGGCGCGGTGGTCAGCGGGCTCGCGCTGCGGCACCGGCGCGACCTGCGACCCCGCTTCGAGGGAAATCTCCTCATCGCGCTGGGGGTGGCCCTGGCGGCGGGCGGCGGCGTGTTCGCCTTCCTCGACCAGAGCGGCAAGCTCGGCGCCGGGCTCGCCGCCGGCGCCTGCGTCATGTACCTGGGGTTCTGGCGCGCCTCGACACCCGCACCCTCGGCGGTCGCGTCCAGGTCCGGCGCCAGCACCGGGGCGGCGCAATGATCCCGGATGACGGAATCGCCTCAGAGAACCTCATGGGGGTGTCCGGGTGAAGCAGGCCGTGACGCTCTACACCCGGACCGGCTGCCACCTCTGCGAGCAGGCCGAGCGGGTGCTCCGCGCCGAGCAGCGGACGATCCCGTTTGCGCTGGTCACAGTGGATATCGACGAGGACCCGGAGCTGGTCCGCAAGTACGGCGTGCGGGTCCCGGTGGTGGCCGTCGACGGGGTCGAGCTGTTCGAGTACGAGGTGCCGCCGGACCTGCTCAGGGCGCACCTCCGTGGGCGTTGGACCGTTTGAGAACCCCGTCACAAGAGCCTAGACTCGGATCGATCTGGGAACCGCTCGACCCGGCAAGGTTCGAGCAGGGGGTTTGAGTCATCGTGCGAGATCGCAGCATTCCCGAAGCCACCGTCGCCCGCCTGCCCGTCTATCTTCGCTGCCTGATCGACATGGCGGAGCGGGGCACCCACACGGTGTCGTCCGAGCAGCTCGCCGAGGCGGCCGGCGTCAACTCGGCCAAGGTCCGCAAGGACCTTTCCTACCTGGGCTCCTACGGCACGCGCGGCGTCGGCTACGACGTCGAGTACCTGATCTACCAGGTGCGCCGCGAGCTGGGGCTGGAGCAGGACTGGCCAGTGGCCATCGTCGGGGTCGGCAACCTGGGGCACGCGCTGGCCAACTACAAGGGCTTCGCCGAGCGGGGCTTCCGTGTGGTCGCCCTGCTGGAGGCCGACGAGGCCAAGGTCGGCGAGCGGGTGGGCGAGCTCACCGTCGAGCACATCGACGACCTCGACCGCGTCGCCAAGGAGGAGCAGGTCGCCATCGGGGTGATCGCCACCCCGGCCGGCTCCGCCCAGGAAGTCTGCGACCGGCTGGTGGCCGCCGGCATCAGCTCGATCCTGAACTTCGCTCCGGCGCACCTCCAGGTGCCCGCCGGGGTGTTCCTGCGCAAGGTCGACCTGTCGACCGAGCTGCAGATCCTCTCCTTCCACGAGCAGCGCCGAGCCGCGGTCAACCTCGTCCGCCAGACCGCCGCAGCCACCGACCGCAGCGGTCCCGGTCAACGCCAGCGCGCTCCGGAGGGCACGCCACCGCGGAGCTAACCGGATGCCAGTATTCGTCGTCGGCCTCAACCATCGGACCGCCCCACTCGACCTCCTGGAACGGCTCGCGATCGACCCCGAGCGCCTCCCCAAGGCGCTCGCCCTGCTGCTGGAGCGCGAGCACGTCAAGGAATGCGCCATCCTCTCGACCTGCAACCGCGTCGAGATCTACGCGGCGATCGACCGCTTCCACGACGGCGGCGACGCCGTGCGCGCGTTCCTCACCGACTTCCACGGCATCTGCTCGCGCGAGCTGGCCGACTACCTCTACGCCTACTACGAGGACCGGGCGGTCCAGCACCTGTTCGCGGTGACCGCCGGGATCGACTCGATGGTGGTCGGCGAGGTGCAGATCCTCGGGCAGGTCCGCGAGGCGTTCCAGGCCGCCCAGGCGGAACGCACCGCCGGCCCGGTGCTGCACGCGCTGTTCACCCAGGCCCTGCGGGTCGGCCGCCGGGCGCGCCACGAGACCGCCATCGGTCAGGGCCTGGCCTCCACGCTGTCGGTCAGCCTGGCGGTCGCGCAGGGCCAGCTCGGCAGCCTCGCCGGCCGCAGCGCCCTGATCGTCGGCGCCGGCAAGATGGCCAGGCTGGCCGCCCAGACGTTGCGCCAGGCGGGCGCCGCCGAGCTGGTGATCGCCAACCGTACGCCGGCGCACGGCAGCGCCCTGGCCGCCGAGTTCCGCGGCCGCTCGGTGCCGCTGGAGGCGATCGACCGGGAGCTGGCAACCGTCGACCTGGTGGTCGCCTCGACCGCGGCGATGAGCCCCACCGTCACCCTCGACGCCGTGCGGCGCGGGCTCGACCGGCGCTCCCCCGGCCGCCCGCTGGTGGTGCTCGACCTGGGCGTCCCGCGCGACGTCGAAGCGGAGGTGCGGAGCCTGCGCAGGGTCGTGCTGGCCGACCTCGACGCGCTGCGCGCCGTGCTCGAGACCGAGGACGACGGGCCGCGCCGCGAGGTCGAGCGGGTCCGCGAGCTGATCGCCGAGGAGACCGCCGGGTTCATGAGCGGCCAGCGCTCGGCCAGGCTGGCGCCCACCATCCGCGCGCTGCGCGCCCGCGCCGAGCAGGTCCGCCAGCAAGAGCTCGCCAGGGCAGGGGTCCGCCTGGCCGGGCTCGACCCCGCCCAGCGCGAGGCCGTCGACCAGGTCACCCGCGGGCTGGTCAACAAGCTGCTGCACGATCCGATCGTCCGCGGCAAGGCGCTGGCCGGCGGCGCCAACGGCGAGATGTACGCGGGCATCCTGCGCCAGCTCTACGCGCTCGACGAAGGAGACCTCCACCATGGCGACTGACGCCGGGACCGCCACCGGCGGCGGCCCGCGCTCCGATCACGGGCCCGCCGTGCGGCTGGCCACCCGGCGCAGCGCGCTGGCGCTGGCACAGACCCGGCTGGTGGCCGACGCGCTGGTCGCCGCCTGGCCCGGGCTCGAGATCGAGCTGGTGCCGCTGGTCACCGAGGGTGACCGCCGCCGCGACGTGGCCACCACCGAGCTGGGCGGCAAGGGCGTCTTCACCGCCGCCGTGCAGCAGGCCGTGCTCGACGGGCAGGCTGACCTCGCGGTCCACTCCGCCAAGGACCTGCCGGCGCTGCAGGCGCCTGGGCTGGTGCTCGCCGCCGTGCCGGAGCGGGCGGACCCGCGCGATGTGCTGGTCGCCGGCCACGTCGTCGCCGGCCTGGACGACCTGCCCGCCGGCGCCACGGTCGGCACCGGCAGCCCCCGCCGCGTCGCGCTGCTCCGCTGGCTGCGGCCCGACCTCGAGGTCCTGCCGATCCGTGGCAACGTGGACACCCGCCTGCGCAAGGTCCGCTCCGGCGAGCTCGACGCCGTGGTGCTGGCGGCCGCCGGGCTCGACCGGCTGGGGCTCGCCGAGGAGCCGGCGGCGCCGCTGGACCCCGAGCTGTTCACCCCGGCGCCGGGCCAGGGCTGCCTGGCGGTCGAGGCGCGCGGGGAGGACACCCGCGTGCTCGGCCTGGTGAGCGCCATCACCCACCGGCCGTCCCGGGTCGCGCTGCGGGCCGAGCGCGCCTTCCTGGCGGCGCTCGGCGGCTCCTGCACCCTGCCCGCCGGCGCGATCCTGTCCGCGCGCGCGAACCGCATCGAGATCCAGGGCTTCCTCAGCGCCGCCGACGGCAAGGGCCTGATCCGCGAGCGCCTCGCCGGCCCGCACGACGACCCCGAGTCCCTCGGCCAGGTCCTCGCCACCCGCCTGCTGGCCGCCTGCGCCCCCGAGGTCCGCGCCCTGGTCGAGTCCTCCCGCCTCGCCTGACCTCAGGCGGCTGGAGCCTGGACCACCGTGGCCTCGACGACCGAGGGCGGCGGCACCGGCTCGCCGTGCTCGCGGGCGTAACCGGTCACGTCATCAGTCCCTTCAGCCCCTGCCGAAGGATGTTGGCGAGCGTCTTCGGTGGAACCTCTTCGCTGGGGCTTCCCGCGATCGTGACCGTACCTCGCTTGATAGGATGCCTGTATTGGCGATGGCTCCCTGTCTGGTGGAGTCGCCAGCCATCCGCCTCGATCAGCTTGACGACATGTCGAAACTTCATCGGACCGCCGAAGTTGAGAGGAATGGGGAGGTCCGATGCTAGAGCGGTCGACTGATGCTCGGGCGGTCGGGAGGGAATCTGTGGACAAGCCGGGGCCGTTGGCGGGGGTCACGGTGCTCGTGCCGCGCGCCAGGGAGCAGGCCGGGGCGTTCTCGCTGCTGCTGCGGGAGCGGGGGGCCGAGCCGCTCGAGGTGCCCACGATCGCGATCCGGCCGGTGGCCTCGACCGGCGAGCTGGACCGCGCGGTCGGGCGGCTGGTCGGCGGCGGCTACGACTGGCTGGTGCTGACCAGCGTGAACGGGGTCGTGGCCCTGCGCGGCCGGATGGAGGCGCTGGGCCACGGCGCCGAGTCCCTGGCCGGCGTGCCGGTGGCGGCGATCGGCCCGGCGACCGAGGCGGCCCTGCGCGACTGGGGCGTCGCCCCCGACCTGATCCCGCGCGCGGCGACCACCGCGGCGCTTGGCGAGGCGTTCCCCGCCGGCTCCGGCGAGGTGCTGCTGGCCAGGGCGGACATCGCCAACCCGGAGCTGAGCGCCGTGCTGCGCGCCAAGGGCTACCGCACCCACGACGTGACCGCCTACCGCACGGTGCCGCTCGACCGGCTGGAGGAGGCGGCCCGGCGCCGGCTGGAGGCCGGCGAAGTCGACTGGCTGGCGTTCACCGCCTCGTCGACCGTGGTGGGCTTCGCGCGCGCCTGGGGTGGGCCGCCGCCGGGCGGCGTTCGGGTGGCGGCGATCGGTCCGGTCACCGCCGCGGCGGCCGAGGCCGCCGGGATGCGGGTCGACGCCACGGCCAGCGAGCACACCATTCCCGGCCTGGTCGCCGCGATCGAGCGGGCGACCGCCGCCTGAGCCCGGCGCCCACCAGGGCCCGCTCCGCCGGGCGGGCATCGCGACCCGAGAGCTTGCTCCCCTGGTGGCCGGCGTGGCACTGGTACCGCACCACGATGCCGTCGGCGGTGTTCTCGACTCCGCGGAGGTTCCCGGGCCCGAGCAGCACGACGGCGCCGCAGCGCCCGCACCAGGTGGCGAACATGGGCGCCAGCTTCCCAAGATTGGCCCTTTACCTCCAGAGCCAATCGGGAGGAGATTGGTTGGCATGCGATACAGCGCCAAGGAGCTGGCCGGGATCATCGGCCGCTGGAGCGCGGGCCACGGCCCGCTCTACCACCGGCTGGCGGTCGCCCTGCGCCGGCTGATCGAGCAGGGCCAGCTCCGCCCCGAAGCGCTGCTGCCGCCAGAGCGCACGCTCGCCAAGGCGCTGGCGGTCAGCCGCAACACCGTGGCGGCCGCCTACGAGCTGCTGCGCAGCGAGGGCCTGATCGAGCGCCGCCAGGGCAGCGGCACCACGGTGGCGCCGAGGCCGTACTCGCCCAGCGGCGACTACAAGGCCAACGCGATGTTCCTCAACCTGCTGGAGGGCTCGACCGCCACCATCGACCTGACCGCCGCGACGAACGACGCCGCGCCGCTGGTCGGCGAGCTGCTGGCCGAGCCGGCGACCTGGGCGGGCGACGCGCTGGCCGGCTCCGGCTATCAGCCCGCCGGGCTGCCCACGCTGCGCGAGGCGCTTGCCGCCCACCTCAGCGGGCGCGGCCTGCCGACCACCGCCAGCCAGGTGCTGATCACCACCGGCGCCCAGCAGGCGGTCTCGCTGCTGGCGCGGGTGCTGCTGCGCCCGAACGACCTGGTGGTCAGCGAGGAGTTCACCTTCCCCGGCGCGCTCGACGCGTTCGAGGCGGCCGGCGCGGGCGTCACCACGGTGCCGATGACCGAGCAGGGCGCCGACCTCGACGTGCTCGAGCGGGTGCTGCGCGTGCAGCGCCCCAGGCTGGTCTACCTCCAGCCGAGCTTCCACAACCCGGTCGGCTCGCTGATGCCGCCGGCGGCGCGCCAGCGGCTGGCCGACCTGGCGGCGGCGCACAACGTGCCGGTGGTGGACGACGCGGTGCTCGGCGACCTCGGCCACGGGGCGCCGGCGCCGCCGCCGGTGGCCTTCTACCGGCCGGACGCGCCGGTGGTGCTGGTCGGCTCGCTCAGCAAGCTCTTCTGGGGCGGCCTGCGGATCGGCTGGCTGCGCGCCTCGACGCCGATGGTCGCCTTCCTGGCGCGCGCCAAGGCGGTCGAGGACCTGGGCAGTGGCGCGCTCAGCCAGGTGCTGGCGCTGCGGCTGCTGGAGCGCTTCGACGAGGTCACCGCCTGGCGCAACCAGGAGCTGCGCGAGCGGCTGGACCGGACCGAGGCGGCCATCGACGCAGCCGGCACGGGCTGGCGGTGGCGGCGGCCGCCGGGCGGCCAGAACCTCTGGATCCGCCTGCCGGGTGGGGACGCGGCGGCCTTCGCGCAGCTCGCCATCCGCCACGGCGTCTCGGTCATCCCGGGACCGCTGCTGTCCCCCAACGGCGGCGGTCACGACCGCTTCCGGCTGCCGTTCGTGGCCGCTCCCGAGCTGCTCGAGACGGCCGTCGGCCTGCTCGCCGGCGCCTGGTGCGCCTACGGCCGGCGCTCGGCCTGAGCGGGCCG
Source organism: Actinomycetes bacterium (assembly GCA_036392615.1). Lineage (GTDB taxonomy): Bacteria > Actinomycetota > CALGFH01 > CALGFH01 > CALGFH01 > DASVXQ01. The sequence continues at coordinate 7,026 of DASVXQ010000507.1, read as the reverse complement.
CCCAACGGGGGTAGATTGAGCCGCGGAGTCCCCAGTCGTGCCGAGGAGCCACGGAATGCAGCAGCCACCCCCGTTTCCCGCCAGCCGCCCCCGCCGCCTGCGTCGCACCGCGACCCTGCGCGAGCTGGCGAGCGAGACGGACCTGCGCCGGAGCGACCTGATCGCCCCGCTGTTCGTCAAGGAGTCGATCGGCGAGCCGGCGCCGATCGCCTCCATGCCCGGCCACTACCAGCACACCCTGGAGAGCCTCCGCAAGGAGGCGAGCGAGCTGGCCGGCCTCGGCGTCCCGGCGCTGCTGCTGTTCGGCATCCCCGCCGACAAGGACGCGCAGGGCTCGCAGGCGTGGGCGCCGGAAGGCATCGTGCAGCGCGCCCTGCGCGCGCTCTCGGCGGATCTCGGCGACGACGTGGCGCTGATCGCCGACCTCTGCCTCTGCGAGTACACCGACCACGGCCACTGCGGCGTGCTCGGCCCCGGGTCGTCGGTCGACAACGACGGCACCCTGGAGCGCTACCAGCGCACCGCGGTGGCGCAGATGGAGGCCGGCGCCGACATGATCGCGCCGAGCGGCATGATGGACGGCCAGGTCGCCGCCATCCGCGCCGCGCTCGACCACGCCGGCTTCGACGACGCCCTGATCCTGGCCTACGCGGCCAAGTACGCCTCCGGGCTGTACGGGCCGTTCCGCGAGGCGGCCGAGGGCGCGCCGCGCTTCGGTGACCGCACCGCCTACCAGATGGACCCGCGCAACACCGACGAGGCGCTGCGCGAGACCGCGCTCGACGTCGCCGAGGGCGCCGACATGGTGATGGTCAAGCCGGCGCTCGCCTACCTGGACGTGCTCTGGCGGGTCAAGCGCGAGCTCGGCCTGCCGACCGCCGCGTACCACGTCTCCGGCGAGTACGCGATGGTCAAGGCCGCCGCCGAGCGCGGCTGGATCGACGGGCAGCGCGTCATGCTCGAGGTGCTCACTAGCATCCGCCGCGCGGGCGCCGACCTGGTGGTCACCTACTTCGCCCGCGAGGCCGCGCCGCTGCTGTAGCGGCGAAGTCCGCTCCGCTCACCACAGAGGAAAGGCCGTTCATGAAGCCGTGGCATGTCGAGCCGAAGGGCCGCTTCGAGCAGCACACCATCAGCAGCCGGGCGCTGGCCGGCAACCCGCTCGACGATCCCGCCGAGCGGCCGCTGTGGGTCTACCTGCCGCCCGGCTACGGCGACGACCCGGACCGCCGCTATGCCAGCATCTACGTGCTCCAGGGCCTCACCGGCCAGGTCGACATGTGGTTCAGTCGCTCGGCGTTCCGGCCGACCACACCGGAGCGGATCGACGAGCTGTTCGCCGGCGGCACCGTCCCCCCGGCGATCGTGGTGCTGATCGACGCCTGGACCTCGCTGGGCGGCAGCCAGTTCCTGAACTCCCCCGGCACCGGCCGCTACCTCGACTACCTCTGCGACGAGATCGTGCCGTTCGTCGACCAGCGCTACGCCACCCTGCCGGAGCGCGAGCACCGCGGCGTCACCGGCAAGTCCAGCGGCGGCTACGGCGCCATGGTGGTGCCGATGCTGCGCCCCGACGTCTTCGGCGCGCTGGCCAGCCATGCCGGCGACGCGCTGTTCGAGCTGTGCTACCTGCCGGACGTGTCGGCGGCCGTGCGTGCCCTGCGCGACGACTACGACGGCTCCTTCGACAAGTTCTGGGCGGACTTCCGCTCGCGCCCGGCGTTCACCAAGAAGAGCGACGGCACGCTGCTGAACGTCTACTGCATGGCCGCCTGCTACTCCGCCGAGCCGGACGGCAGCGTGACCCTGCCGTTCGACCCCGCCAACGGGCGGCTGCGCGACGACGTCTGGAAGCGCTGGCAGGCGCTCGACCCGGTGCGGATGGCGAAGGGGCACGCCGAGACGCTGCGCTCGCTGCGCGGGATCTACCTCGACGCCGGCAAGCACGACGAGTACAACCTCGACGTCGGCGCCACCGCCTTCGCCGCCGAGCTGGAGGAGATCGGGGTCGAGTACACCCTGGAGCTGTTCGACGCCGGCCACGGCGGCATCGAGTACCGTTACCCGCTCGCGCTCGGCTTCCTGGCGGAACGGCTCAGCGGTTGAGCATTCTCAATTTGGCGTCTTCGACTCCGTGAAGGTGACCGTCACCTTGGTGTAGCCGAGGCCCTTGAGCATGGCCTCCAGCGTCGCGCGGGTGTTGGCCTCCGCGCGCGCCAGCAGGTCGGTCCGCAGGGCGGCCTCGCGGATGCGCCGGTCGGCGAGCTGGTAGAGCTCCCGCTGGCTGTTGGGGTCGTCCGAGACCACCGAGCTGAGGCGGTTGAGGATGCCGCGCTGGCGCGAGGCGACGTAGCTGGCGTTGGGGTCGATGCGCACCTTGCCCAGCGCCGGGTGCGGCAGGCGGATCTCGGCTGACTTGCGGTCGGGCGAGACCGTGATCGCGTCCTTGCCGATCCGCGAGAAGTCCACCTCGGCGTCCACGCTGCCGACGGCGACGAACAGGGTGCGCTCGCCGACGATGAACGACGGCACGAAGCGCGCGTCCCTCTCCAGGTCGACCAGCTGCTGCATGTTGGCGGTCGCCGCCTTGTAGACGCTCAGGTCCTGGAGCGACAGCAGCAGCGCCGGCTCGCTGCGGTCGACCGTCCTGGTGCCAAAGGGGTTGGTGAGCGAGGGCCGCCAGTCCGCGAAGCGCACCAGCGCGGCCACCACCAGCGCGACCACCAGCAGCACCGACCCGATCCCGATGAGCAGGCCGATCAGCCCGCCCCACCGGCGCCGCGGTGCCTGCGGACCGGCCGGGGGCCGCCCGTCGTCGCCGCCGGAGCCCGGCCGCCAGCCGATCGGTTCCGTGTCCCTGCCGGTGCGTGCGTTCATGCCAGAGCCTGTACCCGCGAACGGCTCCTCTGACGCATTGCGGGGCGTGTCGTGCACCGCCGGTGGCCGCCAGGCCACTAGACTGGCGCTCATGCGGTATCGACGACTTGGCGGCACGGATCTGGAGGTCAGCGAGGTCGGGGTGCCGGTGGCGAGCTGGACCGGCGGCTCGCCGCGACCCGACGAGCAGGTCGAGCAGCTGCTGCGGCGCGCGCTCGACCTGGGCATCACCTATTTCGACCTGGTGGACGTCGGCGGCGACGACGGCCGCGGCGAGCGGCTGCTCGGTGAGGCGATCCGGCGCGACCGCGACCGCGTGACCGTGGCGACCACCTTCGGCTACCGGCCGCTGGAGCCGCTGGAGCAGGCCCTCAGCGGCGAGCGGCGGCGCCACGACTGGTCGGTGCGGTGGGCGGCCACGGCGATCGACGGCTCGCTCTCGCGCCTCGGGGTCGAGCCGATCGACCTCTGGCAGCTGCACCACCCGGACGCGCAGGCGCTGGAGCTGGACGAGCTGTTCGGCTTCCTCGACCAGCAGGTCGTCAAGGGCAAGGTGCGCGCCTGGGGGGTCACGCTCGGCCCCGGCGCGGGCTTCGTCGAGGAGGGCGCCGGCGCGCTGCGCGACCGGCGGGCCGCGGCCGCGCGCACGGTCTTCTCGGTGTTCGAGCAGACCCCGGCCCGCGAGCTGGCGGAGGTGGCCGTCGAGACGGGCGCCGGCCTGCTGCTCCGCGACCCGGTCGACGCCCGCCGGCCCGACCCGCGATTCGAGCACCTCGACTTCCTGACGCTCGACCGCGGCCAGACGCTCGGCCAGGCGCTGGTCCGCTTCGCCCTCAGCCTGCCGGCGGTCGCCGCGGTGCTGCCGAGCTTCGAGGACGAGGGGCAGCTCGGCGAGCTGGCCACCGCCGCCGACCTGCCCGACCTGCCCGCCGAGGACCTCGACCGGATCGCCGAGCGGTTCCAGGGCGGGTTCCGGCTCGAAGACCAGGACGGGCGCGGAGACCTGGAGGTTCGCCAATGACTGCCGGCACGGGGAATGCGACGCCTGGAGCGTCGGGCGTGGAGCGCAGCGCCGCGCTGTTCCAGCGGGCGCGGCAGCGGATCCCGGGGGGCGTGAACTCGCCGGTGCGGGCCTTCGGCTCGGTCGGCGGGACGCCCCGGTTCCTGGCCCGCGGCGAGGGCGCCTGGGTCTGGGACGTCGACGGCAATCGCTATGTCGACATGGTGCTCTCCTGGGGGCCGCTGATCGCCGGCCACGCCCACCCCGAGGTGGTCGAGGCGGTGCGGGTGGCCACCGGCAAGGGCACCTCGTTCGGCGCGCCCACCGAGGCCGAGGTCCTGCTGGCCGAGGAGGTCGCCGGGCGGGTGCCGGGCGTCGCCAAGCTGCGCATGGTCAGCTCGGGCACCGAGGCGACCATGAGCGCGGTGCGGCTCGCCCGGGCCGCCACCGGCCGCCCCAAGATCGTGAAGTTCGCCGGCTGCTACCACGGCCACGCCGACGGCCTGCTGGCCTCGGCAGGTTCCGGCGTCGCCACCTTCGGCCTGCCCGACTCGCCCGGCGTCACCGCCGCGCAGACCGCCGACACCGTCGTGCTGCCCTACAACGACGGGGCCGCCCTGGCCGAGCTGTTCGCCCGGGCCGGGGCCGAGGTCGCCGCCGTGCTGGTCGAGCCGATCGCCGCCAACATGGGCGTGGTGCCGCCGAGCCAGGGCTTCCTGGGCGCCCTCCGCGAGCAGACCCGGCGGGCGGGCGCGCTGCTGGTGGTCGACGAGGTGCTCACCGGCTTCCGCGTGCACCGCGCCGGCGCGACCGGCCTGTACGGCCTCGACCCCGACCTGATCACCTTCGGCAAGGTCATCGGCGGCGGCCTGCCGGCGGCGGCCTACGGCGGCCGCGCCGACCTGATGAACCTGGTCGCGCCAGAGGGGCCGATGTACCAGGCGGGGACGCTGTCGGGCAACCCGCTGGCCACCGCCGCCGGGCTGGCCACCCTGCGGCTGCTGGACGAGGCCGCCTACGCGCGGCTCGACGCGGTCGCCGGCCGCCTGGCCGACGGGCTCCAGGCGGCCTTCGACGCCGCCGGCGTGCCGGCCACAGTGCAGCGTGCCGGCAACCTGTTCAGCGCCTTCATGACCTCGGACCCGGTGGCCGACTACGACGCCGCCCGCAAGCAGGACACCGGCGCCTACGCGCGCTTCTTCCACGCGATGCTCGACCGGGGCGTGTACCTGCCGGCGAGCGTCTTCGAGGCCTGGTTCGTCTCCATCGCCCACGGCGACGAGGAGGTCGAGCACGTCCTCGCCGCCGCCCGCGACGCCGCCGCCAGCCTCGCCGGTCAGCGCACCTCGACCTCGCCGACCATCCCGTAGGCCTCGTGGCCCGGCAGGTGGCAGATGTAGGCCACCTGGCCGGGACGGTCGAAGCGGTAGCTGGTGACCACGGTCCCGCCCGAGGGCACCGAGACCTCGCCCGGCACCGTCCCGTCGTGGTGCGCCTCGCGGCCCACCCGGTGCCGCGCGTGCGTCGCCGCGTCGCCCAGGATGAGCTCGTGGTCGATCGGGTCAGCGTTGCGCACCACGAACCGCAGCGTCGTCCCCGCGTCCACCCGGATCACCGCCGGCTCGAAATGCGTGTGCCGCATGGTCACCACCACCGTCCGCACCGGCGCCACCCCCGGCCGCGCCGCCGCCACCACCAGCACCCCCGCAAGCCCCATCGCCACCCCCGCCACCAGCAGCAACGTCGGCACGATCCACCACCCCCGCCCTGCGGCGGGGCCGCGCGGGGCGGTGCGGCGGCGGGCGCTGGCTTGGCGGGTGGTGCTCATCGGCGGGAAGGGTTGGAGGCGCGGGCGATCAGGGCGACGAGCAGGGCGAGGGCGGCGATCAGGGCGACGGCCGGCCAGAGCAGGCGGGGGAGGATGGCGGAGGGCGAGCTGAGGTCGAGCTCGCCGGCCGCGATGTCGGCCGTGCTGTCGAGGCCGGCGGCCAGGGGGGACGGGCGGCCGTGGCCGCTGGCGTCGATGGCGAGGTCGTGCTGGAGGGTGGCGGCGGTCGTGTCGACCGTGAGGTACGACAGCCACATGCCGGAGCCTGGCAGCCAGCTCATGCCCCGGTCCAGCCGCAGGTCGGTGAGCAGCTGCTGCGAGGCGGCTCGGCTCTGGTCGAGACGGACGCCCTGATCGGGCCGCAGCAGGGCCGGCCGCCGGTCGGTCAGCAGGTAGACGTCGGCCCGGACCGGGTCCTTGCGGCCCAGGCCGAGGCCCAGGATGCGCAGCGGCACCCAGGGGTTCGAGGTGGGGATGGTCAGGTGCACCGGCGTGCCGTCGCCGACACGCTGGCCGCGGGCGGCCGCCCTGCTCGGGTCGAAGCTGCTCGCCAGGAAGATCGGGCTCCGCTGCGCGTAGAAGTCCAGCACCGCCGGCGCGTCAGGCGACAGGCCGAAGCCGTGCTCTCGCGCCCAGGTGCCGACCGCCGTGCCACCGCCCCGCAGCACGGTGAGGTCGAGCGCGTCGACCTTGGCGGTGAGCAGCACCTCGGCCTTGTCGGCGACGCCGGCGGACGCACCGGCGGCCTGGAGGCTCTCCCGCAGCGGCTGTGTCTCGCGGACCAGCCGTTGCAGCGTCCAGTCGCCGCCCTTCTCGACCTTGGTCGGCACGCCCGGAAGCGGGATGATCGAGCCGAACTTGGCTCCGCCGCCGTTGTACTCGAAGGCCGTCACGTAATGCTCGACGCCGTCGTGGTAGGCGGCCAGCGTGGTGGTGCGCGCGAGCTGCACCGTCCCGCCGGGCCCCACGAGGCCGCCGCAGGCCAGCGCCGGCCCGGCCCCGATGCCGACCACCAGCGCGAGGGCGAGCAGCCCGCCCGCCCCGAGTCTTGCAGCGCTCCGTCCCATGGCCGCACCCTCCGTCACCGTGGACCCACCTGGTCCGTCGCAACTACGACGTGGCGATCCGGCGGAGAGTTCCCGGGGACCTCCCAAACAGCGACCCGAGGTCCCCGGGACCTCGGCTCAGAGTGGGTCGTGGTAGCCGATGTGGATGTGGTGCTGGTGGCCTTCGTTGGTGAAGTAGGGCCGGTGGTTGATGGGCAGGGGGCCGCCGATCTCGCTGGGGCGCAGCGGCCCCTGCAGGTGGTCCAGCCAGACCA
>DASVXQ010000506.1:0-6474 GCA_036392615.1 Actinomycetes bacterium | reverse complement strand
GGCGCGGCCCCGGCCAGGTCGCCGGGCTCGCGGACCGCGCAGACCGGCCCGAGCCCGCTGGCGCGCCGGCAGGCGTCGACCGCCTCGGCGCCGACCGACTCCCAGGCACGATCCACGTCCAGCAGGCCGGCGCGGGCCTCGCGAGCGAGCCGGGCGGCGTCGAGCAGCCCCTCGCCGTCCGCGCCGGCGGGGGAGCGGGCGATCAGTGTGAAGGTGCCCGAGCCGATCGCCACGCCGCCGGCGACCACCGGATCGGCCGCCGGCACGCCTCGTGCCGCCGCATTCGTCGGCCCTACCATCCGTCCTCCTCGGTTTCGCTGGGTGTCGCTGCCGCCCCCGCCGCCGGTCGGGGCCCGCAAAGCAATGAGCCGCCCCAGGGCGGTGGCCCGGGGGCGGCTCCGTGAGCTGCGTGCGAACCGTCAGGTGCGCGTGCACGCGTCGAGGACCGGTCCCCGGTCCCCGGTAAATCGCGTGCCGCGGCTCGTGCTCATGACCCGGCTATGGTGCGGCACGCCGGCCAGGGGGTGCAAGCGCAGGCGGCCGGCGGGCGGCCACCGCGTCGCGGCCAACCACGCCTGGCCTGCTTCGCGCGTTGGAGCCAGACTGCTGGAAGACGCCCATCCTCCGACCGGGCGGCGGGAGGCCTCGAACATGCACGACCTGCTCATCCGCGGCGCCAGGATCCTGGACGGCAGCGGCGCCTCGGCGGTCGTCGGCGACCTCGCGGTGGAGGGTGGGGTGATCCGCGAGCTGGGCCGGCTCGGCCACCCGGCCGCGCGGCGGGTGATCGAAGCCTACGGGGCGGCGCTCGCGCCGGGCTTCATCGACCTGCACACCCACTCCGACTTCACCCTGCCGCGGTTCCCCCGCGCGCCGGCGATGACCCGGCAGGGCGTGACCACCCAGGTGCTCGGCAACTGCGGCTTCTCGCCGTTCCCGGTGGCGCCCGCCACCGCCGGGCTGCTGCGGGCGGCCTGCAGCTTCCTCGACGCCGGGCTCGACTGGGACTGGACCGACCTGGACGGCTACGCCGCCCGGCTCGCGGAGCTCCCGCTGGCCTGCAACGCCGCCCTGCTGGTCGGCCACGGCAGCACCCGGGTCGCCGTGATGGGCTTCGACGACCGCGTCCCCGGTGCCGCCGAGCTGGACGCCATGCGCGAGCTGGTCGCTGCGGCGCTGCGCCAGGGCGCCTTCGGCCTGTCGAGTGGGCTGATCTACGCGCCCGGCAGCTTCGCCGGGACCGACGAGCTGGTGGAGCTCGCCAAGGTCGCCGCGGCGGCCGGCGGCTTCTACGCCAGCCACATCCGCGACGAGGGCGCCGGCCTGCTCGACGCCATGGCCGAGGCGATCGAGATCGGCCGCCGCTCGGGTGCCGGCGTGCAGCTCAGCCACCACAAGTCGATGGGCCGCGCGAACTGGGGCCGCGTGCGGCAGTCACTGGCGCTGCTGGAGCGCGCCCACGCCGGCCAGGACGTGCTGGCCGACCAGTACCCCTACACGGCGGGCAGCACCACCCTGCTGGCGCTGCTGCCGGGCTGGGCGGTCGCGGGTGGCGAGCCGGCCATGCGCGGGCTGTTGGCCGACCCTGGAGCGCGGCGCCGCCTGGCCGACGACCTGACCCGCCGCGAGCGCGGCGAGCTGCGGCCGGGGGAGCGCGAGCTGGACCCGGCCAGCGTGGTGATCGCCGACGTGCCCGCCGGGCCGCTGGAGCGCTACCGCGCCAGGAGCCTGGCCGACGCGGCGCGCGACGGCGACGGCGACATGGCGCAGGTCGTCCTGCGGCTGCTCGACGGCGCGCCGGCCGGCGTGCAGATCGTCTGGCACGGCATGGACGAGGCCGACGTGCGCACCGTCCTGGCGCACCCGCTGGTCGCCGTCGCCAGCGACGGCTGGACGCTCGACCCGGCCATCGGCGGGGTGCCGCACCCGCGCAGCTACGGCACCTTCGTGCGGGTGCTCGGTCACTACGCCGTCCGCGAGCGCGTCCTGCCGCTGCCCGCCGCCGTGCGCAAGATGACCGCCCTGCCGGCGCGGCGCCTCGGCCTTGCCGACCGCGACACCGTCGCGGTCGGCAAGGCGGCCGACCTGGTGGTGTTCGACCCCGACCGGGTCATCGACCGCGCCACCTACCAACGGCCCCACGTCTTCTGCGACGGCGTCAGCCACGTGATCGTCAACGGCCGCCTGGTGATCGACGAAGGCCACGACACCGGCGCCTCCGCCGGCCAGGTCCTCAGGAGGCCCACCCGCTCCCTCCGGCGTTGAAGGCTTGGACCGCTCGGTACGCGAGGGCGCTCAGGCGGACGTGCGGAGGGCGCCGTTGGTGAGCAGGACGTGGCGGTCGGCGGCGCGGCGGGCGAGCTCCTGGTCGCCGGCGACGATCGCGGCGACCACCTCGCGGTGGAGGGTCAGCAGGCCGTCGACCATGCCGGCGAAGTCGCTGTCGGGGATGACCGCGCCCAGCTCGCTCTCGGTGGCGTCCAGCAGGCTCACGTAGAGGTTCCGCAGGATCCTGTTCGGGGTGATCTCGGCGACGCGGCGGTGCAGGTCCCAGTTGGCGCGCAGGAAGTCCGTGGGGTTGTCGGCGGCCGCCTGGAGCAGGCGCATCCGCTCGCGCAGCGCGGCCGCGTCCGCGTCGGAGCAGTGGACGGCCGCCTCCACGGTGATCACCGGCTCCAGCGCGTCGCGGACCTGAAGGCAGTCGGCCGCCCGGACGCCCTCGTGCTTGAGCGCCAGCACCTGGTGGCCGAGCCGCACGAACGGCGACGGCCGGCTGGCGAACACCCCGCCGCGCGGCCCCGGCCGCACCTGCACCAGGCCTCGCGCCTGCAGCAGCCGGATCGCCTCGTTGACGGTCGCCACCGCGACGCCGTACCGCGTCTTCAGCTCCTCCTTGGTGCCGACGCGGTCGCCGGCCTGGACGGCGCCTTCGAGGATCCGCGCCTCCAGGCGGCGCGCCAACGCCTCCGCCCGTGAGACCCGCGAATCGTCGAGGTCGGTCTCGAGCATGCCCGTCCCTGCGAATCAAGCGTATTGAACAGCCGTATTCTGCCATACCAGGTCGAGCCGCCTGGAGCCAGCACCGGCCGCCCGCGTCCGGGCCACCACAGGGGTTGACGGTTATCACCTAATCGTTATGTTGGTTTCTCGACATTTTGGAAGGAGCCGCCGGTGAGCCAGTACCAGCTCCAGAAGCTCCTGTACGACTTCCTCAACGGGCGGGTCGGGGCCGCACCGGGCGTGCGCGCCGGCGCCGACGGCGAGCGCGCCGGACCGGACCCGACCGGCTACGACGTGACCCAGGAGGAGGCGGCGGCCGCCAGCGGCGCGGACGTGCGCCGGCTGTACCAGCTCGGCGTCCATCCCGTGCTGATCAACGCGTTCGCCCGGGCCATGGGCTACCAGCGCACCGACTACGCACGCATGCTCCAGGACCTGGAGCCGGCGACGGAGGGGAGGCCGAGATGGCGCAGCTCGTAGGAACTTTCGTCTCGTCCCACGCGCCGATGATGGCCGCGTCGGTCGAGTCCGCCCCGCCGGAGCAGCGGCGCAGCTTCCTCGCCGGCGTCGAGCAGGCCGCCCGGCGGGTCAGGGAGCAGGGCGCCGAGGCGGTGGTGATCTGCTCCAACGAGCACTTCACCAACTTCTTCCTGGAGAACTTCCCGCAGTTCTGCGTCGGCGTGGGCGCCAGCCACTGGGGGCCGGTGGAGCCCTGGCTGAAGATCGAGCAGAACGAGATCCCCGGCGCGCCGGAGCTGGCCAGCCAGCTGGCCGCCCAGCTTCCCGCCGAGGGCTTCGAGCCGTCGTTCTCGCACGAGCTGCGGCTCGACCACGGGATCGTGACCATCTACCACGCGATCGACCCGAGCCACCGGCTCCCGCTGGTGCCCTTCATCCAGAACTGCGCGGTCAAGCCGATGCCGTCGCTGCGGCGCTGCTACCAGCTCGGCCAGGCGATCCGCCGGGTGGTCGAGGGCTTCGGCGGCGCCGAGCGGGTGGCGGTGGTCGGCGCCGGTGGGCTCTCCCACTGGATCGGCGTGCCGCAGGTCGGCCGCATCGACAGCGAGTTCGACCACTGGTTCCTCGAGCGGCTGGAGCGCGGCCAGCTCGACGACGTGCTCGACCTGCCCGACGACGAGCTGGAGCTGGCCGGCAACGGCGCCCACGAGATCCGCAGCTGGCTGACCATCGCCGGCCTGGCCGCCCCGTCGACCGCCAAGGTGCTCGCCTACGAGCCGATCACGCCCTGGATCACCGGCATGGGCGTGGTGACCTACGACCTCGATCCGGCTTCCGGTCCAGCCGCCGCGAAGGGAGCCTGAGAGATGGAGCTGATCGGCCACGTCATCGCCGGTGAGGAGGTCCCCGCCTCCGACGGCGCCACCTTCGACACCGTCGACCCCTGGACGCGGCGGCCGTGGGCGCGGGTCGCCCGCGGCACCCGCGAGGACGTCGAGCGCGCGGTCGCGGCCGCCCGCACCGCCTTCGACCAGGGGCCCTGGCCGCGGCTCGGCTACCAGCGGCGCGGCCGCCTGCTGCACCGCCTCGGCGAGCTGATCGAGCAGCACGTCGACGAGCTGGCCAGGGCCGACACCACCGACATGGGCAAGCCCATCAGCGTGATGCGCGAGGCCGACGTGCCCCGCGCGGCGCACAACTTCCACTTCTTCGCCGACCACGCCAAGATGCGGCCGGCCGAGGTCTTCCCGATGGACTCCGGCCACCACGCCTACGTGCGCTACGACCCCGCCGGCGTGGTCGCGGCCATCGCCCCTTGGAACTTCCCGCTGATGCTGGAGACCTGGAAGATCGCGCCGGCGCTGGCCTGGGGGAACACCGTGGTGCTCAAGCCGGCGGAGGACTCGCCGGCCTCGGCCACGCTGCTCGCCAAGCTCGCCATGGAGGCCGGCTTCCCGGAGGGCGTGCTCAACGTGGTCCACGGCTTCGGCCCCGACGCGGCCGGCCAGTGGCTCACTGAGTCGACCGGCATCGACCGCATCACCTTCACCGGCGAGTCGGCCACCGGCCGGGCGATCGCGCGGGCGGGCGCCGGCAACCTCGTGCCGGTCAGCCTCGAGCTCGGCGGCAAGGGCGCCAACCTGGTGTTCGCCGACGCCGACCTGGACGTCGCGATCTCCTGGTCCATCCGCGCGATCTTCTCCAACTCCGGCCAGGTCTGCCTGGCCGGCAGCCGCCTGCTGGTGGAGCGGGGGATCTACGACGAGTTCCTCGACCGCTTCGTGGCCGCGGCCGACGCCATGGTGCTCGGCGACCCCGGTCAGGAGGGCACCCAGCTCGGCCCGCTGGCCTCCGAGACGCACTACCGGAAGGTCACCGGCTACCTCGACGGCATCCCCGCTGACGGCGGCAAGCTGCTGACCGGCGGCGCGACCGGGGACGGCTGGTTCGTGCGGCCGACCGTGGCGGTCGACCTGCCGGCCACCGCGCGGGCGTGCCGCGAGGAGATCTTCGGCCCGGTGGTCACCGTCACGCCGTTCGACGGCGAGGACGACGGCGTCAAGCTCGCCAACGACACCCCGTACGGGCTCAACGCCATGCTGTTCACCGAGAACCTGCGCCGCGCCCACCGCGTCAGCGCCGCGCTGCGGGCCGGGACCGTGTGGGTCAACTGCTTCTTCATCCGCGACCTGCGGGCGCCGTTCGGCGGTGTGGGCGACTCCGGCTGGGGCCGCGAGGGCGGCGACTACAGCCGCGAGTTCTGCACCGAGCCCAAGGCCGTGGTGATGGAGATCTAGCGTGGTGATGCAGACCTAGTCGGCGTCGGGCTCGCGGAGGGCGCCGAGCACCTCGGTGACCAGGGCGGCCCGCTGGGGTGGGCCGTCCAGGCGGCCGCCGTCGGGGCCGAGCACGTAGAAGGCGTCGACCACCTCGGCGCCGTAGGTGGCGATCCGGGCCGAGCGGACCCGGGCGCCGCTCGAGTCGAGCGCCCTGGTGATCCGGTACAGCACCGCCGGGCCGTCGGCGCAGCGCACCTCGACCACGGTCGCACGGTCGGAGGCGCGGTCGTCGAACAGCACCCTCGGCGGCGGCCGCAGCGGCGCCGGCTGCCGGTAGGCCGCCTCCCGCTCGGCCAGCCGCCGCTCCAGCGGCAGCCGGTCCTCGAACGCGCGCCGCAGGTCGTCGGTGAGCCGCCGCCAGTCCGGCTCGCGCCCGTGCCGCGGGTGCGCCTCGAGCCGCACCACCGCCAGCCCGTCCGTGGTCGACACCGTCGCGGCCCGGACGTCCAGCCGGTGCAGCGCCAGCACCCCGGCCACCCGCCACAGCAGCCCCCGCCGGTCCGGCGCGACCACCGTCAGCTCCTCACCCTCGACCTCCAGCGCCACCCCGTCCCGCTCGACCAGGCTCACCGTCCCGGGCGGGACCGGCGGGACCGGCGCCGCCTCCCGGCTGGACGGCACGGCGGGGCCGGCTGGGGGTTCCGCCCCGCCTGCCGCCGCCCGGCCGTACGGCGGC
>DASVXQ010000505.1:0-1705 GCA_036392615.1 Actinomycetes bacterium | reverse complement strand
CGCGTCGACGCTCTGGTGCAGCACCCCCAGGTAGGTCTCGACGATCTCGAGCGCCAGCCGCTGCTGCTCGCCGCCGAGGTCGCCGAAGGGGATGCCGACCGGGTCGAGCGGGCTGACGTAGGGCCGGTTCTGGGTGACATGGTCGGTCAGGGTGCTCTGCCGGAAGATCGCGCGCTCGCGCGCCTCGCCGGTGAGCGAGCGCGCCAGCTCTCGGGCGGCATCCTCCTCGCGCGGCATCGCGCGCAGCCCGGCGTCGGTCTGCGTCGGCCAGGAACCGAGGAAGAAGCAATGGTCTCGGTTGTCAAGGGGTCAGGCAGGCTGCGCCGGCGCCTGCCAGGGGACACGCTGGCGCAGCAGGGCGTTGAGGATCAGCAGCAGCTTGTGCATGCACGCCGTCAGCGCCACCTTCTTGGGCTTGCCGGCCGCCAGGAGCCGGTCGTAGTACGCGCGGATGACCGGGTTGCGTTGCACGGCGACGAGCGTGCCCATCCACAGCGCCGCGCGCACCCGCGCCCGGCCGCCCCAGATGATGCGCCGCCCGCGTAAGCTGCCGCTGTCGCAGTTGAGCGGTGCCACCCCCACCAGCGCGGCGATCTGCTTGCGGTTGAGCCGGCCCAGCTCCGGCACCTCGGCGATCAGCGTCGTCGCCAGCACCGGCCCGATGCCCGGCGCGCTCTGCAAGAGGTCGTCGGCCTCCCGCCAGGCGGGGCTGGCGCGGATCTGGCGGCGCAGCTCGCGGTCCAGCTCGTCGCGCTCCTGGCGCAGCCAGGCGATGTGCGCCTCCACGCGCGGGCGCAGTGCCGGGAGGGTGGTCGGCAGGCGCTGCTGCTCGGCGACGAGCATGGCGATCACCTGCTGCCGGCGGGCGAGCAGGGCCGAGAGCGCCTGGGCTTCGGCGTCCGGCAGCGGCCGGGGCGCCGGGCGGACGACCTCGGCGAAGCGCGCCAGCAGCTGCGCGTCGAGGGCGTCGGTCTTGGCCAGCTGGCCGACCGCCTTGGCGAAGTCGCGCACCTGGCGCGGGTTGACGACGGCGACGGGCAGGCCGGCGGTCGCCAGGGCTGCGGCCAGCGGGACCTCCAACCCGCCGGTCGCTTCCAGCACCACCAAGGTGGGGCGCAGCGCCTGGAGCTGCGCGACGATCTGCGCGATGCCGGCCTCATCATGCGCCAGCCGCTGGTGCCCGCCGGCGGGGCGCACGGCGAGATCGAGGTACGACTTGGCCACGTCGATGCCGACGAAGGTCGCGGCGGCGGTCATCGGTCCCTCCTCCTGCTAGACGACGCTCCCGGCTCGCCCATCCTTGTGTGATACGGGCTCGGGGGCCGGCCCGGGCAACGGTTCGGGCTCTGGGAGCAAGGAAGGACGCGGCGACCGACGCTTTTTTCCGGCCTCACGGGACCAAGGGGGGAGGGGCCTGCCGCGTCCAGGGAGTTGTCCACCACAGATCCAGTATACAAGGGGGGTCCGGCACCCGGCGGACGAGGCGCTGGGGCGCAGCCGCGGCGGGCTGACGACCAAGCTGCACCTGAGCTGCGAGGGGCGGGGCCGCCCGCTGTCCATCGTCCTGACCGGCGGGCAGGCGCACGACAGCACCCAGCTGGAGCCGGTGCTCGACGCGATCCGCGTGCCGCGGCCGGGGCGGGGCCGGCCGCGCAAGCGCCCCGCGCGGCTGCTGGGCGACCAGGGCTCCAGCTACCCGCGCTGC
>DASVXQ010000504.1:0-3943 GCA_036392615.1 Actinomycetes bacterium | reverse complement strand
GGCGCTGCGGCGCGCCTGCGGGGCCGAGCCGCGCGTCGAGCCGGACCGCGGCCGGGTGGCCGTCCCGGCGGGCGGCGGCGTCCGCTCGCTCACCTCGGCCGTGCGCGAGCTGGAGGCGGCGGGGATCGCCATCGAGGACGTCGGCCTGCGCCGTCCCACGCTCGACGAGGTCTTCCTGCGCCTCACCGACCACCGCGCGACCGACGGGGAGGAGGCGGCATGAGCTCGATCCTGACGGGCGAGGAGGCCGTGCCGGCGCCGGCGGAGACGCGCGCCGCGCGGCTGCGCTGGGCGCTGGTGGACGGCCTGGCGGTGGCCCGGCGCGACCTCGGCCACGTCCGCCGCCAGCCCGGCCTGCTGCTGGCCAGCCTGATCTTCCCGGCGGTCATGGTGGTGCTGTTCGGCTACATCTTCGGCAGCGCCATCTCGGTGCCGGGCGGCGGCAACTACCGCGCCTACCTGATGCCGGGGCTGTTCGCGATGACCACCGTCACCGGCGTGATCGTCACCGCCACCGCGGTCACCGACGACCTCGCCCGGGGCGTGATGGACCGCTTCCGCTCGATGCCGATCGCCCGCTGGGCGGTGCCCTTCGGGCAGACCGCCGCCGACCTGCTGGCCTGCGTCCTCGGCCTGGTCGGCATGGTGATCTGTGGGCTGGCGGTCGGCTGGCGCGCCAACCACGGGCTCGCCTCGGCGGCGGGCGCCTTCGGTCTGCTGCTCCTGCTGCGCTACGCGGTCAGCTGGGGCGGGATCGCCATCGGCCTGGCGATCCGCAAGCCGGAGACGGTCGACGCGATGACCCCGCTGGTGTTCCCGCTGACCATGCTGGGCAACGCCTTCGTGCCGACCGCCGGCATGCCGGCCTGGCTGCGCCTGGTCGCCGAGTGGAACCCGGTCAGCGCCGCGGTGGCGGCCTGCCGGGAGCTGTTCGGCAACCCCGGCGCGGCCACCGGCAGCGCCTGGCCGCTCCAGCACCCGGTGGTCGCCACCATCGCCTGGTCCCTGCTCCTGCTGGCCGTGCTGGTCCCGCTCTCCACCCGCCTCTACACCACCTCCGGCCGGTAGGGCTCAGCCCCCGAACGGGGTGCCGTGGCGGCCGGCGCCCGAGGCGAAGCGGGTGGCGCCGGCGACGCTCTCGCCGGAGGCGAGGGTCGCCATGCCGTGGCGCAGCTCGTTGGCGACCGCGGCCTCGTCGTCGAGGCCCCACTGCTCGATGGCGGAGCGGCGGTCGCCACGCAGGGCGGCCTGGGGAAGCGCCGCCAGCTCGCCCGCCAGGGCGACCGCGGCCCGCCGCGCGGTGCCGTCGGGCACCACCCGGTCGACCAGCCCGATGGCCAGCGCCTCCGCGGCGCCGACGCCTCGGCCCGTGAGGATCAGGTCCATGGCGCGCCCGTGTCCGACCAGCCGCGGCAGGCGGATGGTGCCGAGATCGATCAGCGGCACGCCGGCCCGCCGCGAGAACACCCCGAGCACCGCGTGCTCGGCGGCCACCCGCAGGTCGCACCAGAGCGCCAGCTCCAGGCCGCCCGCCACCGCGGGGCCCTCGATGGCGGCCAGCACCGGCTTGGAGAGCCGCAGCCGCGTCGGCCCCATCGGCCCGTCGCCGTCCGGCGCCACCCGCAGGGGCTCCCCGGCGGCGATCGCCTTGAGGTCGGCGCCGGCGCAGAAGGCGCCGCCCGCGCCGGTCAGCACCGCCACCGCCGCGCCGGGGTCGGCGTCGAAGGCGCGGAAGGCCTCGGCCAGCGCCGTCGCGGTGGGGCCGTCCACGGCGTTGCGGCGCTCCGGCCGGTCGATGGTCACCACCGTGACCGGCCCCTCGCGCTCGACCACCACGGTGTCGTGCATCTCGCCTCCCTGGTCTCGGAACCCGCGCAAAAGCTATACCGCAGGCATCGCAGCACGATTACGCTGCCGTGCACGAGGTGTCATGGGGGACGAGCACCCACAATGCGGGTGGCCTGCCAATCGGGGGGCGGAGACCACGCATCCGACCGCATCTCCTGGCTGGCAGCGGACCGGCGGCGCCGGGGTGCCCCATGCCCCGCGTCGCCGGTTCCGGCCACCTCCGTCCCGTGGCGGCGGCCCCGCTGGCGTCAGTCGCGGAACAGCCCGCTGATGCTCTCGCGGTGGTGGATCCGCCGGATCGCCTCGGCGAACAGCGGCGCGGCCGAGACCACCCGCACCTTGGGGGAGAGCCGCTCCGGCTGGGTCTCGACCGTGTCGGTGGTGATCAGCAGGCGGATCGGGCTGGCGTCCAGGCGGCGCATCGAGCCCTCGGCGAACACCCCGTGGCTGACCGCCGCGACCACCGAGCAGGCGCCCCTGGCGATCAGCTGCTCGGCCGCCTCGACCAGCGTGCCCGCGCTGATGGTGAAGTCGTCCACCAGCACCGCGTCCCGCCCGGCCACCTCGCCGATCACGTCGACCACGGTGGCCCGCTCGCGATGGTCGGAGCGGACCTTGTCGGCGATCGCCAGCGGCGCGTCCAGGCGGCGGGCGAACATCCTGGCCTTCTTGGCGAAGCCGGCGTCGGGGGAGACCACCACCGGCGTCTGGAGCCCCTCGGCGCGGATCGCGTCGCAGAGGAACGGCCGGGCGTAGAGGTCGTCCACCGGGATGCGGAAGAAGCCCTGGATCTGGGCGGCGTGGAGGTCCATGGTGACCACCCGGTCCGCGCCGGCCACCTCGATCACGTCGGCGCACACCCGCGCCCGGATCGACACGCGCGGCTCGTCCTTCTTGTCGCCCTTCGCGTAGCTGAAGTAGGGGATCACCACGGTGACCGAGGCGGCGCTCGCGCGCTTGAAGGCATCGACCCAGAACAGCAGCTCCATGAAGTGGTCATTGGCCGGGAAGACGGTCGACTGCACCAGGTAGACGCTCTGGCCGCGGACGTTCTCCAGGATCCTGGGGAACAGGGTGCCCTCGGAGAAGCGCAGCACCTCGCCCTGGCCGACCGGCACGCCCAGGTGGCCGCAGATCTCCTTGGTCAGCTTCGGGCTGGCGGAGCCGGCGAACACCAAGGGCCCGCCGGCGTCGTCGATCACCATCGTCTCTCCCCCTGGTCGCGGTTCCTCACCAGGAGAGCGTAGAGCACCGTTCATGTATCCCATCTTGAGGGGGTTGGGTGGCCGGCGGGGCGGCGCGCAAGCCGTGGGGCTGCACGGGACGGTCAGGCGCAGCATGCGGCGCCGATCCATGACCGGCACGCTCGACGGTCGGGTGGCGGCGAGGGGATCGCTGCCCAGCTCCCTGAAGCTCAGCAGCATCCCCTCGCCGCCGGCCGGCGTCACCCCCCCGAACGACGCCGGCACACTCGGGCTCACACCGCCGGCAGCCGATCGCTCGCTGGCAGGCTCGCGCCCGCGCCGCTGGCCAGCAGCTCGGTCCAGGCCCGCTCCGCCCAGGAGTCGGCCTCGAGCCGCCGGAAGGTGTCCAGCGCGGCGCGCAGGTGGCTCCTGGCCTCGGCGAAGCGCCGGCAGCGGCGCAGCCAGGTGCCGTAGTCCAGCTGGACGCGGGCATGGGCGAAGGGGCGCGGCACGCCGCCGGCGTCGAGCGCCGCCTGGAAGCAGAGCCGCGCCTCGGAGCCGCCGCTCAGCAGCGCGCGGCAGTGGAACGCGTCGGCCAGCGCCCAGGCCGGTCCGGCGAGCTCGACCCAGCGGTCGAGCTGCGCCAGCAGCGGCTCGGCGGCCGCCGGACGCCCGGCGCGCACGGCCGCGTCCACCAGGTCCGCGGTGGCCAGCAGCAGCACCGGCGTCGAGCCGCCGGAGGAGGCCAGCGGCGCCATCCGGTCCAGCGCCCGCGCCGGCTGGCCGAGGCTCAGGTCGAGCAGGCCCTGCGCCCACTTGATCATCGCGGTCACCAGCGTGCAGCTCCTCGGGGTGGCGATCGCCATCGCCTGGGCGGCCAGCCGGCGGCACTCCAGCGCGCGGCCGCGGGC
>DASVXQ010000503.1:0-11372 GCA_036392615.1 Actinomycetes bacterium | reverse complement strand
CTCGACAGTCCGCGACGCCAGCGGCTGGCGGCCGCCGCCCGGCTGGCCGGCGCCTACCTGCGGCGCGCCGGCGGCGTCGGTGTCCTGCGCCAGGCGGTCAGGCGCTCCACCGCGGTCCAGGGCTCCAACGAGTGGGGCGTGGCCGGGCGCAACACCGTGGACGGGCGGCCGCTGGTCACCAACGACCCGCACCTGGCGCTCGACCAGCCGTCGACCTTCTACCCGATGCAGTTGCGCTCCGGGCGGACCGACGTGGTCGGCAGCGGCTTCGCCGGGGTGCCCGGCGTGATCGTCGGCCACAACCGCTTCATCAGCTGGGGCGCCACCACCAACCCCATGGACGTCACCGACACCTACCTCGAGCAGGTGCGGCCCGACCCGTCGGCGCCGAGCGGCCTGGCCACGGTGTACCAGGGCCGGCTCGAGCCGGTGCAGGCGATCCCCGAGGTCTTCCGGCAGAACAACCCGGCCTCCGGACACAGCGACGACCTCACCGTGGTACCGCCCGGCGGGCAGGTCCCGGCCGCCACCCTGATCGTGCCGCGACGCAACAACGGCCCCATCATCCAGCTCGACACCGCCGCGGGACAGGCCCTCAGCGTGCAGTACACCGGCTTCAGCCCGACCCGCGAGGTCGACACCTTCCTGAGGTGGGACGACGCCCGCAACCTGGTGGACTTCCGCAAGGGCCTGGAGACCTTCGACTTCGGCAGCCAGAACTGGGCCTACTCGGACGTGGCCGGCAACCTGGCCTATTTCACCAGCGGCGAGATGCCGCTGCGCGAGGACCTCCAGGCCGGCACGGTCCGCGGCCTGCCGCCGTTCTTCGTGCGCGACGGCACCGGCGGCAACGAATGGCTGCCGGCCACCGAGCGGCTGCCCGGCCAGGCCGTGCCGTACCAGATCCTCCCGCCGGAGGAGATGCCGCACGTGGTCAACCCCCGGGCCGGCTTCTTCGTCAACGCCAACAACGACCCGGCCGGGCTGACGCTCGACAACGACCCGCTGAACCAGCTGCGGCCCGGCGGCGGCATCTACTACCTCAACCCCGGCTATGACGGCTTCCGCGCCGGACGGATCACCGAGCTGCTGCGCGCCAGGC
The DNA here is from genome assembly GCA_036392615.1 of Actinomycetes bacterium. Lineage (GTDB taxonomy): Bacteria > Actinomycetota > CALGFH01 > CALGFH01 > CALGFH01 > DASVXQ01. Next base: position 10,270 of record DASVXQ010000503.1, on the reverse strand, counting down.
TGGCCCGGGGACCCAAGCTGCGCATCGCCGACATGCAGCGGATCCAGGCCGACACCGGGCTGGTCGACGCCGAGGTGCTGGCCCCCTACGTGATCCGCGCGCTGGAGCGGGCGCGCCGCTCGACCGAGCCGCGGCTGGCCGCGCTCGGCGGCGACCCGGCGGTGGTGACGGCGGTGCGGCGCCTGGCCCGCTGGAACTTCTCGACGCCGACCGGCATCCCCGAGGGCTACGACGCCGCCGACGTCGACGGCCGCCGCCTGCCGCCGAGCCGGCGCGAGGTCGCCGCCAGCGTGGCCGCGACCATCTACGCGGTGTGGCGCGGGCAGGTCATCCACGACGTGATCGACGCCCGGGTCGACGCCATCGGTGTCCCGAGGCCGGACGCCGACCGCGCGCTCGGCGCCATCGAGCACCTGCTGGAGACGTTCGACGAGAGCGGCGGCGTGGGCGCGTCCGGAATCGACTTCTTCGCCCTGCCCGGCGTGGCGTCGGCGGCCGACCGGCGCGACGCGCTGCTGCTCGGCGCGGTGCGGGAGGCGCTCGACAAGCTGGCGGGGCCGGACTTCGCCGCGGCGTTCGGCGGCTCTGCCGACCAGGACGACTACCGTTGGGGTCGCCTGCACCGGCTGACACTGGACCACCCGCTCGGCGGGCCGTTCAGCGTGCCGCCCGGCTTCGGCCGCTTCCCGCAGCCGCTGCCCGACCTGCCCGGCATCCCCACCGACGGCGGCTTCAGCACGGTCGACGCCGCCAGCCACAGCGCCCGGGCCGACAGTGCCACCGAGTTCACCTTCGGCGGCGGTCCAGCCAACCGCTACGTCAGCGCCACCGGCCGCCGCGGGGTGACCGCCCGCACCAGCCTCCCCGGCGGCACCAGCGCCCTGCCGACCAGCCCCTTCTACCTGAACCTGCTGCCGCGCTGGCTGACCGACGACTCCATCCCGCTCAACCTTGACTGAGCAGGCAGGGCGGCGCGGTGGCGGACCCGATGCCGGCGCCACCGACGGACGCGCCGGGTACTCGGACGAACAGGTGGCGGCGCTCTACGGGGTGCTGAACCCGTGGGGGCCGAGCGACGACTTCTACCTGGACCTGGTGATGGGCGCGGGCTCCGTGCTGGACGTCGGCTGCGGCACCGGCGCGCTGCTGCGGCGGGCGCGGGAGGCCGGGCACGCCGGGCGGCTGTGCGGCGTCGACCCGGACCAGGCGAGCCTCGCGGTGGCGCGGCGTCGCGCGGACGTCGAGTGGGTGGCGGGCACGGCCGCGACGATTCCGTGGTGGGGCGAGTTCGAACTGGCGGTCATGACCGGGCACGCCTTCCAGGTCCTGGTCGCCGACGACGAGCTGCGCGCCTCGCTGGCCGCCATCCGGCGGTCGCTGGCCGGCGGTGGCCGCTTCGCCTTCGAGACCCGCAACCCGCTGGCGCGGGCATGGGAGCGCTGGAACCCGGCGAACGCCACCGACGTGCTCGACCCGGCGGGCCGGCCGCTGCGGATCGCCCACCAGGTGGAGTCGGTCGCCGGCGAGGTGGTGACCCTGACCGAGACCACCAGCGACCCGGACGGCGCCCCGCTGCGGGTGGACCGCGCCAGCCTGCGCTTCCTCGGCCCCGATCGGCTCGCGGCCTTCCTCGCCGAGGCCGGCTTCGGCGTCGAGGCGCAGTACGGCGACTGGTCGCGCGCCCCACTCGGTCCCTCCAGCCCGGAGCCCGCGCGGAAGGCTGAGCCGCGCCGGCCGGGTCCGCCTCGCCGGCCTCGGCCAGGACCGCCTCGCCGGGGACCGCCCGTGCCCGGGCCGTGTCAGCCTCGCCGGCCACCACCCCCTCCGGGGGATCCTTCCGGGTCGGGGCCGGTGGCGACCGGGCGGGACGGGTCGGTGATCCAGTCGCTCCACGAGCCCAGGTAGAGCGCCGCCCGGTAGCCGGCCACCTCCAGCGCGAGCAGTTCGCTGGAGGCGACCACGCCGGAGCCGCAGTAGGTCGCGACCGGCCGGTCGTCGCGGACGCCCAGAGTGGCGAAGCGCTCGCGCAGCTCCCCCGGCGGCCGCAGCCGCCCGTCGGCGGCGAGGTTGCCCGTGGCGGGCGCGCTGCGGGCGCCGCGGATGTGCCCGGCCACCGGGTCGACCGGCTCGACCTCGCCGCGGTAGCGCTCCGGCGCGCGGGCGTCCAGCAGCACCCCGTCGCGGGTGACCTCGGCGGCGCCGGCGGCGTCCAGCAGCGGCCGCTGTCCGGGCCGGGCGGTGAAGTCGCCGGGCTCGGGTTCGGTCACCTCGGTGGTCACCGGGAGGCCGTGGGCGACCCAACCGTCGTAGCCGCCGTCGAGCACCCACACGTCCGGGTGGCCGTGGTAGCCGAGCAGCCACCAGGCGCGCGCGGCGGCGGTGGTGTCGCGCTGGTCGTAGACCACCACCGCCCGATCGCCGCGCACCCCGCAGCGGCGCATGGCCGCCTGGAAGCGCGCGGTGTCGGGCAGCGGGTGGCGGCCGCCGCGCCCGGGCGGGCCGGCCAGGTCGCGGTCGAGGTCGACGAACGTCGCGCCGGGCAGGTGCCCGGCCCGGTAGGCCCCGATCCCGGGCGGGCCGCCGAGCTGCCAGCGGACGTCCAGCAGCGCCGGCTGGTGGGGTCCGGCGGCGAGCGCCGCCGACAGCTCCTCGGCGCCGATCAGCGCGCTCACGACGGGCTCACCGCCTGCTCGGGCGCGGGCTCCGGCGGCATGGCGCGCGGCCGGTCCGACCCGCCGAGCCGCGACGGCCACCAGTTGGCGCGGCCGAGCAGCATCGCCGTGGACGGGATCAGCAAGGTGCGGACCAGGAAGGTGTCCATCAGCACGCCGACGCCGAGCCCCACCCCGACGGCGCGGAACTGCTCGGCGCCCGGGCTGTTGCCGACCGAGAGCGCCAGCACGCCGAAGGTCCCCGCCAGCACCAGCCCAGCGGAGGTCACCGTCGAGCCGGTGGCGTTGATCGCGCGGGTGACCGCCTCGCGCAGCGGCAGGTGGTGCGCCTCCTCCCGGATCCTGGTCATCACCAGGATGTTGTAGTCCTCCCCCAGCGCCAGCAGGAACAGGAACATCAGGAACGGCAGGAAGAAGGTGAGTCCGTCCTGCCCCCGGAGGCCCATGAACACCAGCACCGCCAGGCCCAGCGCGGCCAGGTAGGACAGCACCACGCTGACGATCAGGTACAGCGGCGCAACCAGGCTGCGCAGCACCAGCGCCAGCAGCAGCCCGATGACGACCACCACCACCGGCACGATGCGGCGCAGGTCGCTGGACGAGGTGGCGCTGATGTCGTAGAGCGCGGCGCTCTGCCCGGCGACGCCGTGGTCGACCGCTCCGCCGGCTGCCGCGGCGCGGTCGACCGCGGCCTGGTCGGCGGGGCCGAGTGGGCCGGCGGGGCGGCTGGCGACGATGGTCACCGGCAGCTCGTCGGCCCGCTGGAACGGCGCGGCCAGCGCGGCGGCGCGCACGCTCGGCGAGTCGGCCGGCAGGAAGGCGGTGTTGTCGTTGTCGACCGCGCTGGCCAGCGAGGGCAGCAGCTGGGTGGCCGCCGCCGCCCCGGCGAGCCAGAGCAGCACAATCGGGTAGCGGAAGCGGACCGAGAACCGGCCGAGCGCGTCGAAGAACCGGGCCATGGGGCGAGCACCTCACAGGCGGCGGGAGCGTGAGGCACCCGCGATCGGGCATGCCGCCACCATCCCATGCCCGGGTCCATCCCGCGACCCGAATCCCGACATCTGTGGATACCGGCCCGAGCGGCGAAGCAGGGCAAGCCCGGAGGGCCTGGCGGGTGCCGGTCGGTGGGCGGCAGACCGTCCAGCATCGCCGATCAGGTCGTGTGGTGGGTCAACGACGGGTTGCCATCGCCCGACGGGTCTGCCCATGTGCGGGCCGTCCGCCAGGTCGGCCAGCATGGCCGCGACCGAGGGCCACGTGGGTCCCGTCCGCCAGTGTGTACCAGGTGCGCAGCTCCTCGGGCCAGGAACCGCTGGTTGCCTGCTCGGCTTGCCTGCGCGGCGCGACATCGGCCGGCGGGCGGATCGCCGCTGCCGTCTCCGTGGCGGGGACTCCACCAAGCTGCACCTTCGGGTCGAAGGTCGGGGCAGGCCGCACGATGGTCACCATCGCTGCGATCGTGCTGCTGTGGCTGGACTGAGGGTGCGGGCACGACCTAGTAAGCTTCGTCAAGGTAGCGAAACTCGTGTTCGTGGTCTTCCGGCCAGATGACCACGGGCCATTCGTCGCCGTCGTCGCCGCGGGCATCGCGGGCTACGACCGCGCGATGCAGGACCTCCTGACGCGCCAACTCGGTCCGGATGACAGCCCAGGCCTGCTCCCATGCGTCTGGTTCCACGATCGCAAAGATGTTGATCGTCCCGCTGCCGATGTCACCGCCGTCAACCCAGCCGAGCCCAGCGCCACGGAGCGCCTGGTCCAGCAGGGCCTCAAGTTGGTGACGGAAGTCCAGATCCTCGACGGTCCCGTGTCCCCGGATCGGAAACTGGACGACGAGCTGGGTGAACGGTTGGTCGAGGCGCTCTTCACCGGGGCCGTTCATGGTGGACACGGCGTGCTCCAAGATGGGTCGGTATCCAAATCGGCGCTGCTCGACCGACCTTACCGAGCGGGCGCGACACCCCCCGACACCGTGGAGCGCCCGGCTCAGGCGCAACCACTGGCGGCGCACCCTCGCGGTGCAGCTTCTCAGTCGGCCTTGGGCCGGCTCGAAGCAGCGACGACGCCCGGGTCTGGCGTCCAGGGCTGATTGCCCGTCAGTACCTGAACACCGTCAGCCATTCTGCACCGCCGGCGTGGTAGCCGTAGCGGGCGAGGTGGCGGACGACCGCTGGCATGTGGCCGGCGCCATAGACGACGGCCACGCTGATGGGCTCCCCGGACCGCTGCTGGTAGATGCCGTCCAGGGCCCGGACCAGCAGGGCGTCCCGGTCGTCGATGAGCAGCTCCTTGAGCGCGTCGAAGCGGCCGTACCCCAGCTCCTCCTCACGGGTCGGCAGGTCCTCGGTCGACCCCAGGCGGCGCGCCAGAAACTGTCGGGAGCCAGACACCAGCAGGCCGACCCCGTAGGCGGGCGCCATGACCCATGCGCCCAGTCGCTCCAGGGCCGGCAGGCGCCGCCAGCCGCGGCGGAACTGGTCGGCGTCCATGTCCGGGCGCACGACGGGCACGCCCAGCTCGGTGAGCGTGAGCCGCTGGGTGACCAGGCCCCACCGGCGGGCGCGGCCTGACAGCCGGTACACCAGGGTGAGCGCCTGCCAAGCTGCGGGCGGCCTGCCTCCCCGACCGGCCTCGGCGACGATGAGCTGGCAGCCGGCCAGGCGGGCCATGACGTCGGCGTAGAAGGCCGGGGTGGCGATCACCGAATGGCGCTGACTCTGAAACGGACCCTAGCGCCGGCGGGGCTTGCGGACCAGCAGGTCGCCCAGGAACAGCGCGTCCATGTCGCTGGCGAGGAAGTCGTGGACCGCCTCGTCGGGCGTCAGCACGATCGGCTCGCCGCGCAGGTTGAAGCTGGTGTTGAGCACCACCGGCACGCCCGTTCGCCGCTCGAACTCGACGAGCAGCCGGTGGAAGCGCCGGTTGAAGCCCAGGGTGACGGTCTGCAGGCGGGCGCTGCCATCCACGTGGGTGACCGCTGGGATCAGCTGGCGCCGCTCGGGGCGCACCGGCAGCACCAGCAGCATGAACGGGTTCGGGTAGTAGTCCTCGAACCAGTGCGTGCCGCGCTCGTGCAGCACGCTGGGGGCGAACGGCCGGAACGCCTCGCGGCGCTTGACGCGCGCGTTGACCACGTCCTTCATGCCGGCGCGGCGCGGGTCGGCGAGGATCGAGCGGTTGCCGAGCGCCCGCGGGCCCACCTCGGCGCGGCCCTGGAACCAGCCGACGATCCGGGACTCGGCCAGCAGGGTGGCGGCCTGGGCGGGCGCGTCGTGGACCTGCTCGGCGCGCAGGCCGCGGCGCTCCAGGGCCTCCTCGCAGGCCCGCGGGGTGAACTCCGGCCCCCAGAAGGCGTGCTCCATGGCCTCCTCGCGAGGGTTGCCCAGCCGCTGGTGCCACAGCCACAGCGCGGCGCCGAGCGCGTTGCCGGCGTCGGAGGCGGCCGGCTGCACGAAGACGTGCTCGAAGCCGGCCTCTCGCAGCAGGCGGGCGTTCATCACCGAGTTGAGCGCCACACCCCCGCCCAGGCACAGGTTGCGCGAGCCGGTGCGCTGCCGCAGCCGGCGGGCCACGTGCAGCGCCGCCTCCTCGATCACGTCCTGCACGGCGTAGGCGAGGTTCTGGTGCAGCTCGGTCAGCTCGCTCTCGGGCCTGCGGGGCGGGCCGAAGCGGTCGCCGAAGCGCCGCGAGAACCAGCCGGACTGGCGCTGGTAGCCGAACCAGTCGAAGTTCACCCGGAAGGCGCCGTCCGGGGTGTGGCGCACCATGTCGGCCAGCTCGGGGACCAGCTTGTCCTCGCCGTAGGGGGCCAGGCCCATCACCTTGCCCTCGTCGGCGTTGGGCAGGAAGCCCAGGTACCAGGTGAACGCGCTGTAGACCTCCCCGAGCGAGGCGGGGTTGCGCACCGCGGCGAGCTCGCGCAGCCGGGTGCCCTGGCCGTGCTGCATGGTGGTCGACAGAAAGTCCCCGCCGCGGTCCAGGGTCAGCACGGCCGCCTCGCCGAAGGGGCTGGGGTAGAACGCGGCGGCGGCGTGGGCGTCGTGGTGGCCGACGTGGACGATCCTGCCGCGGAAGCCCCAGCGCCGCCGGAAGGCCAGCTCCTTGCGGGCCAGGTTGGCGTCGGTCGCGGCCTGCACGGCGAGCCGCTTGGGGGCGGCGCGGCGCAGCGCGTCCAGCGCGCCGCGGGCGAAGTCGAGCCCCGGCCGGTGCGCGAAGGCCACCGCGTCGACGTCGTTCAGCCCGACGCCGCCCTGCTCGAGGCACCAGGCGATGGCGGTGTCCGGGAAGCGCTTGGTGTGCCGCTCCCGGTTGAAGCGCTCCTCCTCGGCGAAGGCCACGATGCGGCCCTCGCGCAGCAGGCACGCGGCGGTGTCATGGCTGAAGCAGTTGACGCCGAGGATGTCCCGCACGCCTCCACCCCCTCGCCCGACGGTATTCCCCCGTTCCGGCCCAACCCGACGAGTTCTACCACTCCAGCGGCCGTTCGTCCGGGAAGCGGCGCCTCATGAGACGGCCCGGCGGTAGCGCTCGGCCAGCACGCGGAGCTGCTCGACCAGCTCGGGGGGCTGGTGGACCTCGAAGTCCGCCTCCAGCATGCCCAGGTAGAGGGCCAGCATCTGGGGCGAGTCGGAGCCGGCCTCGATCACGCAGCGGTGCCGGTCGAGTGGCTGGACGTCCACGGCGGCGGGGAGCCGCCCGGCGATCACGGTGGCCGGCGCGTGCACCGTGACCCGCGCGCGGAAGCGCCAGGTGGCCTGGCCGACGCCGCGCAGCAGGTAGCCGGCCGCGTCGCCGCCGGGCGGCTCGCGGGGGGTGAAGCGCGGGCCGGTGGGGACGCGGGGCGCGACCCGGTCGGCGCGGAAGGTGCGCCAGTCGCCGCGGTCGGTATCCCAGGCGACCAGGTACCAGCGGCGCCGGTCGTGAACCAGGCGGTGCGGCTCGACCGTGCGCAGGCTGGCCGAGCCGTCGTGGTCGCGGTAATCGAAGCGCAGCCGCTGGTGGTCGCGGCAGGCCGCGGCGATCGCCGCCAGCACCTCGGCGTCGACTGTCGGGCCGGTGGCGGGCACCTCCACGGTCGCGGCCAGCATGGCCGCCAGCCGGTGGCGCAGACGCGACGGCAGCACCTGCTCGAGCTTGACCAGCGCGCGCAGCGAGCTCTCCTCGATGCCGCGTACCCCGCCGCCGGCGGCGGCGCGCAGGCCGACCGCCACGGCCACGGCCTCGTCGTCGTCCAGCAGCAGCGGCGGCAGGGCGGCGCCGGCGCCGAGCCGGTAGCCGCCCGCCACCCCGGGCGTGGCGTGCACCGGGTAGCCGAGATCGCGCAGCCGCTCCACGTCGTGGCGCACCGTCCGGGTGGTCACCCCGAGCCGCTCGGCCAGCTCCGGGCCGGTGCAGCCGGCCCGCGCCTGGAGCAGCGACAGCAGGCGCAGCAGCCGCGCCGAGGTCCGCAACGTCATGGCCGAAGTCTATCCGCCATCGCGGAACGATCCATTCCGCAACGGTTGCCATACTCGCCGCCGACCGGTCCGCCGACAGGAGAGGAGCCGACCATGACCGAGACCACCACCGGCGAGCGCGCCGGCATCCAGCCGTTCCGGATCGCCGTGCCAGACGCCGACCTGGACGACCTGCGCGACCGGCTGGCGCGCACGCGCTGGCCCGACGAGCTGCCCGGCGGCGGCTGGAGCCGTGGCGTGCCGCTGGCCTACCTCAAGGCACTGGCCGGCTGGTGGCGCGACGGCTACGACTGGCGCGCGCAGGAGGCGGAGCTGAACCGGCTGCCGCAGTACACCACCACCATCGACGGCCAGCGCATCCACTTCCTGCACGTGCGCTCACCGGAGCCGGACGCGCTGCCGCTGCTGGTGACCCACGGCTACCCCAGCACGGTGGTGGAGTTCAGCCGCATCGCCGGGCCGCTCACCGACCCGCGCGCCCACGGGGGCGATCCGGCGGACGCCTTCCACCTGGTGGCGCCGTCACTGCCGGGCTTCGGGCTGTCCACCCCGGTCGAGCAGCCGGGCTGGGAGGTCGCCCGCACCACCGCCGCCTTCGCCGAGCTGATGGAGCGGCTCGGCTACCGGCGCTACGGCGCCCATGGCGGCGACATTGGCGCCGGCGTCAGCGGGCTGCTCGGCGCCACCCGGCCCGACCGGGTGGTCGGCACGCACACCACCAGCGACGCCCGCGGCGTGGCGCTGGCCGGGGTGTACTTCCCGGTGCCGGACGACCTCTCGGACGGGGACCGGGCTCGCCTCCAGGAGCGCCAGCGGCTGTGGGCCGACGCCAAGGCGTACCTGGACATCCAGGCGACCCGGCCGCAGACGCTCGCCTACGCGCTGACCGACTCGCCGGCCGGCCAGCTCGCCTGGATCGTCGAGAAGTTCAAGGAGTGGACCGACGACGCCGCCGAGCTGCCGGAGGACGCGGTCGACCGCGACCAGCTGCTGACCAACGTGAGCCTGTACTGGTTCACCCGCAGCGGGGCGTCCGCCGCCCGCTTCATCTACGAGGGCGCCCACTCAGGGCCGGACTGGGGCGCGCCGCCCTCCAGGCCTCCGGCGCCGCAGGGGCTGGCGCTGTTCGGCGGCGACGACCTGCTGCGGCGGGTGATGGACCCGGAGCACCGGATGGCGCACTGGTCCGAGTTCGAGCGGGGCGGCCACTTCCCCGCGATGGAGGTACCGGACCTGCTCGTCGGCGACCTGCGGGAGTTCTTCCGCGGACTGCGCTGAGCGCGGACAGGGAGGAGCGCCCCGGGGTCGCGACCCCGGGGCGCTCGGGAGGCGCCACTTGCGCCAGTCAGGCCGCCGAGACCTTCGACGCCTCGTCCAGCAGCGCGTAGAGCTCCTCCTCGGCCGCGCCGAACGCGTTCCGCGAGTCGCGCTGCGCGCGCCGCCGCCACCAGGCGATCGGGTTGATGCTTCTCATGAGGTGCCCCCTCAGCTCGGCTCCGTCGTGACGCTGGAGCCAGCATGGGGCACGAAGGTCACGAGATCAGGGGCCGACCGACACGGTCCGGTCACGAACGGTCACGGATTCGTTTCGGGACCCGTCCGGCCGAGGATGCGGCGGCCTGCGGCTACGGGCCGGTGGTGACCGACGAACTGCTCGTCGTCGGCTCCTCCGTAGTGGTCGGCGCATCGGTCGTCGTCGGCCCCGCGGTGGTCGGCGGCGCGGTCGAGCCGGGCGGCTTGGTGGTCTTGGGCGGCCGGGCGGTGGTGGCGGTGCCGCGGGTGGTGGTCGGGACGCGCCCGTCGGGACCGGTGGTGGTGGTCTGCGCGGTGGCCGGGGCGACCGTGAACCCGGGGGCCGGGACGAAGCCGCCACCCGCCAGCGACGAGGTCGGCACCAGGTTGCCGGCGGCGTCGGTCGGCGGCGGGCCGGGTGGCAGGGTGTCGCGCCCGTTGGCGGCCAGCGTGGTCGACGGCAGGCACGACAGCGCGCTCGGGCAGTCGGGCGAGCCGCTCACCGGGCCGCCGATGGTGAGCGCCGCGACCACCCCGAGGACGGCCGCCGCCACCGCGGCGATCCCCCAGGCGGCCCAGCGGCCACGCAGCCACGCGAGCGCCGCCAGCGCGCCGCCGGACGCGTTGTCG
>DASVXQ010000502.1:0-7246 GCA_036392615.1 Actinomycetes bacterium | reverse complement strand
TCGCCCGGAGACCACGGCCCCTCCCGACCCCGTGACGGCGCCGGGGGTGCCGGCCGACGCGGCCCCGCCCGACCCGGAGGCGCTCGCCGCGCCGCAGCCGGCTCGGCCGTCGAGCGCGATCGTCACCGTGCCGAACGCGATCTCGCTGGCTCGGCTGGTGCTGATGCCGGTCTGCGCCTGGCTGCTGGCGACCGAGCACTACGCCAGCGGGCTGGTGCTGACGGCGCTGGTGGGCGCGACCGACTGGGTGGACGGCTGGCTGGCGCGGCGCATCGGCCAGGTGAGCAGGGTGGGCCAGCTGCTCGACCCGTTCGCCGACCGGCTGCTGATCGCCTCGGTGGCGATCGCGCTGCTGGTGCGCGGCGTGCTGCCGTGGCCGGCGGTGGCCCTGCTGATTGGCCGCGACCTGGTGCTGCTGGCCGGCTGGCCGATCCTCAAGCGGCGCGGCGTGGAGCCGCCGGAGGTGGTCTGGGTCGGCAAGGCGGCCACCTTCGACCTGCTGTTCGCCCTGCCGCTGCTGGTCATGGGCGCGACCACGTGGGTGGTCGCGCCGGTGGCGCACGCGCTCGGCCTGGCGCTGCTGTGGCTGGGTGTGGCCCTCTATTACGTCGCTGGCGTGGTGTACGTCAGAATGGCACTCGCGGGGCTCGCGCGCGCCGGGACGTAGCCCTTGCCGAACGTCCGGCGCGCGCCACCGACGGGTGAGCGGCCGAAGTCGAGCAGCGCCACCACACGCCCGAATGAACATAAGGGAACTCGCGACCATCGACGAACGTGCTCGACAGCAGGTGGCTCCCTCCCGCCGCCCGGTCCTTGACCCGGGGAGGCGGCCTGCCCGCAACACCAGATGACGAGGAGCTCGCCAGATGAAAGCTGTGATCATGGCCGGGGGAGAGGGGACCCGCCTGCGGCCCCTCACCGCGAACCAGCCCAAGCCGATGCTGCCCCTCGGCAACCGGCCGATGATGGAGCACATCGTCAGGCACGTCCACAATCACGGCTTCAAGGACATCGTCGTCACGGTGCAGTTCCTGGCGAGCCAGGTGCGCAACTACTTCGGCGACGGCTCCGACATGGGCGTCGACCTGACCTACGCGACCGAGACGACCCCGCTGGGCACCGCCGGCAGCGTCAGGAACGCGCGCGAGCAGCTCCAGGAGACCTTCCTGGTCATCTCGGGCGACGCGCTGACCGACGTCGACCTCGGCGAGCTGGTCGCCTTCCACCGCCGCTCCGGCGCGATGGCCACCGTCGCGCTCAAGCACATGGAGAACCCGCTGGAGTTCGGCATCGTGATCACCCGCGAGGACGGCCGCATCGAGCGGTTCCTCGAGAAGCCGCACTGGGGCCAGGTCTTCTCCGACACCATCAACACCGGCATCTACGTGCTGGAGCCGGAGATCTTCCAGCACATCCCCGACGGCCCCTCCGACTTCGCCGGCGACATCTTTCCCAAGCTCCTCGAGCTGGGCGTCCCGCTGTACGGCTTCGTGGTCGACGGGTACTGGGAGGACGTCGGCAACCTCGAGGCGTACCAGCGCGCCCACCAGGACATCCTCGACGGCCGCGTCCACCTCGACCTGGGCGGCTTCGAGGTGCGGCCCGGCCTGTGGCTGGGCGAGGGCGCCGAGGTCGACCCCGACGCGCGCCTGGACGGCCCGGTGCTGATCGGTGACTTCGCCAAGGTGGAGCGCAACGCCCACCTGCGCGAGTACTCCGTGATCGGCAACGGCGTGGTGGTGAAGAGCGGCGCCACGCTGCACCGCGCGATCGTGCACGACAACGCCTACATCGGTCCGGGCGCCAGCCTGCGCGGCTGCGTGGTCGGCCGCAGCGCCGACGTCAAGCGCGCCGGGCGGGTCGAGGACGGCGTGGTGGTGGGCGACAACGCCAACATCGGACACAGCGCCATCCTCCAGCCGAACGTCAAGATCTATCCCTTCAAGACGGTCGAGCCGGGCGCGACCGTGACGAAGTCGATCATCTGGGAGGGCCGGGGTGCCCGCTCGCTGTTCGACGAGCACGGCGTCAGCGGGCTGGCGAACGTGGACGTGACCCCCGAGCTCGCCCTGCGGGTGGCGATGGCCTTCGGCTCGACCCTCAACAAGGGCTCGAGGGTGACGCTGGGACGCGACGCCAGCCGGGTGTCGCGCGCCTTCAAGCGCGCGCTGGTGGCCGGGCTCAACTCGACCGGCGTCACCTGCCTGGACCTCGAGCTTGCGCCGGAGCCGGCGGTGCGCTTCGCGGCCACCAAGGCCGGCGCCTCCGGCGGCATGTACGTGCGGACCTCGCCGCGCGACAGCCAGTCGATCGAGCTGGCGGTGTTCGCGGACGACGGCTGCGACCTCGACGAGGGCGCCAGGCGCAAGCTCGAGCGCACCTACAACCGCGAGGAGTTCCGCCGCGCCTTCGGCCGCGAGATGGGCGAGCTGCGCTACCCGCCGCACTCGATCGAGCTGTACACCGCCGCGCTGCTGGACGCGCTCGACGTCCGCGCGGTGCGCGAGCGGGGCTTCAAGCTGGTGATCGACGCCGGCGGCGGCACCTCGCAGCAGGTCCTGCCGCACCTGCTGCCGCGGCTGGGACTCGACACGCTGACCGTCAACGGCCAGTTCGACGAGGCGCGGACCTCGATGGATCCCGCGCAGGTCGCCACCGACCTGGAGCGCCTCGCACGGCTGGTGACCGCCTCCGGAGCCGACCTCGGCGTGCGCTTCGACCCCGTGGCCGAGCGGCTCACCCTGGTCGACGAGCGCGGCACGGTGCTGCCGTTCGACCGCGCGCTGCTGCTCTACGTCGACCTGGTGGCCCGGTCCGCGCAGCCGGGCGACATCGCGCTGCCGGTCTCCACCACCCGCTGGGCCTGCGAGCTGGCCGCCAAGCACGGCCGCACGGTGGTCGGCACCAAGCTCGCCGCCAGCGCGGTGGCGCGCGCCGCGCAGCGGGAGGGCGTGATCTTCGCCGGAGCCGAGGGCGGCGGCTACGCCTTCCCGGCCCTGCATCCCTCCTACGACGGGCTGATGGCCTTCGGGAAGCTGCTGGAGCTGCTGGCCGCCGAGGAGACCGGGCTCTCCAGGGCGGTCGACGCGCTGCCGAAGGTCTCCCTGGTACGGCGCCAGATCCCGACCCCGTGGGGCCGCAAGGGCGCGGTCATGCGCCAGATCGTCGAGGCGGCCAAGGACCGCCCGACCAACGACACCGACGGCATCAAGGTCTTCCACGGTCGCGGCGCGGGCGAGTCGCGCGCCGACGACTGGGTGCTGGTCATCCCCGACACGGTCGAGCCGGTGACCCACCTGTGGGCCGAGGCGGGGACCATCGCGGAGGCCGACGAGCTCGCCGACGCCTACGAGGCGCTCGTCCGCCGCGCCGCCGACGGCGAGTGAACGGGCCCGCGCGCCGCGGCTGAGTTGCCTCGCGCGGGCGGGCGACCGTAACCTCTGACACCGGTTGTGCAGCGCGGACTGACCACAACTGACCAAGGGAGCTGGCCATCGCGGTCGTCGACTCATCCGCCGCCAGGCTGGACGGCGTCCGCCGCCGCCGACGCTGGCTGCCCGGCCCGGTTCTCGCGATCCTCCTCGTCCTCGCGCTGACCGCCGGGCTCGTCGGGCTGGACGGCGTCACCTCCTCCGGCCGTATCCGGCGTGGCGTGCGGGTCGCCGGCATCGACCTGTCCGGCCTGGAGCCCGCCACCGCCGAGCTGCGGCTGCGCAACGCCGCCAGCCAGCTGCAGGCACGGCCGATCGAGGTCACCGCCGGCCGCGCCAGCACCAGCCTCAGCAGAGCCGCGGCCGGCCTCGAGTTGGACGTGCCCGCCACCGTCGCCGCCGCCATGGCGGTCGGCCGCCAGGGCATCGCCGACCGCGACCGCCTGCGCGCCTGGACCGGCGGCGTCGAGCTGCCCTGGCGGGTCCGCGTGGACGACGCCAAGCTCTCGCGCCTGCTGGCGGACCTCGACAGGCGGGCCGGCAATCCCGGCCGGGAACCCTCGCTGCGGGTCCGCGGCGGCGCCCACCCGACGGTGGAGCTGGCGCAGGGCAGCGCCGGCACCGGCGTCGCCGAGGCAGCCGCCCGGGCGGCGCTCACCGCAGCCGCCGGCCACCTCGACGACGCCGCCATCGACCTGCCGGTCACGCAACGCCAGCCGAGCGTGACGCCCCAGGTCGCCGCCGAAGCGCTGGAGCGGGCGCGCGCCCTGCTCGGCGCGCCGGTGACCGTCAAGGTCCAGAGCGAGCGGTCGCAGCTGTCGCCGAGCGAGCTGGCGCCACTGCTCCGCTCGCAGGCGGCCGACGGCGCGATGCGCGTGTCACTGGAGCAGAAGGGACTGGACCAGCTCCTGCGGCGCAAGGCGCCGTTCGCCTACACGGATCCGCGCGACGCCAGCTTCGAGGTCTCCGGCTCGAAGGTGAGCGTCGTCCCGTCGGTGGCCGGCCGCTCCGTCCGGCCCGGCCCCGCGTCGGCCGCGCTGGTCGCGGTGGCCGCCCGCAGCGGCGACGACCGGGAGGTCAGCCTGCCGATCGCGGTCGCGCAGCCCAAGCTCACCACCGCCAAGGCCAAGGCGCTCGGCGTCAAGCAGCGCGTGTCGAGCTTCACCACGACCTTCAGCGCCGCCGACGCGCCGCGGGTGCACAACATCGGGCTGATCGCCGCGGCCATGAACCACAAGCTGATCATGCCGAACGAGGTCTTCTCGATGAACGCCGCGACCGGCGAGCGGACCGCGGCCAAGGGGTACCGGACGGCGCACGTGATCGTCAACGGCGAGCTGGTCGACGGCCTCGGCGGCGGCGTGTGCCAGGCGGGCACCACGATGTTCAACAGCGTCCTGCTGGCCGGCCTGCCGGTGGTCGAGCGCCGCAACCACAGCCTGCACATCAGCCACTACCCGCTGGGGCGCGACGCGACCTTGAACTGGCCCGGCACCGACCTCAAGTTCCGCAACGACTCGCCGTACGGGATCTTCATCACCTCGACCTGGTCGAGCTCGAGCCTCACCTTCACGCTGTGGTCGACCTCGAGGAACTACAAGGTGTCGCTCAGCACCTCGCCGACGCGCAACTTCCGCAGCCCGCCGACCCGGTACGAGGACGACCCCTCGATGCCCAAGGGCACGCAGGAAGTCGAGGAGCCCGGCTCCTCGGGGTTCGACGTCACCGTGTACCGGACCGTCACCCAGGGCGGCAAGGTGGTCCGCCGCGACTCGTTCGTCTCCAACTACTCGCCCTGGACGCGCATCATCCGCCGCGGCACCGGCGAGAAGGGCCATCCCGGCCCCCTCGACCCACCCCTCAAGCCCGCGATCATCCCCGGCCGCTAGGCCCCGCGTGCGTGCGAGGCGAGGGTCGCGGCGCGTCGCGACCACGTTGCCGGAGGGGCCGGAGGCGCACCCACCGCCCGGCCGCCAGCGCCTCGCCGTAGCGCGGGCCCGACGCGGCACCGCCCCAGGGTGGCAGCCCCCGACACGGCACCGGCCCCCGACATGGCACCCGCCTCTGACAGGGCACCCGCCCGACGCGGCACCGGGCCCGCGAACGGTTGTCCACAGAGTGAACGGATGGCCTGGCATGCGGGTCGAAGCTGTGCTTGGCTAAGGCCCGCTCAACCGGTTGACGACCCGAGCCGCGGGACTGACGCCGCCGCCGTCACGGCCCGCGAGCCCGGCCTCACCTGGCATGAAAGGAATGGCGTATCGCTATGTATCCGGAGGATCTGAAGTACACCCGCGAGCACGAGTGGGCGCGGGTCGAGGGCAATCGCGCCACCATCGGGATCACCGACTACGCCCAGGAGGCGCTCGGCGACATCGTGTACATCGACATCCCGCCGACCGGCACCGCGGTGACAGGCGGCGAGCGCTTCGGCGAGGTCGAGTCGACCAAGTCGGTGTCCGACATCTACAGCCCGGTCTCGGGGACCATCGCGGACCGGAACGCCGATCTCGACAAGAACCCTGAGGTCATCAACTCCGATCCATATGGACGGGGCTGGCTCGTGGTCGTCGAGCTGTCCGACCTGGGCGAACTGGACGGGCTCATGGACGTCGAGGCCTACACTAAGCTGGTGAGTGAGAGCTGACCGGGTGACCCTCGGGTCGAGGCGGAGTCCACGCCAGCGACCTGCGGCTCTACCGCATCGTGTACGTTGACCCTCTTTCCACCGGTCCTCTACAGTCAGCCTCCAACAGCGCCGCGCAGGGCAGGCACCCGAGGCGGCTGGTCATCGGAGCCCGAAGCCCGGGAGGGCACAGTATGTTCTGCACCCAGTGCGGTCACAAGAACCCTGACAGCGCCCACTTCTGCGCGAATTGTGGCGCCGCGCTGGTGACCTCCCCTGACGACTCGACCACGACCATCAGCCTGGCCGCACAGGACCTGGAAGCTGAGGTGGAGGAAGAGGTTGCGGCACCGGTCGAGGACCTACGGGACGGCACGGCCATGCTGGTCGTGCGCCGGGGACCCAACGCTGGCAGTCGCTTCCTGCTCGACAAGGACGTGGTCACCGCCGGCCGCCACCCCGAGAGCGACATCTTCCTGGACGACATCACCGTGTCGCGGCGGCACGCCGAGATCCGCCGCGGGCATGACGGCTCCTTCACCGTCCACGACGTCGGCTCACTCAACGGCACCTACCTCAACCGCGAGCGGGTCGAGGAGGGCGAGCTGGTCGGCGGGGACGAGCTTCAGATCGGCAAGTTCAAATTGGTGTTCTTCGCTGGAGGCCGACCTGGGACCACAGGTCCGAGCCCAGCAGCCGGGCCGCGTTCCGGGGGGGTCGGGTAGGTGACGTGATGCGGGATTCAGTCGAGCGCAAGGCGCCGCCGCCGTCAGCCGCTGGTCAGTCCGCGGGTGGCGGGGAGGGGGGAGCCTCCCGGGACAAGTCCGAGGGGCGTGCCGAGTCCACGAGCTCGGCTGGAACCATGAGCATCGGCGAGGTCCTCGCGGTCCTCAAGCCGGAGTTCAGCGATATCACCGTCTCCAAGATCCGCTTCCTCGAAGGCGCCGGGCTGGTCCGGCCCGACCGCTCCGCTTCGGGCTACCGCATGTTCTCCGAGGACGACGTCGCCAGGCTGCGCTTCGTGCTGCGCGCGCAACGGGACCAGTACCTGCCCCTGCGCGTGATCCGGCAGCGGCTGGCCGACCTCGAGGCGGTCGGAGGCCTCTACGCCAAGGGCGGCCCGCAGCCCGCCGGCGAGGGACCGGAAGCGGTCGCGGACGCCGGGGCGCCCCCCGTGGCGGGCGCTCCG
>DASVXQ010000501.1:0-1523 GCA_036392615.1 Actinomycetes bacterium | reverse complement strand
TGGGCTTGCTGGCCCTCGGCGTGCTGGGGCTCTGGTTCCTCACGCTGCGCAACCCCGACGTCTTGGTCCTCCACCCGACGCCCAACCAGCCCGCCTGCTATAGATCTGCGGATAAAGATGTGGAATCGGGCTGACACGCAGAGCGGGATGCCGTACTCTACGGGGAATGGGTCGCAACCATTCGCGTAGAGGAGGCACCCCATGGAGCTGAGGATAGGCTGCTGCCGCCCGACTGTCAGGCGGCTGACGGAGACCTGGCAGCGGGCGCTGCGGCGCGGGGACCGGCGGGTGGTCCAGCGCGCGACCGCCCTGCTGCTGCTGGCCGAGCAGGTGCCGGTGGAGCGAGTGGCGGCGCGGGTGGGGGCCGGGGTCTCGACGGTCTACGGCTGGCTGCGCGCCTTCCTGGCCGAGCGGTTCGCCAGCCTGGTCTACCGGACCGCGCCGGGGCGCCCGGCCAAGCTGACGAAGACGCAGAAGCAGCGGTTGTGCGACCTGGTGGCGGCGGGGCCGGAGGCGGCCGGCTATGCCACCGGCTGCTGGAACAGCGCGGTCATCCAGGACCTGATCCAGCGGGAGTTCGGGGTGCTGTACAACGTCCACTACCTCGCCGGGCTGCTCAAGCACCTCGGCTTCTCCTACCAGAAGGCGCGCTTCGTCTCCGACCACCTCGACGAGGACCGGCGGCGGCACTGGCGCACCGTGGTCTGGCCGGCGATCGTGCGGGACGCCCGCCGCCGTGGCGCGCTGCTGCTCTTCGGCGATGAGGCCAGCTTCGCGCAGTGGGGCTCGCTGGGCTACACCTGGGCGCCGCGCGGACAGCAGCCCCTGGTCCGCACGTGCGGCAAGCGCCAGGGCTACAAAGTCTTCGGGCTGCTCGACGACTTCAGCGGGCGCCTGTTCTGGCACGGGCACCCCGGGCGCTGCACCGCCGCGAGCTACTGCGCCTTCCTGGCGGCGGTGCTGGCCGCCACCGACCAGCCGATCGTGCTGATCCAGGATGGGGCGCGCTCCCACACCGCTAAGGACACCCGGGCGTTCTGCGCCGCGCACGCCGCCCGCCTCACCGTCCACCAGCTGCCGGCCTACTCGCCCGACGACAACCCGATCGAGCACCTGTGGCGCACGATCAAGCGGCGCAACACCCACAACCGCTACTTCCCCCCCTTCGCCACCCTGACCGAGGCGGTGGAGACGGCGCTCACCCATTTCCAGGACCACCCCGCCGAGGTCAAGCACCTGATGGGCACCTACCTCGACCAGAGGGCCGCCCTGGTGGAGGTGGACCAGGCGGCCCCGGAGGACCTGGCCGCCTGGTCCAGATCTTTACCTGAAGGTCTATAAGACTGGCACCCACCTCAGAAGGCGGTGATCGTCGACGGCCAGGTTGCCTGCGTCGGCGGCCTGAACTCACCATGCCGGAGGCCGACCGCTGGGATCGCCCCGGCCACCCGCTGCGCTACAGCCGCAATCGACACGATGTCGCCCTCCAGCTGCGCGGCGAGGCGGTCGCCGACCTCTGGGCC
>DASVXQ010000500.1:0-5147 GCA_036392615.1 Actinomycetes bacterium | reverse complement strand
ACCGCCTGCTGCAGCAGCTCGCGCCACCGGTAGGTGAGCACGCCCACGGTGAGGTGCGCCGACGCGGAGCGCTCGGTCCAGACCGCGTGGGGAAAGCCGAACGGCACGTAGAGGCAGTCGCCAGGCTCCAGGACGACGTCGAGCAGCCGCTCACCGGGGGCCTTGGGGTCGCCCCGCGGGCCTGGCTGGTACACCTCCCAGCGCTTGCGGCCGTGGACCTGGAGCACGAAGACGTCGTGCCCGTCGGCGTGGAGGCCGAGCCCACGTGAGGACGGCGGGGTGACGTAGGCGTTGACCTGCACCGGGTGGGTGAGGCTCAGCTCCAGGTCGCGGCAGAAGCGGGTCAGCGGCAACCAGTAGCGGTGCAGGCTCTGGAGCACCATGGTGGCGCCGCCGGCGAACTCGCGGTAGACCTTGCCGGGATCGACCAGGTCGGCGACCGGCTTGGAGCCGATGCGGCCCGACTTGGTCCAGTCGCCCCGCGGCAGCTCCGTCCCGCCCTTGACCATGCGGAACGCCGGGACGCGCAGCGCCGCGGTCCCGATCAGGCGATCGACGTCGCCGATCGCGAACAGGTCGGCGAAGGCGCCCGGATCGTGCCCGGGCTGGTACAGCGGGGCGCGAGCCCAGTGGTCGTCGAGGAACCGCTCCGGGTCGCCGACGCAGCGCCGCAGCGCGCTACCGGTCGGTGCCGTCGGCATCGCCGCCAAGGCCGCTGTCGGTGGCGTCCTGGCCGTCGGCGTCGGTCCCGTCGGTCCCGTCGGCGTCGCTGCCGGCGCCGCCGCCGCTGTCGGAGGTGTCGGTGCCGTCGACGCCGTCCGCGCGGTCGGTGCCGTCCGCGTCGCCGCCGGAGGAGTCGGTGCCGTCGACCGTGTCGCCGGAGCCCGGGCCGGTGGAGCCGCCCTGCGAGGTGGTCATGTCGTCGTCTCGGAGAGGCGGGTTGTCTGCACTCATCGCAAACCTCCAGCGAAGGACCGGATCGTGACCTGGTCGGCGGGATGGGCATGCCAGGCAAGTGGGAAGCTACCACCGCAGCGACCCGGCTAAGCAGGATTCGAGGTCCGGCCTTCAGCCGGAGTTCAGGAATCGTGGCGAACCATGGCGGACGGGCGACGGAGCAGGCCGGGTGGCCTCGGACGAGTGGGGGTCGGATGGAGCGCGTGGCGGAGGAGGTCGGGCACGCCGGGGAAGGCGAAGCGGGTCCCGCCGCGCCCCGGCGTGGTCGTGGAAGGCGCCGGCTGCTGGTCGCGGCGCTGGCGGCCGTGTGGGTCCTGCTGGCCGCGGCGATCGCCTCGGCGATCCTGCTGGCGGCCCTGCCCGGGGTCGGGGACGCGCAGAGCCGGGTCGCCGCGATCCTCCGGGAGCACGGCGGGCGGAGCGCCGGGCTCCCGCCGCCGAGCCGGGTGGCCGAGTCGGTCGTCGCCGTGGAGGACCGGCGCTTCTACGCCCACCACGGCATCGACCCACAGAGCCTGCTGCGCGTGGCATGGGCCGGCCTGCGCGGCGCCGGCGGCGGCGACCAGGGCGGCAGCACCATCACCCAGCAGCTCGCCAAGCGCGTCTACACCGGCGACCGCGGCGGCGTGATGGTCAAGCTGGCGCAGCTCGGGCTGGCGATCAAGCTCGATCGCCGCTGGTCCAAGGAGCAGATCCTCGGCATGTACCTGGACGCCGCCTACTTCGGCGACGGCCGCTGGGGCGTCGTGCGAGCCAGCGAGGGCTACTTCGGCAAGCCGCCGCAGCGGCTCAGCTGGGCCGAGGCGAGCCTGCTCGCCGGGCTGGTGCAGGCACCGTCCGCCTACGACCCGAGGACGCACCTGGCCGCCGCCGAGCGCCGCCAGCGGCACGTGCTGGACCGGCTGGTCGCCGCCGGCACGCTGAGCCGGGCACAGGCGGACGCCGCGGCCCGCCGAATGGCCGCCGAGGCGAGGCGGCTCGGCTTCACCACCGCGCCCTAGTACGACTCTTTCATGGCAATGGGCTGAAAGGTCACAAGACAGGCTAGACCGGTGGCACCCGGCGATTAGGATATGTGCCGTGGGTGACGCATCGCGACCGGAGCGCTCGGAGTACCCATCGTGCAACGCAGCGCGACCGGAGGTGACCAGGCGATGCGGCGAACCCTCACCATCGTGGCGGTGGCTGGTGCGGCCCTGATCATGGCGATGTCTCCGGCAACCAGCGCGCCACGAACCTCGGCGTCCAGACCGGCGGCGGTCGTCGGCCGCCTGCTGCCCAAGGACTTCAACTTCGACGCTCTTGACGATCTCGCCATCGGCGCCCCGGGCGAGGACGTCGGCGCGATCGCTGACGCCGGCGCGGTCACCGTCGTCTACGGCAAGGACCGGCTGCCCTCACAGACGTTCCGGCAGGGCGCCGGCGGGGTGGCCGGCGGCGCCGAACGCGGCGACCGCTTCGGCGCCGCCGTGGCCAGAGGCTACTTCAACGACTTCAACGAGGACGGCCTCGCTGACCTTGCCGTCGGCGTGCCCGGCGAGGACGTCGGCGGGGTCGTCGACGCCGGCGCGGTCAACATCTTGTACGGGTCGGCGGCGGGGCTGACCGGCGGGCCGCTGCTGAGCGAGTCCCCGCCGAGGGCAGGCGCCCACTTCGGCGCCGCGCTGGCGACCGGCGACTTCAACGGCGACCGCCGCGGCGATCTGGTGGTTGCGGCGCCCGACGAGGCCGTCGGCTCGGCCGCCGGCGCCGGGCAGGTCACGGTCATCTACGGGTCGGGCGACGCCGGGGTGGCCGCCGGCGGCAGGGTGAAGCTGCGCCAGGGCGCCGGCGGCGTGCCCGGCCAAGCCGAGCCGGGCGACCACTTCGGCGCCGCCCTGGCCAGCGGCATCCTCGACACCGACAGCGGCTACAGCGACCTGGCCATCGGCGTCCCCGGGGAGGACGTCGGCGCGACCGCCAACGCCGGGGCGGTCAACCCGCTGGCCGGCTCGGCCGCTGGCCTGCGGGCCGGTCCGCTGCTGCTGCAGGGCCACCCTGAGCCGGGCGATCGGTTCGGGGCCGCGCTGAGCATGGCCTTCTACAAGGCCAGCTACAACCCGGACCTGGCGGTCGGCGCGCCGGGCGAGACGGTCGGCGGCAAGGTGGGTGCTGGAGCGGTCAGCGTCTTCTCGGGCAGCGCCCGCACGCTCGGCCGGGAGCGGCTGCTGTACGAGCGGGCCGACCCTTGGGGGGTGGCGGCGGGCGACGCCTTCGGCGCGGCGCTCGGCTGGAGCGGGGTACTCTTCTCCGACCAGATCGCCGGCAACAGCCTGATCGTCGGCATACCTGGCAGGGACCGGTTCGGCAGCGAGGCTGGCGCGATCTACGGCTGTGGCTACGTCTCCAGCGGTGTACCGGCGGGTCTGGAATGCATCATGTACACCCTGCAGGGCAACGGCGCCGGAGCCGAGCCCGGCGACCGTTTCGGCGCGGCCGTGACCGGCGGGTACTTTGGGCTGTCACCGCTTGGCTGGCACAACTATGACGGCGACGGGTACCTGGACCTCGCCGTTGGCGCCCCCGGCGAAACCGTCAACGGCCAGCGGGCGGCCGGCGCGGTCAGCATCCTGTACGGCTGCTGCCCCGGCCCATACGTGATCGAGCGGCTCATCTACCAGGGTCACGACGGGGTGGGTGGCGTCTCGGAGGCCGGCGACGACTTCGGCGCGGCGCTGGCCTGAGACATCCGACCAGGCCCGTGCCCGACGAGCCGGTGTCGACGCTCACGCCAGGTCCGGCCGGAGCACTAGCCGGTGACCGTCACGGTGCCCTTCATCTGGTTGGGGTGGTACTCGCAGTGGAACTCGTAGGTCCCCGCCGCCGGCACGGTGAAGGTGGCCTTGCCGGTCTCGCCGCCCTCCACGTCCTTGTTGGCCTTGGCCGCCTTGAAGGTGAAGTTGTGCTCCACGCTGTCCTTGTTCTGGATGGTCACGGTGACCTTCTGGCCGGCCTTGAAGCTGAGCTTGGCGGTGTTGAAGGAGATCCCCTGGGCGACCAGCGTGGTGGAGCCCGCGCTCGCGGCGCTCGTCTGGGCGGCGGTGGTGGTCGGCGCGGCGCTGGCCGCGGTGGTGGTCGGCGCGGCCGCCGCCGTGGTCGCGGTCGAGCCGCTCCCGTTCGACGACGAGCTGCAGGCGGCGCCAACCAAAGTAATCGCGCAGAGCGTCGCAAGTACGGCGATCCGACGCGGGTGCATCGCGGCCTCCAATCGCTGATCCGTGTGGATGACAAGCCGAAAACCTGCCGCGCCGGGAAGCGATTCCCCGAAGATTCACCGTCGGGCCCCGCAGCCGCTACGGAGCCCTATCAATTCGGACTATTCTGCGCAAATCAATTTCATGAGACGCTTTCATGAGATCAAGATGATTTGCCGGGGACAGGGCCGCTCGCGGCGTGCTCGATTGTGCCCGGCGACCGGTTCAGCGGACCCGGCTGCCGGCGACGCGGTCGCCGTGGGCGGCCGCGACCGCCTCCGGGCGGTCCAGCCGGGTGCCGGCGGCGAACACCTCCGCGAACCGTTCCGCGCCCAGCGCCTCGCGGATCTGGGCGGCCAGCTCGGCCTCCCCGCGCCGGATCATCGGCCAGGCCTGGAGACCCACCCGCCGGCGCAGGCCGTCCGCCGCCCCCGCGAGCAGCGCGGCCCAGTCGGCGTCGCCCTCCATCCACGCCAGCCGTGCGAACCCGGCCAGGCACAGGCTGACGAGCTGGGTGCTGTGGGCCGCCAGGCTCTGGTCCAGCCCCTCGTCGAACAGCCCGCGCGCCTCGTCGAGCCGGCCGCGCGTCAGGGCCAGGGTGCCAAGCTGCGCGCGGGAGGTGGCGGACAGCCAGGGGTTGCGGAACCGCTCCGCCAGCTCGTCCCCCTCGCGCAGGTGGCGCAGCGCGTCGTCGTACCGGCCGAGGGCCGTCTCCAGGGAGCCGAGCGTCAGCGCGGCCGAGGCGGTGCCCAGCAGCTCGTCCTGGCCCTGGAACTCCTCCAGCGAGGCTGACGCCTCGCGGCTGGCACGGTCGAGGTCGCCCACCATGTTCGAGGTCCACGCCATCACCAGCCGGACCGCCGCATGGAGGTAGGGGTCCTCGATCACGTCCAGCAGCGGTTCCAGGCCCC
The DNA here is from genome assembly GCA_036392615.1 of Actinomycetes bacterium. Classification (GTDB taxonomy): domain Bacteria; phylum Actinomycetota; class CALGFH01; order CALGFH01; family CALGFH01; genus DASVXQ01. The sequence continues at coordinate 46 of DASVXQ010000500.1, read as the reverse complement.
GGCGGGCCGCCAGCGCGGTCGGGTCGTCGCCCACCTCCCTGGCGGT
>DASVXQ010000499.1:0-9565 GCA_036392615.1 Actinomycetes bacterium | reverse complement strand
CAGCAGCGCGGCGCAGGCCACGCAGCCGAGCCCGCCCAGGAAGGCCGCGCTGGGACCGGCGTGCTGGACCAGCGAGCCGGCGATCGCGTTGCCGACCGCGGTGCCCGCGGTGAAGGCGCTGCTCACCCAGGTGAACGCCTCGGTGACGGTGCCGGGCGGGGCCGAGCGGTCGATCAGCAGGTACAGGCAGGCGATCGTCGGCGCGATCGCCAGCCCGGCCAGCAGCATGCAGAGCGCGAACGGCAACACGCCGACGGCCGCCACCGCCAGCGGCGCCAGACCGGCGGCCAGCGCGCCGAGCAGCACCACCACGCGCCGCTCCGGCCCGCGGCCGGACGCCAGCGCCCCGGCGATCAGCCCACCGACCATGCTGCCGCCGCTCCACATCGACAGGAACAGGCCGGAGAGCTCGCGGTTGCCGAGCTGCTCGGCAACCGCCGGCACGGCCACCTCGATCATCCCGAACGCGGCCGCCATCAGCGCGATCACCGACAGCGCGGTGCGCACCCCTGAGCCGCGCAGCGCGCCGGCCCAGTCGCGCTCGCGCGCCTGCGGGCGCCAGGCCCGCGATGCCGGTGTGGCGGCGAACAGCGCGGTGCCCAGCAGCACCGCCGCGGCGATCGCCAGCATGGCGGCGCCCGGCGAGGCCACCGCGATCAGGGCCACCACCAGCAGCGGGCCGGTGATGAAGACCAGCTCCTGCACGGTGGCCTCGAAGGCGAAGGCGGTCTGCAGCTCGGGCCCGTGGCCCAGCAGGAACGACCACAGCGCCCGCATGCACGCGCCGATCGGCGGGACGGTGGCGCCGCCGACGGCGGCGAGCACCGGCAGGAGGCCGTTCGGCAGGCGGCCGGCCGCCAGCGCGAGACCGCTGAAGGCGCCGGCGCAGACCACCGCGCAGGCCAGCAGGACCCGCGTCTGGCCGCTGCGGTCGACCACCCGGCCGATCATCGGCGCGGCGATCCCGCAGCCCAGCGCGAAGGAGCCCGCGGCCAGGCCGGCCAGGGCAAAGGAGCCGGCGGCGTCGCGGACCAGCAGCACGATCGCCAGGCCCGCCATGCCGATCACCAGCCGTCCGACGGTCGCGGACGAGACCAGCCTGGGGACCTGGGGCGTGCGCAGGATGGCGCGATAGGGACTGAGGGTCATGCGTCCGATGGTGCCCCGGCGCCGGCTGCCTGGCGAATGATTTAGCCAGGGCTGAATCGTCGTGCCTTTCCGCTACGCTCGGGGGCGATGATCGAGATGGCCTTTGCGGCCGAGGACCTAGTGCACACGCGCTTCGCCATCTCCCCGCTGTGGGAGGCGGTGGCGAGCGTGCGCACCCTGCGCGACCCGGGTGCGCACGCGCTGCACCTGCCGTGGGTCGAGACCGTCAGGCCACGGGTGGCCGGGCTCGACCTGGCGCGGCTCGAGGCGCTGCTGTCCGGCCGCGGCAGCTACACCCCGGACTTCCTGACCCCGCCGCCCAGCACGCCGCTGCCGGACCTGGAGGACGAGCTGGCGCGCCTGCGCGCCACGCCCGTCAGGGAGGTCCGCCGCGAGCTGGCGTTGCGCTTCCCCAGCCGGCGGCTCCCGGCGGTGCTGCGGCCGCTGGCCGACGACACCCAGGCCGAGCTGGAGCGGCTCGCCGAGCTGATCGGCCGCTACTGGGACGGCGCGCTGGCGCCGGTGTGGCCGCGGGTCAAGGGCCTGCTCGACGAGGACGTGCGCTACCGCGCCAGGCAGATCACCGAGGGCGGCGCCTGGCGGCTGTTCCGCGGGCTGCACCGCTCGGTCAGCTTCGCGGGCGGGTCGCTGCGCGTCGCCAAGCCCTACGACAGCCAGGTCGATCTGGGCGGCCGCGGCCTGCTGCTGGTGCCGTCGGCGTTCTCCTGGCCGGAGGTGTTCGCGGTGATCGACCAGCCGTGGCAGCCGAGCCTGATCTACCCGCCGCGCGGGGTCGGCACGCTGTGGGAGCACCGCCACGGGCCGGACGCCTCGCAGGCGCTGGCCGCGCTGATGGGCCGCTCGCGCGCGCGGATCCTGGCCGAGCTGGACCGGCCGGCCACCACCGTGGAGCTGGCGCGCCGGCTCGGCATGGGCCCGAGCCGCGTGTCGCAGCACCTGGGCGTGCTGTGCGCCGCCGGCCTGATCGCCGGGCACCGCCAGGGGCGCTCGGTGCTGTACGCGCGCACCGCCCCCGGGCAGGCGCTGGTCTGCGCGCCGCCGGGGTCGCGAGGCTGAGCCGCCGGCGCCGGCGCGCTCAGGGCTTGCTGAGCGGCGCGTACCGCAGCAGCAATCGCTTGCGGCCCTGGTTGGGGAAGTCGACCTCGGCCATGGCGCGGTCGCCCTGGCCGGACAGCGCCCGCACGGTCCCCCTGCCCCACTGCCGGTGGATGACCTCGTCGCCGGGGGCCAGGTCCAGGTCCAGCGAGCCGCGCTGCTGGTTGGCCAGGCGCTCGCCCGGCGTCGGGTCACGGCGGAAGCTCGGCGCCGGCGGGTGGCCGGCCGGCCGCGGGCCGAAGGTGCTGCGGCCGGCGCCGAAGGCCGGGCTCGCGTCGCCCCACTCGGAGGCCGCCCGGCGGAAGCCGCCGGCCGTGCTGGAGGGCGAGGCCACCCGCACCAGCTCCTCGGGGACCTCCTTGAGGAAGCGCGAGGGCAGGTTGTAGCTGGTGGCGCCGAACAGCGTCCTGCTCCAGGCGTTGGTCAGGTAGAGCCGCTCGCGGGCGCGGGTGATGCCGACGTAGGCGAGCCGGCGCTCCTCCTCGAGGTCGCGCGGCTCGCCGATCGAGCGGACGTGCGGGAAGACGTTCTCCTCCAGCCCGACGATGAACACCACCGGGTACTCCAGGCCCTTGGCGGTGTGCAGGGTCATCAGGGTGATCCCCTGGCTGGCCTCCTCGACCTCGTCGGCGTCGGAGACCAGCGCGATCGACTCGAGGAAGCCGGCCAGGCCGCCCTCCGGTTCGCGCAGCTCGTACTCCTCGGCGACCGACTGGAGCTCGCGGACGTTCTCGACGCGGCCCTCGCCCTCGATCGAGTGGTCGGCCTCCAGCTCGCGCATCAGCCCGGAGAGGTTCCAGGCCTCCTCGACCAGCACGCTCGGGCTGCGGCCCTCCTCCATGCCGGCGCGCAGCTCGTCCAGCACCGCGTTGAAGTCGGCGATGCCGCGCGCCTGGCGGCTGCCGAGGCCGGGAATCTCGCCGGCGCGGCGCAGCGCCTCGCCGAAGGGGATCTCCGCCTCGCTGGCGAAGCGCTCCACGGTGCGCTCCGAGGTGTCGCCGATGCCGCGGCGCGGCACGTTGAGCACCCGCCGCAGGCTGACGGTGTCGAGCGGGTTCACAGTGGCCTTGAGGTAGGCGATCAGGTCCTTGACCTCGCGCCGGTCGTAGAACTTGACCCCGCCGACCACCTTGTAGGGCAGGCCGGCCTTGACGAACACCTCTTCGAGCACCCGGGACTGCGCGTTGGTCCGGTAGAAGATCACCATCTGGCCGTAGCTGTGGCCCTGCCTGCGGAGGCGCTCGACCTCCTCGGCCACGAAGGCGGCCTCGTCGTGCTCGTTCTCCGCCTGGTAGCGGACGATCGGCTGGCCGTGCCCCAGTGACGTCCAGAGGTTCTTGGGCTTGCGCTCCAGGTTGTTGGCGATCACCGAGTTCGCCGCCGACAGGATCGTCTGCGTCGAGCGGTAGTTCTGCTCCAGCAGGATCACCGTCGCGTCCGGATAGTCCGCTTCGAAGTCCAGGATGTTGCACACCGTGGCGCCGCGGAAGGCGTAGATGCTCTGGTCGCCGTCGCCCACCACCGAGAGGTTCCTGGACTCCGCTGTCAGCAGCTTGAGCAGCTCGTACTGGGCGATGTTGGTGTCCTGGAACTCGTCGACCAGCACGTAGCGGAAGCGCCGCTGGTACTCGGCCAGCACGTCGGGGTGCTTGCGGAACAGCCGCACCGTCTGGAGGATCAGGTCGTCGAAGTCGACCGCATTGGCCTCCTGGAGGCGGCGCTGGTAGACCGCGTAGGCCTCGGCGACCTTCTTGTCGAACCAGGTCATCGCCCGGTCGGCGAACCTGCCGGGGGTCAGCAGCTCGTCCTTGGCGGCGCTGACCGCGTGGCGCATGGAGCGCGGGCTGAGCCGCTTGGGGTCGAAGTTGAGCTCCCGCGTGACCTGGGTCATCAGCCGCTCGGCGTCGGACTCGTCATAGATGGTGAAGTTCGAGCCGTAGCCCAGCGGAGCGCCGCTGCGGCGCAGGATGCGCACGCATGCGGAGTGGAAGGTCGACACCACCATCGCCCTGGTGGCGTTGCCGACCAGCGCCTGGAGGCGCTCCTTCATCTCCCGGGCGGCCTTGTTGGTGAAGGTGATCGCCAGGACCGAGCTGGGCGGTACGCCAAGGTCGCGCACCAGGTGCGCGATCCGGTAGGTGAGCACGCGGGTCTTGCCCGACCCGGCGCCGGCGACGATCAGGGTCGGGCCCTCGGTGGCCAGCACCGCCTGGCGCTGGGCGTCGTTGAGCCCCTCGAGCAGCGCCTCGTCGACGCGCGGTTCCTGTGGGAGAGCGGAAGCGTCCATCGCCTCGGAGTATACGGAAGCCACGGACGCCCGCCCGCCACGCGTGGCGTGTCGCGCGCGGCGGTCCGGGGTTGGTGGGCGGACGGCCTCAGCCGCGCTTGCCGTTGCCCTGTCCGGCGAACGACTGGACGGCCTGGCCGGTGACGCTCGAAAGCAGGTTCGCCAGCTCCATCGGCAGCACGAACTTGGTCGAGGGCGACGCCCCGATCTGCTTCAGCGCCTCGAGGTACTGCAGGCTCATGGTGTTGGCGTCCACGCCCTGGGCGACCTCGAAGATCTTGCCGAGCGCCAGCGAGAAGCCCTCGGCGCGGAGGATGGCCGCCTGGCGGTCGCCCTCGGCCTGCAGGATCGCCGACTGCTTCTGCCCCTCGGCGACGGTGATGGCGGCCTGCTTGGTGCCGGTCGCCTCGGTGACCACAGCGCGGCGCGTCCGCTCGGCGGACATCTGCCGGGTCATCGCCTCCTGGACCTGCGGCGGCGGGATGATCTCGCGGACCTCGACGTTGGTGACCTTGACGCCCCAGCGCTCGGTGACGTCGTCGAGCTTGGAGCGCAGGGTCTCGTTCATCTGCTCGCGCTTGGAGAGCACGTCGTCGAGGTTCAGGTCGCCGACCACGCTCCGCAGCGTGGTGGCGGCGATGTTCTGGGCGGCGCTGGCGAAGTACTGCACCTGGACGACGCTCTGGATCGCGTCGACCACCCTGGTGAAGATGATGAAGTCGATCGCGATGGTGGCGTTGTCCTCGGTGATCGCCGTCTGCTTGGGGATCTCGAGGAACTGCTCACGCAGGTCGACCATGACCGGCCGGTCCACGATCGGGATCAGCAGCACCAGGCCCGGCCCCCGCGTGCCGACCATGCGGCCCAGCCTGAACAGCACCATCCGCTGGTACTCGCGGACGACCCGAATCGAGTACCGCAGCAGCAGGATGACGAACAACACGATCACCACGAGGGCAATCAGCAGCCCGATAGCCATATGGACCATCCTCCAATCGGGCCTCGAGGGCCCTTCCACAATGCTACGCCGCGATACCGCATCTGGAAGGGTCGATCAGCTGACAATCACCCGTCCGGCCTGCTGTAAATGCCTTGACAAGCATACTACCGGTGAGGAATATTAGGCCCATGAGCACACCAGATCACCACCCCAGGCCAGACGATCCCGCCAACGGCACCGTCGAGACGGTGGACGGCCGGATCGTGCTCCGCTACGAGCGCTTCCTCGCCCACCCGCCCGAGCGGGTCTGGCGCGCCGTCACGGAACCGGACGAGCTGGGCAGGTGGTTCCCCGCCGCGGTCGAGCTGGAGCTCGCCGTCGGCGGCAAGCTGCGCTTCACCTTCCGCGAGAAGGACGTCGACAGCCCCGACGGCGAGGTCACCGAGCTGGACCCGCCGCGGGTGTTCGCCTTCGACTGGGGCGAGGAGAACCTGCGCTTCGAGCTGCTGCCCGAGCCCGGCGGCACCCTGCTGGTCTTCACCAACACGCTCGACGACCGCTCCAAGCTGGCGCGGGTCGGGGCCGGCTGGCACCTCTGCCTCGACGTGCTGGCCGCCGAGCTGGACGGCCGCGAGCCCGGGTGGAAGCCGGAGGAGCGCTGGAGCGAGCTGTACGAGGCGGTCTACCAGCCCGCCTTGGGCTGAGGCGCGGGCGGCGATGAGCACGACCTTCGAGGTGCTCGCCGAGCCGAACCGGCGGCGCATCCTCGACCTGTTGCGCGACGGCGAGCGGTCGGTCAACCAGCTGGTCGAGCTGGTCCGCATCAGCCAGCCGAGAGTGTCCAAGCACCTGCGCGTGCTGCGCCAGGCCGGCCTGGTGACCGTGCGGGTCGACGCGCAGCGGCGCTGGTACCGGCTGCGTCCCGAGCCGCTCGCCGAGGTCGACACCTGGCTGGAGCCGTACCGGCGCTACTGGGCCGGCCGGCTGGACGCCCTGGAGGAGCACCTCGACCGCGAGCCGAGTTAGCCCCGGCGAGCCGAGCTACCCCCGGCGGTCGTCCGGGCCGGGCATCGACGGCGCCATCGGCTGCCCGCCGACCTGCGTCGGGTCGGGCACGACCACCAGCTTGAGACCGTCGCGGCCGACCACCCGCACGTGGGTGCCGGCGCCGATCGGGTCGTGGGCGGCCTGCGCGCTCCAGTGCTCGCCGCGGACGCGCACCTCGCCGCGCGGCGCGAGGTCCGTGATCGCCACGCCCTCCTCGCCGTAGAGCTGGTCCACGTCGATCATCGGCGGCTGCCGGCGGGCCTCCAGCGCGGCCTGGACCACCACCGCGAAGAAGGCCACCACCAGGGTCGGCACCACCAGCAGCAGCCAGCGCGACACGCGCACGTCGGGCACGCTCGGGTCGAACAGCAGCAGCCCGCCGAGGACCAGGCAGATCGTCCCCCCGACGGCCGGCAGGCCGATCCCGGGGTGCTTCAGCTCCAGCAGGTAGAAGACCGCCGAGGCCACCAGCAGCACCACCCCGGCGAGCTGCACCGGCAGCACCCCGAAGGACAGGAACGCCGCCACCAGCAGCAGCGTGCCGAGGATCCCGGGGACCGAGACGCCCGGATGCAACAGCTCGATGATGATCAGGATGATGCCGAGATAGAAGAAGATGAACGCGAGGTTCGGGTTGATCAGACCGTGAAGCACGCTCGCCGCGAGGCCGGGCGACTGCTCCACCGTCGCGGCGCCGGCCGTGTCGATGGTGACCTGCGCGTTGTCGCTCCCCACCCGGACGGCCTGCCCGTCGGCCTTATGGAGCAGGTCCGGGATCGAGGTTGCAATCTGCTTGGTGACCGGCGGTTTCTGGTCCGCCGCCTGCTGGGCCGAGAGCGTGGCGGAGTCAGTCACGGCGCTCACCGCCCAGGGCTGGTTGTAGCCGTTCCGCTCGGCCAGCGAGTTGATCGACGCGGCCGCGTCGTTGGTCGTCTTCTGCTTCACGATGCCGCCGCCGATGCCCACCGGATGGGCCGCGCCGATGTTGGTGCCCGGTGCCATCGCGTTCCAGGGGCAGGCCATCATGATGAAGGTGCCCGCCGAGGCGGCGTGGGCTCCCGACGGTCCCGTCCAGCACAGCACCGGCACGTCCGAGCGCAGGATCGCGTTGACGATGGTCCGCATCGAGGAGTTGAGCCCGCCCGGCGTGTCGATCCGGATCACCACCGCGCTGGCGCCGTCGCGGGCGGCGGACTCGATGCCGGATTTCAGGTACCTGGCGATGAAGGGGTCGACGGCTCCGTCCAGGGTGAGCACCTTGACGGTGCGGCCCGTGGCGCTCCCCTGGGCCTGGGCCCCGAGGGCCGGCCAGAGGGCCAGCAGCAGCGTCACGCCCACCAGGACGCCGACGGCCCGTGTGATCCTCATGCGCCCATGCTCCTCCCGTACGACGTCCATGATCCTCCTGTCCAGGCGAGAACGGGAGTCCTCGCCCAAGGAGTTCCTCGCGACGACCAGCCAGCTTGTCCGCATCAGTCCCCTTTGCCCGCCAGATCCGCCCGCGCCGACGTACGCTGATCGGATCCGGACCGGCTTGAGCTGTGGAGGTCGCAGGTGAGCGCGAGTGTCGAGCAGCCCCCCACGGCCCTGTCGATCCGCGAGCTCCGCAAGGCCTTCGGCAGCAAGCAGGCGGTCGCGGGCATCGACCTCGACATCCCGCCCGGCTGCTTCTTCGGCCTGGTGGGCCCGAACGGCGCCGGCAAGACCACCACGCTGAGCATGGTCACCGGGCTGCTGCGGCCCGACGCCGGCACGGTCGCCATCGACGGGCTCGACGTCTGGCGGAACCCGTCGGACGCCAAGCGGCGGATCGGCGTGCTGCCCGAGGACCTGCGCCTGTTCGACCGGCTCAGCGGCCAGGAGCTGCTGACCTACAACGGCCTCCTGCGCGGCATGCCGGCCGAGGTCGTGGCCGACCGCTCGCGCGAGCTGCTCGAGGTGCTCGACCTTCAGGGCTCGGCCGGGACGCTGGTGGTCGACTACTCGCACGGCATGCGCAAGAAGATCGCCCTGGCGGCGGCGCTGCTGCACAACCCGCGCATCCTCTTCCTCGACGAGCCCTTCGAGGCGATCGACCCGGTGTCGGCGCGCACCATCCGCTCGCTGCTGGAGCGCTACACCGCCGGCGGGGCGACGGTGGTGTTCTCCAGCCACGTGATGGAGCTGGTGGAGCGGCTCTGCGACCGGGTGGGGATCATGCACCAGGGCCGGCTGATCGCCGAGGGCCCGATCGAGGCGGTGCGTGGCGGACGCAGCCTGGAGGACGCCTTCGTCGAGCTGGTCGGCGCCGGCGCGGCCGACGCCAAGGAGCTCGGATGGCTTGGCACTTCGCCCGCCTGAAGCTGGCGCTGCTGCTGGGCGGCCTGAAGGTCGGCGGCTGGCAGCAGGTGACCGGCCTGGTGGTGGGCGTGCTGTTCGCGCTGCCGCTGACCGCCGGCGGGTTCATCTTGCTGGCCGCGCTGCGCGCCGTCCCGGCCGACGTGGCCGAGGCGGTCGCGGTGGTCGGCTTCGTGCTGCTCGCGCTGGCGTGGGCGCTGCTGCCGCTGCTGACCTTCACCGCCGACAGCGCGCTCGACCCCGCCAAGCTCGCGCTGCTGCCGCTGCGACCCCGTCAGCTGGCGGGTGGGCTGTTCGTCGCCTCGTGCGTGGGCGTGCCGCCGCTGGCCACCATGGCGGCGCTCAGCGGCGCGGTCGCCGGCTTCGCGCCGGCGGGTCCCGGTGTGGTGGTGGTCGTGCTGGCGGTGGCGCTCGAGTTCGCGCTCTGCGTGCTGCTGGCCAGGGCGCTCACCACCGCGCTGTCGCGCTGGCTGCGCAGCCGGCGGGTGCGCGACCTCACCATCGTGGTGATCTCGCTGGGCGCGCTGGCGCTCAACCTCGGGATCCAGGTGCTGGTGCGCTCGACCCGCCCGTCGCGCCTGACCGACCTCGACTGGCTGCGCTCGCTGGGGCGGGCGCTCGGCTGGCTGCCGCCCGGGCTGGCCGCGCGGGCCATGGCGGCCGCCGGGCGCGGCGGCCGGCTGCCGGTC
>DASVXQ010000498.1:0-5829 GCA_036392615.1 Actinomycetes bacterium | reverse complement strand
TGATCCTTGCAATCGGCGGGTTCGAGCCCCGCCCTTCGGGCGGCCCGCTCGCCCTGGACCGGGTCGACGCCCTTCGCGTCGCACACCCCTAAACAGTGGTGCTCTACGGTTCGGCGCGGGTGCCTCGTTCCCGGTTCAGTACGCCGGTGAGCAGGCAGACGGCGGTGATCGGTGATGACGAGATGCCTCACGTTGGATGGCAAGCGGAACCCGCAACATTGCCGATCAATCTGAGGCACCGCAGGTCACAGCGTTGAGCTGCCTTACGTCGAATGACAACGGACAGTGCGATGCCCCTGTCGCTGACCAGTACGCAGATCCTGGCGGGCCTGGGTGCGCTCCTCGGCCAGGTGCCCGACGTCCGGCGCTTCCGGCCCAACCTGCTGGTGGCGGCCGCCACCGCAAGCGGGTTCCCGGAGGACGGCTGGGTGGGCTCCGTGCTGCGGATCGGCGGGACGCGGATCCGCCTGGACGCGCGGGACCGGCGCTGCGCCGTCATCACCGTCGATCCGGCGACGGCCGCCCGCGACCCGAAGGTCCTGCAGGTCGTCGCCCGCGCGCGAGGCGGCTACCTGGGCGTGTACGGGTCGACGGTCGAGCCTGGCCACATCGCGGTCGGCGATCCCGTCATCGTGGAACCCTGACGACCGGGGGCGCGGCGTCCGGTCAGCCAGTTCCACCGCGGGCGCTAAGAGGCGTGGACCCAGTCACATCAGCGAACAGGACCCGACGGCGCCTCCAACGACACCACGTCACCCCAGGTCGGCAAGCCGGTCGACGGCCTTGCCGTACTGTCCTGCTTGGACTCTTGCGGTCCTGTTGCTGACGCCCTGCTGACAACTGACCGTAGGCAGAGCGCCAGCTGCGGCGCTGAGCGCGGCAGTGGGCGGCGCGGTCCTGATCGGCATGGGCCTGCCGCATCCGTCCAGCCTTGCCGACGAGGCCCGCCGGATCGGTTTCACCTTCGCTGGCGTTGGGATCGCCGTCGTGGTCATGCTGCTCGCCAACCTGCTCAGCAAACCCACCCCTGCCCCTGGTCCGGCCCAACCGGCACCCGCCGGCCAGGCCGGGCAGAGGCAGCGGCCCACGGCACCGTAGGCCCGATGCCTACACCACCAATCCGCTTCGCCCGGGAGCATTGGCGTCGCCGCTCCCCTGCCTGCAGGAAAGGGCCTGACCCCGGCGCCCGGCGCGAGATCACTGGGCATCGTCGCCTTGCCGATGCTTCTGCTCTGGCGGGACGCCCGCATCGGTATCCGGCTGGGCCTGCCGCCTGGCCAGTTGCACCGTCCCCACGAATGCCCGGACGACCAGACCCAGGGCCAGCAGGTCGAGCAGCATCTGCGCGGTCACCACCAGCCTGGCGGACTGGCTGACCGCGGTGATGTCGCCGAACCCCACGGTGGCGAACACGGTCACCGTGAAGTACAGCGCGTCAGTGCGGGTGAGGGAATGGGCGCTGAAGTTGGCCGGGCTGGTGCCCGCCATCGTGAAGTAGACCGAGGCGAACAGGACAAGAAACAACGGCACCGTGGTGGCCAGGGCCTCGACAGCTCGCACGGCCGGGTACCGGGCCCGGAAGGTCGCTTGCAACTGCCAGACGATGACGGCAAGCAGCAGCAGCAGCCCACCCACCAACGTCCACAGCACGCTGTCGATGTGGTCCAACGGCAGCAGGTAGTACAACCCGACCAGCACAACCGTGGTCGCGACCGAGCGGAGCAGCCCAAGCCCGATCAGCCGCCGGCGCCTAGCGGGCGAAAGGCCGTTCCGGCTCACCTGGATGCTCACGGCAGCCCTGCCAAGGCCATCAAGGCCGTCATCTTCACACCACAGCCCCCCATCCGTGCAGCGCCGACCCGGCCCAGCTGAGTCGCCATCTGTCCCACCTCAAGTATCGATCCGGCCGATCGCGCTCGACAGCCGAACCGTCGCACCGCTCAAGGGCGCATCGGGGCGCGCTGCCAGGCCAGGGCGCCCGAGTGGGGCGGCCAACTCAGACCCTAACGCCCAGGTGTTCAACGCCGATGAGGGCCGGGCGGCAACCACTGCAGATGAACACCTTGACGCGCCGGTTTGGCCATCTCCTGTCGCTTCGGGCCGGTGTACGCCTGCCCGGCGGGCCTGTGAAGGTCCCTAATGCTACGTTCCTTAAATATGACGTGAGAAGATGGCTTCTCTGGTGTCCTGCGTCGGTGATGACGCAAAGGGAGGGGCCATGCTGCCGCCGCTGTTTGCCCGCCCACCCGCCGACCCCACCGAGGAACGCCGCATCCGCCGGCTGGCCAATGCCCGCCATGCGCCGGCCAGCTGGCTGCAGCGCGCCCACATCATCACGTTGAGCTGGGACGGCGCCCAGGTCGGCCAGATCGCCGCCCAGCTCGGCTGCCACCCTGCGACCGTTTACCGCTGGCTGCACCGCTTCAACACCGGCGGCATCGACGACCTGGGCGACCTGCCCCGCTCCGGCCGGCCCAGGCGGCTTGGGGAGCCCGACCGCGGCCAGATCATCGCGTTGGCCCGCAGCGACCCGCCCGGCCGGCTTCACCGCCAGGCCGACGGCGCCCTTGGCCTTGCCCGGCCCGAGCAGGCCGACCAGCCAGCGCAGTGGACGCTGGACGCCCTGGCCCAAGCCGCCCAGGCCGAGGGCATCGCCGTCGGCCGCAGCCAGGTCCGCCGCATCCTGCAGGCCGAAGGGGTGCGCTGGCGGACGGTGCGGTCCTGGAGCACCAGCGGCGATCAGCAGTTCGCCCCAAAAGAGCGGCCATCATCGCCCTCTACACCACCCCGCCGGAGCAGACGATCGTGATCTGCGCCGACGAGCTGGGTCCGGTCATTCCCCGGACCTTCCCACCCCCGCCGGGCTGGTCGACCGATGGCTACCGGATCAAAGCGCCCTTGGCATACGGCCGCAGCGCCGAGAAGGTCTGGGTCTACGGCGGGCTGCGGGTCTGCGACGGCCAGGCGGTCACCCTCACTGCTCCGTCGCGCAACTCGGTCGGCTACCAGCAGTTCCTCGGGCTGGTCGAGCAGGCCAACCCGACCGGTGAGATCGCGGTGATCACCGACAACCTGTCCAGCCACTCCAGCTTCTCCACCCGGACCTGGCTGGCCGAGCACCCGCGCATCCGCCAGGTGTTCATCCCCAAGGGCGCCTGCTGGCTGAACTTGCAGGAGGCGTGGTGGCGGCTGTTTCGCCGTGCTGCGCTGGCCGGGCAGACCTTCGCCTGTCCCACCGAGATCGCGCTGGCGACCAGGGTCGCCACGGCTCAGCTCAACGCCCGTGCCCGTCCGTGGGTGTGGGGCCGCCCGGCGCCGTCACCGCGCTATCGACGACGCGTCCTCACCTATCGCATTTAAGGAACGTAGCATTAGCACGCCCTACGCCGACCCCGCGGTTCTTGTGCAGCCTTGAAACGGCCAGCGCGGCGCGATCGGGCGATGTCACGGCCGCGATGCTGTCAGTACCGTCTCGCCGAACGAAGCCAAGTCACTGGCACGGCCCACCTTCGAAGCCGAGGTGGCGAGGCCGTCAGCATCCGGGTCGTGGGGGACTTGCTGACACCCGTCCCTTGAGGGTCAGACCGCCGGAGTAGCGACTTACTCGGGAATCACCCCGCTGAGCTGCAGGAACGCGGTGTGGGGAGGAGTGGCGCTGAGGGGATTTGAACCCCTGACCCCTTGCATGCCATCGATGCGCCGGTGGTTCACGCCGCCGTGCAGCACCCAGCGTTTCCGCACAACCGCCCAGGTGAGAAGCGCTGTCGAGAGTTGCGTTGTGGTGCGCGGCGAGGTCGCGTGTGGCGTGGTTTCTGGCAAATTTCTGGCACGGCCCTGTGCGGTGGCGTGCCACGACGGCTCAGCGGCATCGTTCCGACCCGCCCTCGGCGAGGAGGAACTGGCACCTCGGGTGCAGTGCTGTCCTCAGACGATTTCGGAGGGCCGATCTGGCGTCCCCTGATCGCCGAGCCCCCGGTCGACCTCACCGACCCCGATCACCAGCACACCCTCATCGACGCCGCCGTGGCCACCCCCCCAGCCAATGCGACGTCACCCGAGCAGATGGACCCAGGCGTAGTTCCGTGACAGTGAGGGCAAGAGCCTTGCCCTGATTTAGGCGCCCGCGCCTCCTAGGAGGCGCGTCCGTCCGCCTGGTGGATGTCCCGTGATGGCGGAGCACCCGGCGTGGCGGCCGCCGTGGCGCGGCGCAGTCCCGCGGTGATGGCGGCCGCCTCGTCGGCGCTGATGGTCTCGACGAACATCTCGCGCAGGACGCGCGAGTAGACCGGCCACATCTGTCGTAGCAGCGCTTCCCCGGCTTGGGTCAGCACGGCGTACACGCCGCGGCCGTCGTGCCGCGCGGGTTCTCGGCGGAGTAGCCCTGCGGCCTCCAACCGGCCGGCCAGCTTGGTCAGGCCGCCGCGGCTCAGCGTCAGGCGGCCGGCGAGCTCGGCCATGCGCACCCGCCTTCCCGGGACGCTGCGCAGCGCCCAGAGGACGTCGTACCAGGCCAGGGGTGGGAGCCCCGCTTCCGCGAGGGCGTCCTCGACGCGCGCGACCACGGAGGCGTGGGCGTGCAGCAGCGCCTGCCAGGCGCTGAGGTGTGGCTCGGGGACGCGCGGGCTCATGGCGACAGGGTAGCGGAAACTGGTTTGCGCAGAAACTATCTGCCTGATATCGTCGTCACGAATCTAGTTTCCGAAGAAATCAGTTGCCCGGCTCCGGGCAGGTGGAGGGCGAGATGCCGGAATTCCAGGGGAAGGTCGCGGTCATCACCGGAGGCGGCGGTGGCATCGGGCGCGCGACGGCAGCGCGCCTGCTCGAAGAGGGCGCATCGGTGGTGCTCTCCGGGCGGCGGCAGGAGGTGCTCGAGGAAGCACAGCGCACGCTGGACTCGGCCGGCGAGCGGGTCGCCCTGGTCGCCGGTGACGTCAGTTCGCCCACGGCGGCCGCGCAGCTCGTCGAGGTGGCACTCGAGCGCTTTGGCGGCGTGCACATGCTGGTCAACAGCACCGGCATCTTCCGGCCGGTGCCGTTCCTGGAGCAGACCGAGGAGCAGATGGAGGAGGCGCTCGACTCGATCCTGCGCCCGACCTTCTACACCTCCCAGGCCGCGGCGCAGGCGATGGTCAAGCGCGGCGAGGGCGGCGCGATCGTCAACGTCGGCTCCATGTGGGCGCTCGACGCGATAACCGCCACACCAACCAGCGCCTACTCCGCCGCCCAGGCAGGCCGGCACGCGCTGACCAAGAACCTTGCGATCGAGCTCGCCCCGCACGGGATCCGCGTCAACACGGTGGCGCTGGCATTCGTGGAGACACCCGCCTACGAGCGGTTCATGACCCGGGAACAGGCCCAAGCGGTGCTCGAATCGGTGAACGGCTTCCACCCGCTCGGCCGACGCGGCCAGCCCGAGGACGTCGTCGACGCGATCCTGTTCTACGCCAGCGACCGGGCGCGCTGGATCACCGGCACCACGATGCCGATCGACGGCGGCGTGCTCGCGGGCCGCAACGCCCCGCCGACACCCGTCGCGGAGCAGCCTGCTGCCTGACACATGACCACCGGGGCGAGCGGACATACCCGCTCCGGGCCGACCGTGTACGTCCGTGCAGCGCCAGCATCGCAAGCAGCGATGTTGGCCGCTGCCGCCGTACAAGAGCCAACGTGATGAGAGCTTCAGGGCGGTGCTGCTCAAAGGCTTCCGAGAGCCGATCGGCTACCACGAACTCCTGTGGGGCCAACAAACTCTACGGCGTGAAGTCAGCCGGCTCTGTTGCGTTCGCGCGGACCACCGCGAGCGGCGAGACTGGCGGCCATGAGTATCCG
>DASVXQ010000497.1:0-17314 GCA_036392615.1 Actinomycetes bacterium | reverse complement strand
TTCGAGCGTACCCCGGCGCTGGCGCCTATCATCGTTTCCAGGGGGCTCGAACCGGGGGGCTTCGAGAGTGCGACCGATTTCGTTCGTTGCCGCGCGACGCTGGGTGAGCGTGGCCACCGCGATGCTGCTCGGCGCCATCGGCGGGGGCGTCGTCGGCCTCGTCACCTCGCCCGGCCAGGTCGCCACCGCCACCGCGCAGACCACGACCACCACCAGCCCGCCGCCGCGCCAGCGGGTCTCGCCAGAGAGCTCGACCAGCCCGTCGACCACCCGAAGGCACGCGGTGGTCGTCCCGCCGAGCAGGCACGCGACCACCTCGACGGCCACGCCGGCGCCGCCGTCCTCGACCAGACCGCGGCGCCGCCCGCCGGCCAGCAGCAGCACGGTCCCGCCGACCACCAGCCCGCCGCCGACCAGCACCACCGAGCCGCCGACCAGCTCGACCAGCTCGAGCGCCCCGACCACCACCGAGCCGCAGCCCCCGGACTCCACCCAGCCGACCGAGAGCACCTCGCCGCCGGGCGGCGGAGGCTCCAGCACGACGGGCGGCAACGACTCGAGCACGACGGGCGGAGGCGGACCGGGCGGCGGGTCCAGCCAGTCGAGCCAGTCGAGCGCCGGTCCGACCAGCGGCGACCCCACCAGCTCGGGCCCCGCCAGCAGCGACCAGGGCGGCTCCAGCCCGACGGGCTAGGGAGCCGGTCAGCCCTCCCTGAGGGTGCGGTCCAGCAGCTTGACGCAGGCGGCGACGGTCTCCAGCCGCGGCAGCTCCAGGCCGCACAGGTGGCCGACCTCGACGACGGCGCCGACCAGCGCGTCGATCTCCAGCGGGCGGCCCGCCTCGACGTCCTGGAGCATCGAGGTGCGGTGGTCGCCCACCCGGGCGGCGCCCTCCAGCCGCTGCTCGACCGTCAGTTCCAGCTCCACGCCGACCGCGGCGGCCACCGAGACGGCCTCGCGCATCAGCGCCAGCGCGAGCTCGCGCGTGCCCGGATCGGTGGCGATCGCCGCCATCGACGCGCGGGTGAGCGCGCTCAGCGGGTTGAAGACCGCGTTGCCGATCAGCTTGAGCCAGATCTCCTTGCGGATGTCGGTGCGCACCGGACACTTCAGGCCGGCGGAGGCGAGCGCCCCGGAGATCGCCTTGCAGCGCTCGCTGCGCCCGCCGTCCAGCTCGCCGATGCTGAAGCGGGTGCCCTCGACATGCTCGACCACCCCCGGCTCGACGATCCGGGTGGCCGGGTAGGTGACCGCGCCGACCACCAGCGCCGGGTCGATCCGCGCGGCGATCGCCCCGCCGGGGTCGACCGTCTCCAGCGTGGTGCCCTCCAGCGGACCGCCCTGGCGCTGGAAGTACCACCAGGGGATGCCGTTCTGCAGGGTGACCAGCGTGCCGTCGTCCCCCAGCGCCTCGCCGAGCGCGGCCGCCACCGGCGCGACAGCCGTCGCCTTGACCGCCAGGAAGGCCACCTCGGCGTCCGCCACGGCGCCGAGGTCGTCGGTGCAGGCCGGCCGCACGGTGAACTCGCCCTCCGCGGTGCGGACCCGCAGCCCGTGCTCGCGCATGGCCGCCAGGTGGGGGCCCCGGGCGATCAGGGTGACCTCGTGGCCGGCGCGGGCCAGGTAGCCGCCGAGGAAGCCCCCGGTGGCGCCGGCGCCGACGACCGCGAACCTCACCGGCCGGCCCCGATCACCTCGGCCACCTTGCGGCGCTGCACCTTGCCGGTGGCGGTGCGCGGGATCGCCTCGACGATGAACAGCTTGCGGGGGACCTTGAAGGCGGCCAGCTGCGCCCGGCAGTGCGCCAGCAGCTCCTGTTCGCCGGCCTCGCCGTTCAGCACCACCGCGGCGGCGACCTCCTCGCCGAGGGTGTCGTGCGGGGCGCCGAAGGCGACCGCCTCGGCCACCGCCGGGTGGCGCAGCAGCACCTCGTCGATCTCGCGCGGCGAGATCTTCTCGCCGCCGCGGTTGATCAGCTCCTTGATGCGGCCGATCAGGGTGAGGTAGCCGCGCTCGTCGAGCACCCCCTGGTCGCCGGTCAGGAACCAGCCCTTGATGAACGACTCGGCGTTGGCCTCCGGGTTGGCGGCGTAGCCGTCGATCACGTTGGGGCCCTTGACGGCCACCTGGCCGGCGGTGCCGGCCGGCAGCGGCTCGCCGGCCTCGTCCAGCACGGCCACCTCGACGCCGGTGCCCACGCCGACCGAGCCGGCCCGCCGCGCCGCCGGCGGCAGCGGGTTGGAGGCGATCTGGTGGCAGGCCTCGGTCATGCCGTAGGCCTCCAGCACCGGCGCGTCCAGCCGCCGCTCGATCTCGGCCATCATCTCGGGCGGCAGCGCCGAGCTGCACGAGCGGACGAAGCGCAGCGACTCCGCCCCCGCGGGCCGCTCCTGGCGGGCGCGTGACAGCACCATGCGGTGGATGGTCGGCACCGCCGAGTACCAGGTCGGCTTGTGCTCGCGCACGATCCCCCAGAAGGCCAGCGGGTTGAACGGCGACGGCACCACCACGGTGCCGCCGGTCGCCAGGGTCGCCAGGGTCGAGGCCAGCAGGCCGTGGACGTGGAACAGCGGCATCGCGCAGAGCGACACGTCGCCCGGCCCGAGCTGGTAGGTGGCGGCGATGTTGGCGATCGAGGCGTCGAGGTTGCGGTGGCGCAGCGGCACCCGCTTGGGCCGCCCGGTGGTGCCGCTGGTGTGCAGCATCAGCGCGACGTCGTCGCCCGACGGCGCCTCCGGCGGGGCCGCGGTCAGCGTCCGGCCGGGCACCTCGACCTCGAGCACACCGTCAGGGTTGAAGGCGGCCTCGACCAGCAGCGCGCCCTCCGGCCTGGCCGCGCGCGCCGCCTCGGCGCCGCCGGGCGGGACCAGCAGCGCGGCGGCGTCCACGTCCTCGAGGTAGAAGCGCAGCTCGGACTCGGTGTAGGCGGGGTTCAGCGGGGCCGCCGCGCCGACCGCCGCGACCGCGAGGAACAACGCCACCGCCTCCGGTCCGTTCTCGTACACCATGCCGACGGCCTGGTCGCGCCGCAGCCCGAGCCCTGCCAGCGCCTCGGCGCCGCGGCGCACCTCGTCGCGCAGCTGGCGGTAGGTCAGCCGCAGGCCGCCGGGCACCACCACCGCCGGCGCGTCCGGCTCCCCGCGGTCGAGCATGTCCCAGAGCATCTCGGACCTCCTCGTGCCCCTCACCGGCACCTGCTGCCGGGCCGGCACCGGGGGCCGGCGCACCCGCGAGGGCCCTGCCCCGGCCCCGCGCCGCGCCGCGCGGACCCCGATCTGTCGCGGATGCACGAATGCTCCCAGTGTCGTCTCAAGAGTAGTCGCTTGGCGCTGTACGGATGGTCGGATGCCGCATGCGGCGCCGAATGCATGACCGGCAGCACTCCAGGTGGGAATCGCGGGGTCATCCGGTGAGTTCTCAACAGGTTCGCCTCTTCCGCCCCAGTGAGGTCCTCCCCATGCGGCGAAGCCACACACTCCCGGTGGTCGTGCTGCTCGCCACGGCGATCCTCGTCCTGGCGGGCTGCACCGTCTCGGCAAAGCCCCAAGCGCTCGCTCCCCAGACCACCGTGGCGAACCAGTCGGCCCAGGCGCACGACCACAGCCAGCCGCCGACCGGGCCACCGGTGGCGCCCCGCAACGGGCTCCTCGACATGCGCATCGACCAGCTCGGCCCGCAGGACGTGGTGTTCGAGTGGAAGCCGGGCAACCTGGTGCTGCAGGCCGGCCAGCGGGTCACCCTCAAGGTCGCCAACCACGATTACATGCAGCACAACCTGCTGTTCAAGGCGGCCGGGGTGAACCGCAACCTGCCGGTCGGCAAGACCACCACCATCAGCTTCACCGCCCCGCAGGCCGGCAGCTACGTCTTCTGGTGCAAGTACCACCTGCAGATGATGCAGGGCAAGGTCACGGTCCAGTCGTGAGCGGCGTGCGCGGATTCGACGACCGCTTCCCGGACGACCTCGCCGAGGACGAGGAGTACGACCAGGAGGAGCTGGAGCCCAACGGCGGGATCGTGGCCGCGGTGGTCGCCGCCGGCGTCGGCTGCGCCGCGCTCGGTGCGGTGACGGTCGCGTCGGCGGCCTGGTCGAGCTTCGCGGACTTCCTGACGCTCTACGACCCCGCCGGCCCGCTCACCGGCAAGGCCACCCTGGCCGTGCTGATCTACCTGATCGCCTGGGTGAACCTGCACGCCCGCCTGCGCGACCGGGAGCTGCACCTGTTCCGCGCCTTCCTGCTCACCCTGGCCCTGCTCGGCGTCGGCCTGCTCGGCACCTTCCCGCCGGTCTACCACCTGTTCGGGTAGGCGAGTCTCTCACGCCCCGGCCAGCACCAGCAGGACGGTCAGCAGCAGCGGGACCAGCAGGCCCAGGCCGGCGATGACCGGCTCGCGGCCGACCGGCCAGGGGCGCCGGTAGCGGGCCTGGAGCAGGTGGAAGGCGAACCCGAGGATGGTCCCGAACAGCAGCAGGGCCGGCAGCGCGCCGAACGCGCCGGCCGCCTCCGCGGCCGACCAGCGCGTCCCCTCCCCCGCAAGCAGCGGGAAGAGGGTCAGCGGGCCGAGCGCCCACCACAGGAACCCGTAGGACAGCCCCCAGCCGAGCGCGGTGGTCAGGTTCAGGTCGAGGCGCCGGAACAGCACGCCGTAGAGCACGCCGAGGCCGACCCCTGCGGCGCACAGCGCCGGCGCCGCCGGCGCCCGCGCCCCGACCGGCACGGTGTGCGGCAGGACAGCCAGCGCTGCGCCGCCGAGCAACCCGCCGGTGGCGCCGTGCAGCACCGCCCCGCCGGGGCCGCCGCCGACCGGCACCGGCCGCCAGGTCTGCAGCCGGTCGGCCGAGAACAGCCCGGCGATCACGTCGAAGACCTGCCGCAGCACCGCCACGGCCATGCCGAGCACCAGGCAGGCCAGTAGCGTCGGGAAGGTCGCCCGGGCCTGCTCGACCGTCCAGCGCGGCCCGTCGCCGAGCAGCGCCACCCAGGCGAGGAAGCCGTAGCCCTGACCGCGGACCAGCGCGGCGCCGATCCCTCTGGGCGGCTGCGGCGCCTCCAGCGCCTGGGCGATGCCGATCAGCGGCCCGACCGCCGGGCTGCCGCGCACCTGGAGGACCAGCGCGACCAGCGCGCCGGCCAGCAGGCCGCGCAGCAGCGCGCCGGGCAGGCGCCGCGGGTGTCGCCCCCGGAAGGCCGCGTAGGCCAGGCCGGTGCACGCCCCGTACAACAGGAAGCCCAGCAGGCTGGCGAACTGCCGCTGGGCGGCCGGCAGGCTCCACGCCAGCGGCTCGCGTGCCAGCAGCGGCACCAGGGTGAGCGGGCCGAGCCACCAGCCGAAGACGCCGTAGGCGACCCCGAGGAACAGGCCCTCAGCCGGGTTGCGCCGCCGCACCAGCAGCCCGAAGCCGCAGCCGGCCAGCACCGCCGCCAGCAGCGCGAGCACCGCGTTGTTCTGCGAGATGCCACGGTGGGACAGCAGGACGCCGAGCGCCAGGCCGCCGGCGGCTCCGGCCGGGGCGCCCGCCGCCAGCGCCCGCAGGATCGCGCCGCCGCGACCCATGGCAGCTCACGCCACCCGTTTGCGGGCGTGGCGTCCTCCCCGCCGCGAGGCGCCGACGCCGGCCGTGCTCCCCTGCCGCTGCGCCTGCTGCGGCGGCAGATCGCTGGCCAGCGTGGTGTCGCGCGGGAACAGGATGCCGACGACCCAGTCCAGCAGCACCCGCAGGCGCTTCTCGGCGCCCGGGAGCTTGGAGAGGTAGAGCGCGCGCCACAGCAGCCAGCCGGGCAGCCCGCGCACCTGGACGCGGCGGAGCTGCGCGGCCGCGGTCTGGTGCCCCAGGGCCACCAGCAGCCCGCGGGTGCGGAAGCGGAACGCCTTGGCGCGCTTGCCCGCCATGGATGCCAGCACGTTGTCGGCGACCACCTTGCCCTGCCGCAGGGCGTGCTGCGCGGTCGGCGGGCAGGAGCCGCCGCGGCGCAGGTCCGGGACGCGGGCGCAGTCCCCCACCGCCCAGACGCGGTCGATCCCGGCGACCTTCAGGGTCTCGTCGACCAGCACCGCGCCGCCGTCGCTGCCGAGCGGCAGGCCGGCGAGCGCCGGGCTCGGCCGGTTGCCGGTGGTCCAGACCAGCGTGCGGGTCGGCACCAGCTCGCCGTTGTCGAGCGCGACCGCGCCCTCGCCGGCCGCCACCACGCGGCTGTCGAGCCGCAGCTCCACGCCCCGGCTGAACAGCTTGGCCTGCGCGTAGTCGCCGAGCTCGGGCTCCAGGTCGGGCAGGATGCGGTCGCGCGAGTGGATCAGCACGAAGCGCGGCTCCCCGGGCCGGATGCGCGGGTAGTAGCCGAGCACGCTGCGGACCAGGCCGGTCATGCCGGCGATGCCCTCGACCCCGGCGAAGCCGCCGCCGGCCACCACGAAGGTGAGCAGGCGCCGGCGCTCCTCCGGGTCCAAGGTGAGGTCGGCCTGCTCGAGCTGG
Organism: Actinomycetes bacterium; assembly: GCA_036392615.1. Taxonomy (GTDB): domain Bacteria; phylum Actinomycetota; class CALGFH01; order CALGFH01; family CALGFH01; genus DASVXQ01. Next base: position 10,842 of record DASVXQ010000497.1, on the reverse strand, counting down.
GCGAGCACGTGCTCGCGCAGGCGCACGGCGTCGCCGAGGGTCTTGAGCGGCAGCGCGTGGGCGGCCACGCCGGCGACGTTGACCTCGGCGACCGAGCCGAACGCGACGATCAGGTGGTCGTAGGGCAGCGGCTCGACGCCGGCCGCGGAGCGGGCGTGCACCACGCGCTCGACCGGGTCGAGGCCGACCACCTCGGCGCGGACGTAGCGGGTCCGCGGGCAGGTGGCGCGCAGCGGCGCGCCGATGCTGCCGGGTTGCAGCGAGCCCGCCGCGACCTCGGAGAGCATCGGCGTGAACAGCAGGTAGTTGGTCTTGCTGACCAGGGTCACCTCGAGCCCCGGGGCGCGCCGCCAGGACTGCTCGAAGCGCCTGGCCGCGGCGACCCCGCCGAAGCCGCCGCCGAGGATGACCACCCGCCGGCCCGCCGCCGCCATCGCGACGCGCCGGCGGGCGGCCCGCCTGCGCGGGACCGTCTCCAGGACGGGCCCCAGCGCGCCGCCGACCAGCACGCAGGCCAGCAGCCAGGGGAAGAGGCTGTCGGCTCGAGCGAGCGTCCAGGCCTGCGACGGCTCGGCGTGGGGCGGCGGCATCAGGGTGAGCGGCAAGGCCAGCCATGCGACCAGCCCCGCCAGCGCACCTCCGGTGATGCAGCCGGCCCGCGGCGGGGTTGGAACCCGCCGCGGGCCGTGGAACTGTCGTGTCATCGCCGGGCGTGAACCGGCCGCCTGCGGCGCTGACCGGCCGCGAGCAGCAGCGAGCCGGCAATGACCACGCTCAGGCTGAGCAGCAGCAGCGTCCTGCTCCGGTTGCTGCCGGTGTAGGGCAGCGCGCTCCCGTCGCCGCTGTCCTTGGCCAGCTGGCCGCGGATGGCGCCCTTGGGGAACTGGGTGTCGTGGACGTTGACGTAGTAGGCGCTCGGGTTGCTGGCGATCGCCTTCGCCAGGGTGGCGCTGACCTCGGTGCAGCCCGACTTGCTGGTCGCGCTGAGCGGCGCGGAGGACTTGAAGAACGGCACCACGATCGCGCCGGCCTTGCCCTTGGGCGCCAGGTGGATGTGCGAGGCGGTCGCCTTGATGCCGGACCACTGCACGTTGAAGCAGACCTGGCTGTCGCTCACCTTGACGCTGGCGGTGCCGCTGGCGTTCGGGTCGCCCTTGGGCACCTCGACGCCGCCGGTCAGGTTGGTCTTCAGCATGGTCCAGCTGGTGGAGGTCTTCTTGGCGAGGGTCGAGTCGTTCGACGACGGCTGCGCCGGCGCCGCTGGCTCGGTCCCGCCGTAGACGTCCTCGCCGTACCCGTCGCCCGAGGTCTGCGCGAACGCAGTCGGCGCGAGGAGCAAGGTGGCGATGGCGGCGGCCGCCACGATGGCGACCACTGCCTTCGTCTTCCGGGTCATCGACAGACTCCTCTCAGCGTTCTCTACGGATCTAGCGGCGGCCGCGCGACATGAACAGCACGCGGACGCAGTCGACCGGACCGCCGTTCTGGGCGAAGGCGCGCACGGCCACGTAGTGGGCGCCACTGGCGTCGTCAACGCAGACGCGGTACCGGCCGGCGGTGCTGATCGGGGGGCCGACGCCGCTGATCACGTTGCTGGTGCCTTCCTGCTCGAGCACCACGAACGAGTCGCACTTGGTGCTGGCCGGAAGGGAGTCGCGGCCCAGGCGCTGGATGCAGGCGTGGTTGTGGCCCTGGAGGTTGCCGTCGCTGTTCAGCCGCTGCGGGTCGACGCCGTACTGCGTCTTGGGGTCGTTGAAGAACCCGGGCTGGAAGTTCTGCACCAGCGCGCGGATCTGGATCTCCTGGTTCAGCGGGAGGATGCGGCCGCTGCCGGGACGCTGGATGGCGACCTGGGGGGTGTTGCCCGGGATCTCGCCGTAGGGCACCGGATTGAAGACGCCGCCCTTTTGCGAGCCGTCGTGCAGCGGCAGGTTGTTGATGTTGCCGTCCGGCCCGTTGCCCTCGGCCGGCGCGGTGGTGGTGGTCACATCGGCGCCGGTGGTGTCGGTGGTGTCGCTCGCCGCCGGCGCGGTCGTGTCGGTGGCCGCCGGCGCGGTCGTGTCGGTCGTGTCCGCCCCGCCGGTGGTGTCGGTGACGTCGCTCGGCGTGCTGGTGTCGCTGGCCGCGACGGTCGTCTCCGGCGCCTGCTGGGCGCTGGAGGTCGAGCGGTCGAAGGCGATGAACGTGGCGCTGAACAGGGCGACCGCGAGCCCGAGCGCCAACAGCAACCGGGACCGTCCCGGAGGCTTGGAAAGACTCACTTCAGCTCCCTCCTGTGACCGATGGGTGCACGGCGGCCGGAATCAGGTGACGGTGATCCAGCCCTGCATCTCCTGCTGCTGGTACTTGCACCAGAAGCGGTGCTTGCCGGGTCCGGGGGCGGTGAATGTCACCAGGACCTGGCCGCCGCTTGGAACGATCTTCGAAACGGAACCTCCCTCGAGCGTGAAGCTGTGCTGGGTCTGGTCGCGGTTGACGACCTTGAGCTCGATGTTCGCGCCCCGGCCGACCACGTAATTGCCTGGTGCCCAGCTCGAGTTCTGCGCCTGCAGAACCGCGGGAACGCCGCTCTTGAGCGCCACCGGAGGCGGCTTCGGCTTGGGCTTGATCAATTGCCCGTCAGCCTTTGCTGGGCCGTATCCGCCACCGTCGTCGCTGGTGGGGAGCGTGCACCCGGACGCGGCCAGCGCGAGGACGGCAAGCGTCGGGAGAAGCACGGCGAGACGACGCCGCAACATTTGGGATGCTCCTTTGCTGGGGGGAGGCGGAGCGAATTTCGTTAGGAACTCACGTGGGGAGGACGTGATTCCCGTTGTGGCTTTACGCCGGAACCTTTTCTTCGAGGATCTGCCGGAGGCGGGCGCGGCCGCGGAAGAGACGGGAGAGGACGGTGCCGCGCGGCGTGCCCATCACGGCGGCGGCCTCCTCACAGGACAGGCCCTGCAACTCGACCAGCACGATGGCGGTCCGGAAGGTCTCCGGGAGCTGGGCGAGTGCGTGGCGGAGCTCGTCGCGGTCGAGCTGGCGAAGCACCTCCTCCTCTGGGTCGGGCATCTGGCCGGGGACCAGGGCCAGCTGGTCGAACTCGTCGTCGTCGGCTGTCCGCCAGGTGATGCGCTTGCGCTGGCGGTAGTCGCGGCAGAAGACGTTGTGCGCGATCTGCAGCAGCCAGGCGCGGCAGTTGGTCCCGCTCTGGAAGGACGAGAACGAGCGGAAGGCGCGCAGGTAGGTCTCCTGGGTGAGGTCCTGGGCGGTCGCCGGGTCACCCGTGATCCGCAGATTCGCGCGGTAGACGACGTCGTGGTGCGGGAGTGCCGTCTCCTCGAAGCGGTCACGGAGCGTGCCCACGGTCATGACGATCACCTCTTCGTCGGGACAAGCGGCTGGCGGTGGGGAGGATGGGGAGGGGTGGGGTGATTGGCTACGGGCTCCAGGCGCGGTGCAGGAAGTCGTTGGGGGCGGCGATGTTCACGAGCGCGCCGAGCACCGCGGCGATGGCGGCGATGGCGACGGCGAGGACCAGCAGGTTGGTGAGCATCTTTCGCACCTGGAAGTCGGCCCGGAGCCGCTTGCCGTAGCGCAGGGCGACGAACGCGACCGCCGTGGCCAGGAAGGGCGTCATCCAGCCGACGTGCATCTTCCAGTCCATCGCGAACCCGTCCCAGAAGCGCAGGTCCGGGGTCCGCTGGAGGTACTGGCGGGGGTACAGGTCGAGGTCGGCGCCAGGCGGGGCCTCGGCGCGGTACCCCGGGTAGACCAGCCAGGTCCCGATGATCGCGGCGGTCCAGGCCAGCAGCGCCATCGAGCCGGTGCTCAGCTTGCGGACCGCCACCGTCAGGCGGGAGTCGGTGGAGCTCAACAGCGTGCCGACGCCGAGCGCGAAGGCGTTGACGATCAGCACCCCGAGGATCGAGTGGGCCATGAAGAACAGCTGCCTGGCGGTGAGCAGCCGGCCCATCAGGATCACCAGCGACAGCACCACGCCGACCGCGCCGATCCCCACCATGATGGTGATTGTGCTGGCGTGGAGCAGCGTGGTGGTCTTGCGGCGCGACATCCGCGCCCCGTGGAACCGGTCACGACCCGGGAGCGCGACGACGCTGGGCTCGTCGTCGAACTCGCCGTACGCGGCGAACTCCTCGGCGGTCTCCACCCGGTCGTCGACCAGCGGGTCGTCGTCGAACACGGGGCGCTCGCCGAAGCCGAAGTCAACCTCGACCTCCTGCTGGCTCAGGAGCGGATCGTCCTGATACCAGACCTTGTCGAGGCCGTCGAGATCGTCGTAGGTGTCGGTCATGAACAGTTATGCCTCCCCGGGCGGGCACGGTGGATCGCGCGAATTCCGCGCAGCGGCTCGCTTGGGAATTTCGGAAGGGGATCAGGCGGTGCGAAGCAGCAAATCGGGCTCGAACATCGTGGTCGCCTCGCTCGAAAATCCTGCGGCCGTGGCCGCACATCGACGGGGGGACACGAACCCACCGAACAGCGTGCAGGTACGCTCGGCGGGAGCGTGCGTCGGAACGCCGCTGCCGTCGTTGCCGATCCGCTGAGACCGTTGCAGGGACTCGTCTTCGGGACGGTCGTGGCGGCGACCGCTGGGGGACCCGAAGATGCGACAGGACCCATGCTCAGGCGAATGAACCGTCGACTCCGGCGGAGCGACTGAGCTAAGGGAGACTTCCTATTGCTGGGGCGCCATGGGGGTTGGCGAGCCGGACTCTACGACAGGCCCCAACCGAAGTCAAACCGTTTGCCGACCGAGATTCTTTCGTGATTTTTGAGGTCAGGGAATCGGGCGGTCGGCTGATGAGTTCCCTCGACCTACGGTCACGACCGACGGGAGGGAGGTGACGCCCGACCAGCCATGGGGCCGGTGTGGCCGCGAGGCCATGCCGATTTGTATCAGCGATCGGGGTGGCAGGGCGAGGTGGGAGCTCGTCCTGTCACCCGTCGCCGGCGCCTTCCCAACCGCACGCGCCGTCACCCGTTGTCCCAGCCCCTTCCTTCCCGCCGCACGCGCGTACCCTCGAAGGGGAATGGCCTGGTCAGGCACTGCCGTGACCAGCTCGGGCGCGAACCGGAAGGGAGCAGCGCCATGCCGGAAGTCCTCGAGGACACCGACGTCGGAGTCGACCGGCCCGATTTCTCGCAGCAGATCCGCGTCGAGCAGTGGCCCCGCCGCGTCCGGGCGGTGATCGGCGACGTCGCCGTGGCCGACTCGACCCGCGTCCTGCTGCTGCTCGAGAAGGGGCACCTGCCGGTCTACTACTTCCCGGCGGAGGACGTCCGCACCGACCTCATGGAGCCCACCGCCAAGCACACCCGCTGCCCGTACAAGGGCAAGGCCTCCTACTGGACCGTCAAAGCGGGTGACCGGGAGGTCGCCAACGCCGTCTGGAGCTACCTCGACCCGCTGCCGGAGCGAACGGACATCAAGGGCTACATGGCCTTCTACTGGGACCGCGTTGACTCCTGGTGGGAGGAGGACGACGAGGTCTTCGTGCACCCCCGCGATCCCTACCACCGGGTGGACGTGCTCAACAGCTCCCGTCACGTTCGAGTCGAGATCGACGGTCAGACCGTCGCCGAGACCCGCCGCCCGCGGCTGCTGTTCGAGACCAACCTGCCGACGCGGTACTACATCCCCAAGCTCGACGTGCGCCTGGACCTCCTCAGGCCCACCGACACCGTGACCGCCTGCCCCTACAAGGGCGTGGCGAGGTACTGGAAGCTCCGCTCCGCCGGTGAGAACGCCAAGGACGTGGCGTGGAGCTACCCCACCCCGATCCCCGAGTGCCCCAAGATCGAGAACCTGGTCGCCTTCTTCAACGAGCGCACCGACATCTACGTCGACGGCGAGCTCCAGCCCCGCCCGAAGTCGCCCTGGTCGTAGACCGGCCTCGGGGCGTAGGGGCGCGGCCGGGGCGGGCGTGGGGCTTCTCGACGGCGGAGGGGAGGCTCGGCGGTCCCAGAGCCCCATGGCGATCAAGGAACCGGGCGGGGGCGGCGGTCGCCGCAGGGGGTGGTCGGACCACCGCACCCGCCCGAGGGGGAGCCTCCTTGAACCGTGGGCGCTCAGGCGCCGCGCTTGTGGGGTGGGCGCACCAGGATGAGACGGGAGCTGCGGAAGATGCGCCGCCGGCCGCTGACCGTGTTGGTCACGTCCCACGCCGGGTCGGTTGGCTCAGGTGTTGCGACGGGGCCGGTGACGGTCCACACGCCGCTCTCGCCCGCGCGTGGACGCTTCACCTTGACCTGACTGCCTTTCTGGATCAGCTCCGCTTCAGGGATGAGCTGCGCCTGCATCTCTCCCATGGCCCCACTCCTCTCGCCTTCGTCGCGCACTCGCATCTCCTTGTCGAACGTATGTTCGATACTATGCCCGGCCGCCAGCCCTGTCGAGCCCTGTCGGGAACTTGGGGACCTCTGGGTTCTCGCCACGACCCTATCGCACCCGGGTCACGGGCTGGCTACCTGAGCGGCCGCCAAACGGTTGCGCCACCAAGATCTCGCATGCGTGAACCATGAGCCTGCACCACCGGAACCATGAGCCTGCACCACCGGTTGGGCCTCGACGGGCAGCGCCGCAGGCGCGTCTGCCGGACGAACCGCGAGCCTCCGCCGGACGAACAACCGCGCCCCGTCCGCCAGCCGAACCCGGGGCCTAGAACCCGGAGGGCAGGCCCCCGGCCCGAGGAAGCACGGCCGGCGTGTTCGGCGGGGCGGCCGACTCGAACGGATCCGACTCCGGCTCGGGGAGCTCGACCGCGCCTGCGCCGCTGAACGGCTTCGGCGGACGGCGTGCGGGCACGCCGGCGCCGCCACCTCGTCCACGGTAGACCAGCAGCCCGTTGACCGGGTCGGGGACCGCGTCGAGCGCGGCGCGAACGGCCGGCAGGTCGCGGTAGGCCTGCCACTGCTCGTCCCGCTCGAAGGCGACCTCCAGCACGACGCCCCAGCCGTGCTCGTGCCAGGTCCAGTCGACCGCTCCGTTCGAGATCGCCGACTCGATCAGCGACGAGCTGTGCGCGCCCTTCCATCGGAGCGCGGGAAACGCTCCGTTGAAGACCTCGATCGACCACCACTCCGCCATGCCCTTACGGTAGACCCCTGATCCCCCGCCTGCCCAGGGATACTCGCGACTGCTGCTCCCTTCACGGCACCCATCCCCACCCGACGGCCGGCGACATGGGCATCGGTCACCAGCCGTCAGGGGAGCTCGCAGGCGATCTCCGCCCTCGGCACAGGTGTGACCGCCCCCTGCGGCAAGGTCAGGGCCGACCACCAGCGCTCTTGAATCCCTTGCGGCCGCTCCCCGGCCTCGCCGACTTGGGGACCACTCCCCCAGCCCCGCCCGCGGGGGCGGATCACTGCCCCGGCCTCGCCGGCCTGGTGGACCACTCGCCAGCCCCGACCAGGGCGGCGGGCTGCACGCCCGGCCTCACCCACCTGAGCGGGCTGCTCGCCCGGCCTCGACGTCGGGTGAAGGGTCAGCGGGTCTGCACGCCGAAGGTGGCGAAGATGGGGGCGGCGTCGGGGACCACGGTGGTGGCGGCGGCGACGAGGTCGGCGGGGCGAGCGATGCGGTAGCCCTCGCGGGTGAGATAGACGCGCAGGACGCAGTCGGCGACGTTCGGACCGCCGAGGGCCAGCAGGGCCTTGGCGCCCTGGGCATAGACACCGGGGAAGTACAGCCCTGGCGGATGGCTGTCCCAGAAGGTCATCGGCTCACCGAGGCGTCCACGGACGGCGGGCGGGACGTCGAAGCGCTGGTACCTCGCGGTCACGCCGTCGAACCGCGCCTCGGCGTAGGTCGCCAGGCCCTCGTCGAGCCACGGGTCGGCCGCCTGGTCGTTGCCCACCAGCGAGTAGAACCACATGTGCCCGACCTCGTGCGGCGTGATGCCGACAGCCGTGCCGGGCCCCTGCATGATGTGGGTGGGGTACTCGATCCCGCCCAGCAGGCTCGGCGTGATCCCCATGCTCAGGGTCGGCCAGGGATACGGCGCGAACCGCTTGCCGTAGTTCTCCAGCGAGCGGACGGCGATCCTGAGGAAGTCGGCCGGCTGGTCGCGCAGGCTGGAGTCCACACCGACGGTGACCTTCACCGGGTTCGGGGCGTGGGCGATGCCGCTGGACAAGCGGAAATGGCCGGCGGAGAGCGCGAAGTCCCGCACGGCGCCGGCGCGCCAGTGCCCGCGCCCGTCGCCGCTGCCGCTCGCGAGCACGACCAGGCCAGGCGGAGCCGTGACGGTGGCGTCGAAGTCCGCGGTCGGGGAGGTCGAGGCCTCGCCGAGGCCCGCCGGCGGGTCGGTGGCCCAGCCCACGCCGGGCTGCCAGGCGAGCAGCGGGAAGAACGAGCCCAGCCGCACCGTGCCAGCCTGGGCGCTGATCCGGTCGCCGGTTGGACGTGAGGGAAGCGTGAGCTTCCACGAAAGCTTGACCTCGGTCGCCTCGCCCGCCGCCAGGGTCCCGCCCGGCCACACCTGGAGCGTGGTCGGGTTGGGCCGCGAGCTCGGCAGCGCCCGGCCGGCCCGATCCAGCGCCGGCCCGGTCCGGAGCTCGACGCCGGCGGAGCGAAGGCGCGGGTTGTTCGGCCACAGCCGGAACACCAGGCGGTCGGTCGGCAGGTCGGGCGTGAAACGCACCCGCAGGTCGCCGTTGACCAGCCGCCGCTCGGGGTGCAGGTCGATGCGGAGCCGATAGCTCGGCCGGTCCGCCGCCGGTGCCGGCACCGGGCCGAGCGGGCAGCGCGCCTCCCCACCACTGGATCCCCTGGCCGCCTGCCCACCGCTCGTCGCCGGCGCCGCGGTCGTGGTCGGCGCCGCCGGCCGGCGCCGCGATCCACCACCCGAGCAGCCCGCCGCGATCACCACCAGCCCGACGGCCAGCGCGAGCCATGCCCTGACCTTGTGCGTCCGTGCCATCGTCCCACCCAGCCGGCACCGCTCGGCGCCTCTGTCCTCCATACTGCCCTGGGCAGCCGAAGAAGGTGGCGTGCCCGCGACCGGCTGCTGAGCTTTACACCCCCATCGGTCCACGGCGGCCAACCTCGGGGCCCTCGACCGCCAGCGGCTCCCACTCGGCTCACGCGCCCTGGCCCGTTCGGCGTTCCAATCCATATCTCTGAATGGATTCAGAGTTAAATCGATAAATTGATAAATCGATAAGTTGCTCTAGTGACTTATCGAGATGGCGAGCCCTGAGATCATGCGGTGTGCCGAGGACCGGGCCGGAGGCGGTGCCGAGGACCGGGCCGGAGGCGGTGCGGTGAGAAGGCTGTGGGATCGGCGTGCCACGATGAGGTGGCAAGATCAGTTCCAGGAAGGGGACGAACTTGTCGGAGCGATCAGGGGCCCTGGCTGACGATCCGTTTGGTGGTCGGCAGCCGACCAGTCACGAACGGCTGACGGGACTGCCCTGGGATGCGTCGTACCACGACGGCCCTGCGCCCTGGGATGTCGGCCAGCCGCAGCCGGCGATCGTGCGGTTGGCATCCCAGGGCGGATTCGCCGGAGCGGTGCTCGATGCGGGCTGCGGGACCGGCGAGAACGCGCTGCACGTCGCCTCGCTGGGATTGTCGGTTCTGGGCGTTGACGTGGCTGCGACGGCACTGGCGACCGCCCGAGCCAAGGCCGACGACCGTGGGATCGAGGTTGAGTTCGCTGCGGCCGACGGGTTGCAGCTGGAGCGTTTGGGGCGCAGGTTTGCGACGGTGATGGACTGCGGACTGTTCCACACCTTCGACGGCGACGAGCGACCAGAATACGTGGCGAGTCTCGCGTCGGTGACCGAGCACGATGGAACCCTGTATGTGTTGTGCTTCAGTGACGATGGTCCCGATACTGGCCCGCACCCCATCAGTGAGGAAGAGCTGAGAGCGGCGTTCAACCCCGGCAATGGATGGAATGTCGCCGCCATCGAACCGGACCGGGTTCAGACCAGGTTCCACGACGACAACGGCGCACCAGCCTGGTTGGCGACCATCAAACGGATCTAGCCTGCTGGACTGGTCGGCCCGGCGATCGATCCCGTGCCGTCACGGATGACGCATTGGCAGAGAACTCGTCGACACGCGTGTGGATCGGCGTGCCACGAGGCTCGAGCGCACCTCTGCACTCGCTCCCGCCGAAGGCGACACCAGGTTTTCTTCGCAATCTGGCCAGGTGGCTGATCGGCGGTCCAGTGCAATGGGAGTTGAGCTCAACTACCCTTAGTCACTTCTTACACGTCTGGAGATACCCGGGAACTCAGCGCCCATAGTGGGTAGCGAGCCTTTCGATTGTGTGGAGCTCCTGGTCGATTTTCGCGAGGGCGGCGCGGCGGTCGTGCGACTTGCTTCGGCCGGGCACCGGGGTCTGCACGCGCCGGTGTTCAAGATGCGCCAGCAGGGTCTCGCTGCCCAGGCGGCGGGCGGCGAAGGCAATAACGACTGTGGCGGATTGCATTAGGCACCAGCCTGGCCGGAGCCTGGCGTCCATCGCGTCCTCGCGGCCAGCAGTGTCCTGCACCAGCAGGCGCAGAAGCTCGCCGCGCTGCTCGATGACACGTACGTGGGCGACACCGGGTTCGTAGCGGGGGGTGGCGTGTTCCAGGTCCGCGATGACCCGCCACACAGCGTCGAAGGGGGCGGCGATGCGCCGCTGCCCGACCGCGGCGCCGGGCAGGGCGGCCGCGAGAATGGTGAGGCGGTCGACCGGGTCGATATCGGACGACGCTCCTGGATACGTCATGATCCCCACGCCTCCCGGAACGCCGCCCTGGCCCGGTTCAGACGAGATTTCACGGTTCCCACCGGGATCCCAGGGTGGTGGCGATCTCTTGTTCGCTGAGGCCTTCCCG
>DASVXQ010000496.1:0-5716 GCA_036392615.1 Actinomycetes bacterium | reverse complement strand
CGCGGCGGCCAGACCGGCGGCGGCGGGCGAGCGGGCCGCGCCCCGGCGCGCCGGCGTGCTGGTGACCACCCATTCGATGGGCGAGGCGGAGCAGTGCGACCGGCTGGTGGTGATGGCCGCCGGTCGGGTGGTCGCCCGCGGCACGGTGGACGGGATCATCGGCGACGCCACCACGGTGGCGGTCCGCGGCGCCCGCTGGGAAGATGCCTTCGCGGCCTGCGACGCCGCCGGCCTGCCGGTCGCCCTGGTCGGCACCGACCTGCGCGTGCCGGCGGCCGACCCGTCCAGGGTGCGGGCCGCGCTGGACGCGGCCGGCGTCCGGGCCGAGGTGTCGCTGACCAGGGCGACCCTGGAGGAGGCGTTCGTGCTGCTGGCGGGACGGGCCGCCGCCTGATGGCCAGGACCGGGCGGCGGCCGGGCCGCAGCGGCACGCGCGACGCGATCCTGGCCGCCGCGCGCGAGTCGTTCACCGCCAGCGGCTACGACCAGGCCTCGATCCGCGACATCGCCCGCCGCGCCGCGGTGGACCCGGCCCTGGTCCACCACTACTTCGGCACCAAGCAGGAGCTGTTCACCGAGGCGGTCGAGCTGCCGGTCGACCTGGTGGCGGTGGTCGAGGCGTTCGTGCGCGGCGACCGCGACCGCATCGGCGAGCGGATCGTCGGGCTGATGCTGTCGGTGTGGGACAGCCGCACCGACCGCAGCCCGCTGATCGCCCTGATCCGCTCGGCGGTCACCAGCGAGAACGCCGCCAGGATGCTGCGCGAGTTCATGGTCAGCGTGCTGTTCGTGCGGCTCGCCGAGGCGCTGCGGGCGCCCGACGCGCCGCTGCGCGCCAGCCTGGCCGCCTCGCAGATGATGGGCCTGCTGATCGCCCGCTACGTCGTGCGGGTCGAGCCGCTGGCCTCCGCCCCGGCCACGCAGCTGGTCGCCGCCATCGGCCCCAACATCCAGCGCTACCTGACCGGCGACCTGGGGCTGGGCTGAGCGCCGCTCAGCCGCGCGCCCGGTCGTCTTCGAGCCGATGGAAGCTGCCGGTGGCCGCCTCGACCACCTCCATGGCCGCCGCCGAGTCCGGCGGCGCCTGCCCGGCGGCCAGCGCCCGCAGCGCGGCCTGGTCGCCGACGTCGCGCCCGGCCCGCTCGGACAGCAGCCAGCGGACTTCGAGCAGGTCGCAGTACGCCTGGATCGGGTCGGCGCCGCCGCCCAGCACAGCGGCCGCCTTGGCGGCGCCCGGCCGCAGATGGCTCGCCAGCCAGCGCTCGCCGACGACCGCGTCGCCGGCCGACCCTGGCGCCTCGCGCTCCAGCCGCGCCTGGAAGTCGCGCAGGTCGTTCAGCAGCACGGTCGCCTGCCCCTCACCCACCTCCAGGCCGGTGAGCCGGCGCAGCTGCTCCACGTGGAAGCGGCGGTTGGCCACCGCGACCTCGAGCCGCAGCTTGCAGGCGTCCTCGCCGACCGGCTCCAGCTCCAGCTCGTCGACCGCGAAGCCCAGCTCGTTGAGCCGCCGCACGCGGCCGGCGACCTTGTAGCGCTCGTCCAGCCCGAACACCTCGGAGCTGGTCAGCTCGTCCCAGAGCTGCCGGTAGCGGCTGGCGACGCTGGAGGCGGCCGCCAGGTGCTCGTCGATCGCGTCGCTGTCCTCGCCCATCGCCACCGCCAGGTCGAGCAGGTCGCCGGTGACGTTGTCGACCAGGATCTCCAGGTCGAGCCGGCGCTGCCCGTCGGTCAGGCTGGGGTGGACCTCGCTGGTCTCGGCGTCCACCAGGAACGCCTGGAGCGCCTGGCCGTCCCGCCGGAACAGGGTGTTGGCCAGCGAGCAGTCGCCCCAGAAGACCCCGGCGCGGTGCAGGTCGACCAGCAGGATCGCCATCGCGTCCAGCAGCCGCTCGCGGTGCTTGGCCAGCCGCGGCAGCCGCTGGAACAGCCGCCGGTACTGCCAGGACCGCGTCAGGAACTCGGTCACCAGGATCGAGTTGCCGCCGGCCGGCTGCTCCACCAGGCCGACCACCTGCACCGCCGGCAGCACCCGCGCCTCCAGGTCGCGCAGCACCTGGTACTCCTTGCGGGCGGTCCGGGTCGGCAGCTCCTTGAGCGCGTACAGCACGCCGTCCGCCTGCACGAAGCGGACCGTGTGGCGGCTTGGTCCGACCGGCAGCTCGCGGAATTCGGCGTCCTTTGGTGACCATGACGCCAACGGATCCAGCCACGGCAGGCTCAGCAGCCCGGGCGTCGCGCGGCGTAACCGGATCGAGAGATCTGCCATGACAACCGATGGTAGACCCGACGGACCCCGGAAAAGCGGCGAAGGCGTAGAGTGCCATGCGGCGGAGTCGCGAACCGAAGCTCCGGGGTGCTTCCCCGGTCGCCGTGTTGGCGCGAGAATCGCCGATGCGGGCCAACAGGTGACACCGATGGCGAAAGGAGCCCAAGAGGGTTGGCTATGCTCGAAGCCATCAGGCAGCCCAGCGATCTGCGCAAGCTGCGACAGGACCAGCTCGTCGAGCTGGCCGCCGAGATCAGGGAGTTCCTCGTTCGAGCGTGCTCGGTGCGCGGTGGGCACCTGGGGCCCAACCTGGGCGTGGTCGAGCTCACCATCGCGCTGCACCGCTCGTTCAACTCCCCCACCGACAGGATTATCTGGGACACCGGCCACCAGGCCTACGTCCACAAGCTGCTGACCGGCCGGCAGGGCGAGTTCGACAACCTGCGGACGCTTGGCGGCCTGTCGGGCTATCCCTCGCGGAGCGAGAGCCCGCACGACGTGATCGAGAACTCCCACGCCTCCACCGCGCTCGGCTACGCCCTGGGGCACGCCGAGGCGCACCGCCTGGGCGCCGGCAAGGGCCGGGTGGTCGCCGTGGTCGGCGACGGCTCGCTCACCGGCGGGGTGGCGTTGGAGGCGCTCAACCTGGCCGGCAGCCGCAAGCCCAACCTGCTGGTGATCCTCAACGACAACGGCCGCTCCTACCAGCCGACCGTCGGCGGGCTGGAGACGCATCTGGCGCCGCTGCGGCTGCACCCCGGTTACGAGGCGTTCAAGAAGGGCGTGGAGGACACGCTCGGCCGCGTGCCGCTGGTGGGCGACGGCATGCTGGAGGCGGCCAAGCGGGTCAAGGAGGGCGCCAAGGCGATGGTGGCGCCCCGGGTGGTCTTCGAGGACCTGGGCTGGCAGTACGCCGGCCCGGTGAACGGCCACGACATCGGCGCGCTGCTGGTGGCGCTGGACCACGCCAAGCGCGTGGAGGGGCCGGTGCTGCTGCACGTGTTCACCGAGAAGGGCCACGGCTACGCGCCCTCGGAGCAGCACGAGGAGGACCGCCACCACTCGGTCAACCCGTTCGACCCCGAGACCGGCCGGCCGCTGGCCAAGGCCAAGCCGGGCGACGACGTGGCGCTGAGCAAGGTCTTCGGCGAGGCGCTGCTGGAGCAGGCGCGCCGCCACCACGAGCTGGTGGCCATCTCCGCGGCGATGGTCGGGCCGACCTACTTGGGCGTGATGGAGCGCGAGTTCCCCGACCGGGTCTACGACGTCGGCATCGCCGAGCAGGTGGCCGTGACCATGGCGGCCGGCATGGCGATGCGCGGCCTGCGCCCGCTGTGCGCCATCTACTCGACCTTCCTGCAGCGCGCCTTCGACCAGGTCACCATGGACGTGGCGCTGCACAGGCTGCCGGTGGTCTTCGCGCTGGATCGCGCCGGGATCACCGGGCCCGACGGCCCCTCCCATCACGGCGTGTTCGACCTGACCTATCTGCGGGAGATCCCCGGGATGGTGCTGGCCGCGCCGAGGGACGGCGTCGAGCTGCGCCGCATGCTGACCACCGCGATGGCCCACACCGGCGGCCCGTTCGCCATCCGCTTCGCCGGCAAGGCGACCACCCCGCAGGTCGACTTCTCCCAGCCGCTGCGCAAGCTCAAGATCGGCAACTGGGAGATGCGCTCGCGCGGCTCGGACGTGCTGCTGCTGGGGCTGGGCGCGCTGCACGGCGCCAGCGAGGAGGCCGCGCGGCTGCTCAAGCAGGAGGGCATCAGCGTCAGCCTGGTGGACCCGCGCTGGGTCAAGCCGCTCGACCCGCGGCTGGCCTCGGTGGCGGGCGCCCACCGGCTGGTGGTCACCGTCGAGGACAACGTGCTGACCGGCGGCTTCGGCGCGGCCGTCGCCGAGGTGCTGGCCGACGAGGAGGTCGCCACCCCGCTGCTGCGCCTGGGCGTGCCGGACCAGTTCCTGCAGCACGGCAAGCGCGAGACCCTGCTGGCCGAGCTGGGACTGGACGCCGTCGGCATCGCCGAGCGGATCCGCAAGCGCCTGCACCGCCTCGACCAGGACGAATGACAGCCGGCGGGCGCGGGCCGTACCGTCCGCCCGCGGTCCGGGCCCGTCCGGTTCACACCTCCCGGTGCCCGAAGTTCATCCCGGCGAAGGTGGTCTCCAGCCGCTCGACCGTCTTGATCACGCCGGCGATGTCCTGGCTGACCTCGGTGTCGGCCTGCGGGTAGAGGTACTGGTTCAGCGGCTCGTTGGAGCCCACCTGGAAGCCGTACTCGTCCATGTACTCGCCGATGGCGAACTCCCAGGTGAACAGGGCCGGCTCGTCGGCCTGTGGCGGCAGGTGGAGCCAGTAGGTGAGGTACCGGTTGCGCGACAGCGCGAAGGTCCGCCCGCCGTCCCGCTTCTCCTGATGCAGTTTGAAGCCCACCAGCCTGAGGTCGTCGTCGAAGGCCATCGCGCGCGCCGCTCTCCTCGTCGCAGGGGTCACCGTCGCAGCCAGTGAAGCACGGCTGGGCCGCCGGCTGTCGCCGCCCGGACAGGATTGACGCTGGCGCGGCGTAGAATCGTCTGCTGTCTGGTGTCTTCCGCCGGATCCGACCATTTGGGATCGCCTGTGGCCAAGCACTCCACCGATGTCGATCACCTCGTCGGCCGCAGCCTCGGCCGGCGCCGCTACGAGGTTGTCGCGCACATCGCGCGGGGCGGCATGGCGACCGTCTACCGGGCCCACGACCGTCAGCTCGACCGTGAGGTCGCCATCAAGGTCCCCCGGCCGGAGTTCGCCCGCAACCGGGCCTTCTGCGAGCAGTTCCGCCGCGAGGCCCGCGCGGCCGCGCGGCTGGCCCACCCCAACGTGGTGGCGGTGCACGACTCCGGCGAGGAGCGCGGCCTGCCGTTCATCGTGATGGAGCTGGTCGAGGGCCAGACGCTGCGGGCGCTGCTGGAGCTGCGCGGCCGGCTCGACCCGACGACCACGGCCGCGCTGCTCGGCGAGATCGCCGACGCGCTCGACCACGCCCACCGCCACGGCATCGCCCACCTCGACGTCAAGCCCGAGAACATCCTGCTGACCAGCGACTCGGTCAAGGTGGCCGACTTCGGGCTGGTGCGCGCCGCCCACGGCGCCCGCGACCACGCGCTGGCGGGCACGGCGCAGTACTGCGCGCCGGAGGTGCTGCGCGGCGGCGTGGTCGACGGGCGCGCCGACGTCTACTCGCTCGGCGTGGTCGCCTACGAGTGCCTCACCGGCCGCTCGCCGTTCGGCTCCGGCGATCCCGAACGGGTCTCCTGGCAGGTGCTGCACGGACGCGTGCCGCCGCCCTCGCGGACCGTGCCCGGCCTGGGCGACGCCTACGACAACGCCGTCTGGCGGGCGACCGAGCCCGACCCGGCGCGGCGCTTCGCCCGCGCCTCCGAGGTCGCCGCCGCCATGGGCGCCCCCCG
>DASVXQ010000495.1:0-10842 GCA_036392615.1 Actinomycetes bacterium | reverse complement strand
TGGGGCTGTGGGTCTCGTGAACCGCTGCTTCGGACCGGCGGCCGGCGCCGCCGGGAGCCGGTGGACGGGGCCGTCGCCCGCCCGGCGCGGACCGGTGGCGGGCGGGTGGCTACTCGCTGGCGTGGGCGCCGAGGAAGTCGCGGATCAGGGCGGCGACCTCGTCGGGGCGTTCGAGGTGGGCGGCGTGGCCGGCGGGGGGGATCGGCGCGACCTCGGCGCTCGGGCCGATGGCCGCGGCCATGCGGCGGGCGACGGCGGAGAACCTGGCGTCGGCCGCTCCGGCGATCAGCAGGGCGGGTGGGCGCAGGCTCTCGAGGCGGTCCCACACGGGCTCCTGGGCGCCGCTGCCGTGCAGGCGCAGGCTCCGGGCGAGGTTCGCGGCGGTGTTGGCCAGGCGCTCGGCACGGCCGGCCCGCTCGGCGGGGAGCGTGGCGAACAGCGGCTGGGCGAGCCACCGGTCGAGGAACCGCTCGACCCCGACCCGCTCGACCTCGTCGGCGAGCTCGGCGTCGGACGTCCGGCGGGCCGCCCGCTCGGCCGGGTCGTCGAGGCCGGGCGACGCGCCGATCAGCACCAGGGCGGTGACCAGGTCGGGCCGGTCCAGCGCCAGGCGCAGGCAGAGCCGCCCGCCGAGCGAGTAGCCGACGTAGGCGGCGCGGCCGCCGGTCTCCCCCAGCGTCGCGGCGGCGTCTTCGAAGCTGGACGCCGGCGCCGGCGAGCCGCCGTGGCCCGGCAGGTCGACGCTGACGACTTCATGGGAGCCGCGCAGGCGGGCGGCGAGCGGCCCCATCGAGGCGAGGGTCTGGGTGAAGCCGTGGACCAGCACCACGCGCTCCCCCGCTCCCCGGCCGTCGACCCGGTGCTCGAGCATCGGCGGATCGTACCGTGAGCGTCGCCGACGCCAACCGGCGGCTCGCGCTCACGCTGGTCGACGAGCTGGCCCGGGCGGGGCTGACCGACGCGTGCCTGGCGCCCGGGTCGCGCTCGGCGCCACTGGCGGTGGCGCTGGCCGAGCACCCGGCGATCCGCCTGCACGTCCACCTCGACGAGCGCTCGGCGGGGTTCTTCGCGCTCGGCGCGGCCAAGGCGGCCGGCAGGCCGGCGGCGGTGCTGTGCACCTCCGGGACGGCCGCGGCGAACCTGCACCCAGCGGTGGTCGAGGCGGACCACGGCCGGGTGCCGCTGCTGGTGCTGACCGCCGACCGGCCGCCGGAGCTGCGCGCCACCGGCGCGAACCAGGCGATCGACCAGCTCAAGCTGTACGGCCAGGGCGTGCGGCTGTTCTGCGAGGTCGGCGCGCCCGACGAGTCGGCCGCCGGCCCGGACGACCGCGGCGCCGGCAGGTACTGGCGCTCGCTCGCCAGCCGAGCCTGGGCCGCCGCGCTCGGGCCACCCGCCGGGCCGGTGCACCTGAACCTCGCCTTCGCCGAGCCGCTGCTGCCCGACCCGCTCGACGGCACACCGGCGCCGGGCCGCCCGGACGGCACGCCCTGGACCGTGGTCGCCAGACCGAGCCTGGCTCCCGCGCCAAGCGAGGTCGCCGCGCTGGCGGACGCGGTGCGGGCGAGCCCGCGCGGCCTGCTGGTGGTCGGCTGGGACGCCGGCGTCGACCCGGCCGGGGTCGACGCGTTCGCCACGGCGGCCGGCTGGCCGGTGCTGGCCGACCCGCTCTCCGGCGCCCGCCGGGGCCCCAACGTGGTCTCCACCTACGACAGCCTGCTGCGGGTGGAGACGTTCGCCCGCGAGCACCGTCCGGACCTGGTCGTGCGGGTCGGCGCCGGCCCGACCAGCAAGGCGCTCAGCGGATGGCTGGACGACGCCATCCCGCAGGTCGTGGTCGACCCCGAGGCGGGCTGGCCCGACCCGGGCCGAACAGCCAGCCGGCGGCTGGTCGCCGACCCCGGCGCGCTGCTGGCCGCCGTCGCCGGCGCCCTGGCCGGCGGCCAGGACGATTGGATGGCGCGCTGGCGGGCGGCGGACGCGATCGCCAGGCGGGCGATCGACGAGCTGCTGGACGGCAGCGAGGAGCCGTTCGAGGGGCGGGTCGCACGCGACCTGGTGGCCGGGCTGCCGGACGGGGCGACGCTGGTCGTCGGGTCCAGCATGCCGGTCCGGGACGTGGACGCGTTCGCGGCGCCGCGGGAGGGGCTGCGGCTCCTGGCGAACCGCGGCGCCAGCGGGATCGACGGGCTGGTCGCCACCACGCTGGGCGTCGCCGCGGCCGGCCAGGGCCCGACGGCTGCGCTGCTCGGCGACCTCGCGCTGCTGCACGACGCCAGCAGCCTGCTCGGCGCGGCGCGGCGGGACCCGGGCGCGGTGCTGGTGGTGTGCGACAACGACGGCGGCGGGATCTTCTCGTTCCTGCCGCACGCGCGCCTGCCGGCGGACCGGTTCGAGACGCTGTTCGGCACCCCACACGGCCTCGACCTGGCCGATCTCGGCCATGCCGCCAGGGTCCCGGTCCAGCGGGTCACCAAGGCGTCCGAGCTGCTGCCCGCCGTGGACCGGGCGTTGGAGGCCGGGCGCACCGAGATCCTGCTGATCCCCGGCGACCGCGCCGCCAACCTCGCCCGCCACCGCGAGATCACCGCCGCCGTCGCCGCCGCCTACATCCGCGCCGCCCGCGGCGGGTAGGAGGAAAGGGCAGGGCCCGGTCCGCGCCGAGCTGCAACCACCCCGGAGACGCCTGTCGGCGTCAGCGCTCGTCCGGCGCTTGGGCCCCCTGGTGGGGCTCGAGCTGGTAGTCGAGCGTCAGCTGGTGCGTACCGTCCGCGGCCACGGCGATCGTCGCGGTCCCCCGCAGCCCGGCGAGCTCGCCCGTCGCCGATCCGGCGACGACGAAGCCGTCGTTGGCGAACGAGCCGTCGGCCCCGGCGATGCCACGGTGGTGGAGCACGAACGAGCCGCGGCGGCCGTGCAGCGTCCCCTCGATGCGGTCGAACGCGACGTAGACAGCGGAGCCGCTCGCCGTCATCGCGGTAAGGAGCTCCGCCGTCGCAGTCCCCTCGAGGTCTCCTCGAAACGTGCGCGCGATGTGGATGCGGCCAAGTGCGACCCCGTCGCGATCGTCGTAGGTCTCCGCGTCGTGGCGGTCATTCACGAAGGTCGAAGCTGCCTGCACGATCATCCCCAAGCCTCGAACGTGGAACAGTCCGGTTGAGCGGCTGGTCCGCACCGCTCCTCGCAGCCCAAGAAACACAACCTGAGCGGGAGCCTACCGACGCGTCAGCCTGACGCGCCAATGCGGAACCACACCCGATCCGCCTGGGCAAGCCACAGTGAGTGCTCCTGCAACCCGCGGCTCGCGGTTGGCCCGCTCACGACACCGGTTTGCGGCAGCGCAGGTGCAGGAAGAGCGGCGCCGCGCGCGTCGCATCCAACCGAGGGTGGCGGGCGATGGCGGCCTCGTCGGCGTACGGCTCCCCGGCCGCCTCCACGACCAGACCGGCCGCGGCGATGCTGTTCAGCCAGCTGCTGAGCATGCGCGGGAACCGCGGGACCTGGAAGGGTGGCCGGCCCCGCCGAAGCTCCTCGGGAGCGGCGCTGAAGATCCAACTGTCCAGATGCGGTTCCTGCCGGAAGTAGTCGCCAACAGTGCGAGCCACCAGCTTGCCGGTCTGGTCGGTGACCCAGCCGCTGCCCGGCGCCGAGGTACACGGATGCTCGATAGAGAACTGGAGGAAGCCGCCGCGCCGCAGCACCCGGTGGATCTCGCCCAGCACGCGGTCGAGGCCAGGCATGTCCATCAGGCTCATGAAGGCGACGACGAAGTCGAAGGCCTCGTCGGCGAAGGGAAGCGCGACCGCGCTCGCACGCACGTACCGGATGCCGAGCGGCTCGCGGTGCTCCTCGGCCGCGGCGGCTTGAATGAAGCGCCGCGCGATGTCGATCGCCGTCATACGGGCGGCACGCCGGGCGAGCAGGCGGGTGTTGTGGCCCTCGCCGCAACCCAGATCCAGACCAGCCCTGCCGGCCACGTTCGGGAGCATGGCCAGGAATCCTGGCGTGTTGACCAGGTCCCGGTAGACGTCATAGCCGGCCCGCGACAGCTCGACCCAGGTACTGGCGTTCCGATCCCAGTAGTCACCCACCTCAAGGTGATCCATGCCCCATTGTCGCCCCAGGCGACGATCAGGCGGCAGCCTCGCCGTCGTTCCGGAACGTCCTCTACGTGAGGAAGGGCGTAACCAGGTCGGCACCCCGTGGCGGGTAGGGGGAAGGCGGCCAGGGCCATGCCGCCAAAGGCCTCGCACCCGCGGGGGCCAAGGACGCCCGAGCGCGCGCGGCCCGGTCGCGGCGAAGTAGCAGGTCAAGCGGCGGATCGGGACCCGGGGTCGACAAACCCGCTCACGGCGATCTCATTTTGAGACATCCTGCGCTTGCCGGGCATGACTTAGAATACTGCGCGTGAGGGGCGTACCTCTCTGGCTCGAACACGTTCCTTCAACGGCCGACCGGCAGATGGAAGGCGGAGTCCTCTAGGGAGGCGACCCCTATGGGGAGCGTCTCGGATAAGGCGGCCAAGCTATTACGCGCGCGTGAGGCGTTTCTCACCTCTGGTGAGCTGGACGGCCACGTCCGCGAGCTCATCCTGAATTCCTGGCGCCGTTCCCGCTTCTGGGGCGTGCCGGTGGAACAGGGCGAGACTCCCTATCGCGACGACATCAACATCGACAGTCGCCTGGTGGCCGCCGCCCAGCCGGTGCTGGACCGGCTGGAACGCGAAATGGCCGACGCCCGCATGAGCGTCATCCTCACCGACGCGCACGCCTGGGTGCTGGACCGCAGGGCGGGTGAGCGCTCGCTCAATTCCTATCTCGACAAGGTCCTGCTCGCGCCAGGCTTCAGCTATTCCGAGAAGCACATCGGCACCAACGGCATCGGCACCGCCCTGGAGGAGAAGCGTCCGTCGCACGTGTTCGGGCACGAGCACTTCGTCGAGCGGCTCCAGACGCTGTCGTGCGCCGGCGCGCCGATCCGCGACCCGCTGAGCGGGCGGGTGGTCGGGCTGGTGGACGTCACCTGCTGGCGCTCCGAGGCGAGCCTGCTGATGAGCGCGCTGGTCGCCGAGGCGGCGCGCGACATCGAGAGCCGGCTGTTCGAGCAGAGCGGCGAGCGCGAGCGCGCCCTGCTCCAGGAGTTCCTGGCGACCTGCCGCCGGACCAGGCGGCCGGTGCTGTCGCTGAGCGACGACCTGGTGATCACCAACGCCGGCGCGGCCCACCTGCTGGAGCCCGACGACCACACCATCCTTCGTGAGAAGGCGGTGGAGCTGACCAGCGCCCGGCGCGAGTCGACCAGCGAGGTGGTCCTCTCCAGCGGGCAGCTCGCGCGGCTGCGCTGCCGCCCGGTGACCAGCCGCTCGGGGATCGCCGGGGCGATCGTGGAGATTCTGGTGACCGACGGAACCGATGCGTACCTGCCGATCCGTGGCGGCTCCGCGCCGGAGCACCGCCCGCCGCCGGCGCTCGGCCTCGCCGGGCAGAGCGCCGCCTGGCTACGGGTCTGCCAGGCCGTGCACGCCCACAGCCGCGCGCGCTCGTGGCTGCTGCTGATCGGCGAGCGGGGCGTTGGCAAGGCGGCGCTGGCCGAGGCCGCCCACCAGCTGTCGTTCCCGCAGGCGCCGCTGACGGTGATCGACGCCACCGACCGCGGCGACGACGTCGAGGGCTGGCTGGCCAAGCTGGACGAGGCCCTCGGCGACGCCGACGGCACCGTCCTGCTGCGCCACCTCGACCAGCTCGAGCCGGTGGAGATGTGGCGGGTGGCCGGGCTCCTGGAGCAGGTCGGCGGGCCGGGCCGCCCCTGGGTGGTGGGCACGCTGGTCTCGCCCACCAGCGTCGGCGGCGAGTTCCAGGCGCTGGTCGAGCGGTTCGCGGCGTCGGTGACGGTGCCGCCGCTGCGCCACCGCATCGGCGACGTGCAGGCCCTGGTGCCGGCGCTGCTGGAGCGGCACGCACCCAAGTCGGCGATCGAGACCGAGCCGGAGGTGATGCAGACCCTGCTGCGCAGGGAGTGGCCAGGCAACGTCGCCGAGCTCGAGCAGGTGCTGCGCGCCGCGCTGTCGCACCGGCGCAGCGGCCGCATCGCGCTGGAGGACCTCCCCGAGGACGTGCACGCGACCAGCCGCCGTGTGCTCACGCCGCTCGAGGCGCTGGAGCGCGACGCCATCGCCCGCGCGCTGATCGACGCCGGCGGCAACCGCGCCGAGGCCGCCGCCCGGCTGGGGATCTCCCGGGCGACCATCTACCGCAAGATCCGCTCCTACGGGATCGCCATCAAAGGCACCACGAGCGGCGAGCCTGGCCGCGCCGGCGACGGCGCCACGCCGGATCTCAAGATGAGACCACCGTGAGCGCCAGCTTTGCAGTCTCCTATATCCGAGCTCTCTGGATTGGCGGCCGCACGACGAAGTAGAGGTGGTCCAAGTGGCACGCACGGCAGAAGTGCAATCCACTGAGGCTGGGAGAACGCCCAGCAAGGAGCAGGCGGAATTCCGCAAGGGGCGGGGCCCGATCGACTGGCTCGGCGGCTGGCGGACCGGCATCGTCGCGCCGCTCATCATCCTGGCGCTGGCCTTCGCCTGGCGGCTCTACCAGCAGTTCACCGCGTGGACCAAGGGCATCGACGCCTCCAGCCACGACTTCACCATCTACTACCGGATCCCGCTGGTGGTGGAGCTGCTGGGGGTGACGGCCTTCACCCTCGGCTGGTGGGCCTGGCTGATCCGCACCGGCAGGACGATCGCCCAGAAGATCAGCCACAACGAGGAGGTCCGCCGCATCGCGGTGTTCTGGGGCCTGATCGGGGCGACCTCGGTCTGCCTGTTCGTCGAGGCGAGCTTCTTCCCGAACCAGGACGCCTCCTGGCACCAGACCGCGGTGCGCGACACGGCCTTCACCCCGTCGCACATCCCGATGTTCTACCTGTTCTTCCCGCTGGGGATCACCATGACCATCGGGACCTACCTCTACGGCCGCACCCGGCTGCCGAAGGTGTACGGCGTGGAGAAGGGCTTCCCATGGTCGTTCGCGCTGCTGATCGCGGCGTCGGTGACCGAGATGATGCAGGTCGCCATGAACGAGTGGGGCCACAGCCTGTGGATCCCCGAGGAGATCTTCGCGGTCCCGTTCCACTGGCCGTTCGTGTTCTACGGCTGGCTGGCCGGCGGCATCTTCGCCCTCTGGGCCGAGACGCTCATCCGGCTCCTGGCGATCGAGGACGAGGTCGCGGCGGAGGTCGAACCGCCCGCGAAAGAGGTCGTCGCCTAGGCGGGCTCCGCCTCGGCGACACGCACGCGAACCCCGTACCAGCGAGACGGAGACCGGACGGGGTCTGGTCCCCGCCGTCCCGCGCCGCCCGTTGCGCCCCTGATCGGAGGTACCGATGGCCTCTGTAACGGCGGATCTCAAGGCCAGAGGCCGAGCTGGCGAGCTCCGGCAGCTGCTCGGCAAGAAGTACCGCTACATCGACCGCAAGTGGGACATCATGTTCTGGGTCACCGCGGCGTTCGTCGTCGGGGCGGCCGCGGACATCACCAAGCAGCTGTTCGCCGGCGACTGGGACTTCTGGACGGACTGGAAGGACGCCCAGTGGTGGCCCATCATCACGCCGTTCGCGATCATCATCATTCCCTCGGCGCTGCAGTACATCCAATGGCTCGCGTGGAAATTCCCCACCGGCGCGGTCTACACCACCGTCTGCCTTTGGCTCTGTGTCGAGCTCGGCAGGTGGCTGCAATGGCGCTTCTTCGTCTACTACCCGATCAATTTCGTGTGGCCGGCCACGGCGGTGCTCGCCGGGATATGGCTCGACTGGGTCTTATTGAAATCCAAAAGCTGGGTGATCACCTCGGTTGTCGGTGCGATGGGCTGGACGTTCATCTTCTGGGCCACCAACTACATCATCCTGGCCCCGTTCCTCCAGCCCGTGAGCTTCATGGGGCACACCCTGACCCTGGCCGACGTGCAGGGCATCGAGTACGTGCGCACCCAGACGCCCGAGTACCTGCGGCTCATCGAGCAGGGCTCCCTGCGGACGTTCCTCGGGGAGACGCTGTACGTGGCGCTCGCGTTCGGCGCGACGGTGTCCATCGCCGGCTACTGGATCGGGCAGTTCATCGGTCGGATGCTCGCCATCTGGCCGATCGGCAAATTCGCCAAGAAGGTCTGAGCCGAGCAGAGGAAAGGGGAGGGATCGACCATGAGACGACGGCTCCTCTTCGCGCTCCTGCTGGGGCTTGGGCTCGTCATCTTCAGCGCGCCGGCCGCGTTCGCGCACGGCGAGCACTCGCAGGAGCCCTGGCTGCGCCTGAGCACGGTCGGGTTCTGGAACACCACCTTCTCGGCCCAGACGATCCAGCAGGGCCAGGAGGTCACCATCACCGGCACGGCCAAGGTCCTCGAGACCTGGCCGAAGACCCTGCCGGACCCTGAGACCGCCTTCATCAACATCGAGTCGCCCGGCCCGGCGTTCCTGGTGAAGGACCGGGTGGTCAACGGCCGCGCGGCGCCGGCGTCGTTCTACGTCGAGCGCGGCGGCGTCTACAACTACAAGCTGACGCTGGTCGGCCGCGTGCCCGGCACCTACCACGTCCACCCGACCTTCGCGGTCCGCTCGGCGGGCACGCTGATCGGGCCGGGCCAGTTCATCCGGGTGACCAAGAGCGCCAACGGGTTCTCCAACCCGGTCCAGCTCTACAACGGCAAGACGGTGAACCTGGAGTCGTACGGGCTCGGCTGGCCGGTGATGGGCTTCTCGGTGCTCACCTTCATCCTCGGCATGGTCTGGCTGCTCTGGTGGATCGTGCCGAAGCCGACCGTGAGCCGGCTCGCGGTGACCAGCCAGCTGTCGGTCAACGACGACGGCGGCGACGCGGTCGGGCTGGTCACCAAGCGCGACCACCGCGCCATGGACATCATCATGCTGGCGACGGTGCTGCTGCTGGTCGGCGGCTGGATCTGGCAGGCGACCGCCTTCAAGACCAAGATCCCGCAGCAGGTCGACCGCTTCAGGATCGAGTCGGCCACGCAGCCGGCGACCTTCGCCACGGCGACGATGAACAAGATCACCTACGACCGCAAGGCCCGCACGCTCACAATGGACGTGCAGGCGGCCAACCAGGGCAAGACCGCGATGGACCTGCGCGCCGTCCACTTCGCCAACCTGGCCTTCGTGCCCGGCACCGGCTCGGCCACGCCGCCGGGCGTCGACGGCACCTACCAGGTGTCGCCGGCCGGGTCGGTCGACGCCGGCGCCACCAAGGTGCTGACGGTCACCATGAAGGGGACCACACTGTCGTTCAACGACCTGGTCCCAACGGGGACCGCCAACACCAACATGACGGCGGTGCTGGAGTTCGCCGACCAGGGCAACACCAGCAACTTCGTCACCACCCAGCAGTTCCTCACACCCGTGTTCGACTGACCGATCAATCAGAACAAGCGACCGCGGTCTGGCCGGAGCGGATTCCCCGCTCCGGCCAGGCCTGAAGGGACGGAACGCGATGCTCGGCAGCATGCTCGCGCACGGCGGCGACGCCTCGGGGCTCGGCATGCTGGCGTTCTTCCCGGTCGGCCTGCTGCTGCTGGTCGGCATCATCCTGGCGCTGCGCCCGGCCATGACCGGCGGACCGCCGGAACAGGAGGAGGACGACCAGCCGGCGGAGGATGGTGAGCGGGAGACCGACGATCGTCGCGGCCGAACCTGACCGCACCGTGCGACCGGAGCGGCAGCTGCACGCTCCAGAGGGGACACAGGACATGCAGGTCATCGTCGCCCATGGGCCAGGAGGGGGCCTGGGTCTGCTCGCCTTCGTGCCCGTGGGGTTCCTGCTGCTCGTCGGGCTCGTGCTGATGTTCTCTCCGGTCGTCTCGCAGAGTGGCCGTCCCGTCCCCAAGGAGGACGAGGACGACCTGGCCAACCAGCTGCTCGGCGAGGAGGGGGCGCGGGAGCTGCGCCGCCGGGCGCGCCGCAAGCGCGCGGTGCGCCGGCGGACGCGGCGGGCCGGCTCGGGAAGGCAGGGCCCCGGCGGGGGCGACCACGGCTGGCACTAGGCGGGAGGGGCGGAGGTGGACGCTGCGTCGCGCGGCGAGGCGATCGACCGGGCGGTGGCCCCGGGGGTTCTGGCCGGGCTGGTCGCTGCGGCCGTCATGGGGCTGTTCGCGATGATCGCCGCCGCGGCCTGGCGCCACCTGCCCTTCACCACGCCGCTGCGCGAGGTCGCCGCGCTCGCCAACCCCGCCCTGGCCGCGTCGGGCGGGCCGCGCATCGAGGTCGGGCGGGACCTGCTGGTCTTCGCCGGCGCGATCCATCTGGCGGTCGGCGGCTTCTTCGGCGCGCTGTTCGGGCTGCTGGCCCGCGCCGGCCGGCTCCGGGGTCGCGCCGCGGTCGGGGGCGGCCTGCTCTACGGCCTGGGGGTCATGGCGATGATGACCGTGGTCGTGTTGCCCGCGGTCGCGCGGCTCTCCGGTGCGGGCGAGCCGATCTCGGACCTGCCCTCGAGGACGGGCTGGGTCACCTTCACCGCCGCACACCTGCTGTTCGGTCTCGTCCTCGGCCTGTGGGTGCTGCTCCGGCCGACGGACGTGCTGCAGGACCTGACCGTGTCCAGGACCCAAGGGGGAGGTGGGCCACTGACGCGGTGAAGCTTCATCGATGGAGGTCGCATCCCCCGGCCGGTCTGGCCACGGCTCCAAGGAGTGAGGCGGAGTGAAGGACGGGAATTTTGTGTTTGATGCGCACAGTGGCTACTGGGACGCCAGCCCGCAAAACTGTAAGAACCGGTTCGGGGAGGCGTTCATCGAGACCTTCTACGCCTTCCACACCGGCCTGAACCCCCCC
>DASVXQ010000494.1:0-13808 GCA_036392615.1 Actinomycetes bacterium | reverse complement strand
GCGCCGCGGCGGGGGTGGGCGCGGGCGGTTCCAGCGGCGGGCGGGCCCGCAGATCCCGGTGGTCGAGCAGGTGCCGGAGAGCCGTCAGCCCGGTGGCGGTGCCCTCCAGCACCGGCACGCCGCCGTCGCGGACGATGGCGGCGTCGCGCGGGTCGATCGCGCTGGCGAGGTTGGCGAGTACGGCGACCGGCTTGGCGGTGGCGCAGGCGGCGCCGAGCGCGACGGCTGGGTATCCCGTCCCCGGCAGCGGCTCGGTGGTGAGGTCGACGCACAAGGCCACCGCGGCGACCGCCGGGTCCTCGACGAGCGCGATCATGGCCTCCAGGAAGATCCGCTCGGCGTCGTTGCCGGTGCCCCAGGCGTCCAGCGGGTTGGCCGGCTCCAGCCCCTCCTCCAGCACGCTCGCCAGGCGCCGGCGGGTCGCCTCGGCGATCGGCGGGAGCGGGACGCCGGCCTCCTCGGCCAGGTCGACCAGGTGGGCCCGCTCGCCGCCGGAGTCGTGCACGGTCGCCAGCCCGCCCACACCGGCGCGCCGGCCGGCGGCGAACAGCTCCAGCGTGTCGGCCAGCTCGTCGAGCGAGCGGACGCGGTGCGCGCCGTCGGCGTCGAACAGCGCCTCCCAGGCGGCCTCGCTGCCGGCCAGCGCGCCGGTGTGGGCGGCCACCATCGCGCTGCCGCGCTCACCCCGTCCGACCGTGAGCGCCACCACCGGCACGTCCCGCGCGGCTGCCTTGGCCAGCGCGGCGCGGAACTCGGCCGGCTCCCGCAGGGTCTCGAGGAACAGCGCGACCATTCGGGTGCTCTCCAGCTCCAGCGCGTAGTCGAGGTAGGCGGCGGCGCCCGTGACCAGCTCCAGCCCGCTCGAAACGGCCAGGTTGAAGCGCAGGCCGCGGCGGTTGTGGAGCAGCGCGGAGAACGCCGAGCCGGAGTGGGTCACCAAGGCGATCGGTCCGGGCCGCAGGTCGGGCGGGTGCGGGAAGCCGCAGGCGCGCAGCCGCCGCTCCAGGTTCAGGAAGCCCATGCCGTTGGGCCCGCAGAGGGCCATGCCGGCCTGGAGCGCCACGGCCCGAAGGCGCTCGCTGAGCGGCGGCACGCCGGGCGCCGGCCGCTCGTGGGCGCTGGCGAAGATCACCGCCGAGGCCGCGCGGGCGGTCGCCGCGGCGCGGAGCTGCTCCTCGAGCCGCGCGTTGGGGACCGCCAGGATCGCCAGGTCGACGGGCTCCGGCAGGTCGGCGAGGCTGGGCAGGCAGGGCAGGCCGAGCACCGCCGTCCAGCGCGGGTTGACCGGGTGGAGCCGGCCCTGGTAGCCGCCGGCGAGCAGCTCCCGCATGAGCTGCTCGCCGAACGACCCCGGCCGGGCGCTGGCGCCGACCACCGCGACCGAGCCGGCTTCCAGCATGCGGGAGACGGACGTGGCGGGACCGGTCACCGCCCGGCCCGGTGCGGCCGGGCCGGTCGTCGCGCCGCCCGGCGATGCGGGAGCCGACCGGCCCGGCGGGCTCATACGACGGCGCCCTCCGAGCTTGCCTCGGTCCTCGCGAAGCGCTTGCGGCCGCGGTCGGCGAGGATCGCGCGCGCCGCCTGCCAGCCGGGGATGCCGCAGACGCCGCCGCCACCGTGCGTGGCGGAGCTGGCCTGGTACAGGCCGGCGATCGGGGTGCGGTAGTCGGCGTAGCCCGGCGCCGGCCGCATGTGGAAGAGCTGGTCGGCGGACAGCTCGCCGTGGAAGATGTTGCCGCCGATCAGGCCGTACTCCCGCTCCATGTGCCAGGGGCCGAGCACCTCGCGGTGGAGGATGGCGCCCTTGAGGTTGGGCGCCAGCTCGGCGTAGCCGTCGACCACCCGGTCGGCGTAGGCCTCCAGCTCCTCCTGGTGCGGCGCGTCGTTCCACGACGCCGGGCACCACTGGGTGAACAGCGACATCACGTGAACGCCGTCGGGGCAGAGGGTGCGGTCGAGCACGGTGGGGATGCAGCCGTCGGAGAAGGGCCGCTCGGCCGCGCGCCCGTGCTTGGCGTCCTGGAAGGCGTCCTCGACGTACTCGGGCGAGAGCGCCAGCTCGATCGCGCCGGTGTGGTGCTCGTCCGGCTCGGTGCCGCGGTCGGCGGTGAAGTCGGGCAGCTCCGCCAGGGCGAGGTTGATCTTGACCACGCCGCTGCGGCTCTTCCAGCGCTCGATGTCGGTGACGAAGTCCTCCGGCAGCTCGCGGCGGTCCAGGTGCTGGAGGAAGGCGATCCTTGGGTGCACCGCGGTGACCACCAGCGGCGCCGACAGCTCCTCGCCGCCGGCCAGCGCGACGCCCCGGACCCTGCCGCCGCTGGTGAGCACGCGCTCCACCGGCGCGTTGGTCCGCACGGTGGCGCCGAACGCCTCGGCCGAGCGGCGGATGGCGTCGGCCACCGCGCCCATGCCGCCCTCGGGGAAGCCCCAGTTGCCGAGGTGGCCGTCGCCGACGTCGCCGATGGAGTGGTGCGCCATCACGTAGGCGGTGCCGGGCTCGTCCGGGCCGGCCCAGGTGCCGATCACGCCGTTGATCACCATCGCGGCCTTGACCTCGGTGGACTCGAACCAGTCGTCCAGCAGGTCGGTGATGCTCATGGTCATCAGCCGGGTGACGTCGGCGACCCCGCGGACGTGCAGGCCGCGGTAGCGCCACGCCAGCCGCAGCGTGTCACGGACGTCGCGCCAGCGGCGCGAGCCGATCTTCGGCGGGGTCTGGCTCAGCAGCGGGCCGAGCACCGTGGCGAGGCCGCTGAGCCACGCGTCCCACTTCGGCATGGCGTCGGCGTCGCGCTTGGAGAACTTGCTGATCTCCTCGTGGTTGCGCTTGGCGTCGTCGGCGTAGAGCTTGAGCGAGCGGCCGTCGGGCCAGGCCTGGTAGTAGGGGCCCATGGGGTGGACCTTGTAGCCGTGCCGCTCGAGCTCGAGGTCGCGGATGATCGACGGCGGCATCAGGCTCATCACGTAGGAGAGCCGGGTGACCCTGATGTCGGGCGCCTCGGGCCAGGGGGCGTCGGTGGCGGCGGCGCCGCCGGTCTTGTGCCGCGCCTCGAGCACGATCGTGTTGGCGCCGGCGCGGGCGAGATAGGCTGCGGCAACCAGGCCGTTGTGCCCGCCGCCGACCACGATGGCGTCGTAGGTGTTGGCCATGATGTGCCCCTCTCGTCACGTCGCGTTGTCCGCGCCCGAGGCTGCATCGACTGCCGGGCGGGCTCACGGCCACCCGACGATGGCTTTGACTGAACGTTCAGTTTAAAATGTTGGGAGAGGGCAAGACAAGGGTGAGGCAAGCCGGTTCGAACGGAGGGCCGATGAGCCCACGGAAGACGCTGCCGGAGGCGAGGCGCCGCCAGATCCTGGAGGCGGCCGCGCAGGTCATCGGCGAGCGCGGGTTGTGTGACACCAGGATCGTCGACGTGGCCAAGCGAGCCGGCGCCAGCCCCGGCCTGGTGATCTACTACTTCGGCAGCAAGGACCGCGTGCTCGCCGAGGCGCTCGCCTACGCCGACGAGGCGTTCTTCGCGGACGCCGCCAACAAGCTCAGCACCCTGCCCAGCGCCCGCGACCAGCTGGTCGAGCTGGTCGCCTCGAGCTGCCCGCTGGGGTCGGCCCCGGACGCGGTCGACTCCTGGGTGCTGTGGCTGGAGCTGTGGGCCAGGGCGCGGCGCGACGCCGAGGTGGCGGAGCACCGCGCGCGGCTCGACCAGCAGTGGCGCAAGATGCTCGCCGACACCGTCCGCGCGGGCCAGAAGGCCGGCGAGTTCGGCACGCTCGACCCCGACGGCTTCGCGATCCGGCTGGCGGCGCTGATCGACGGGCTCGCGATCGCGGTGGTGCTGGGCGACCCGGAGGTCGACGCGGAGCGCATGTTCGACCTGTGCATGGAGACCTGCGCCCGCGAGCTCGGCTTCGAGTGGACCGAGGCGGACCGCGCCAAGGCGCTGGCCGCGCATGCCGTCGGCTGATCGCTCCAGCTAGCTGCCGACCGGCTGGTCGCTGGGCACCTCGGCCGGCGCGGCGGACGGGTCGGCGAGCACCCGCAGCGCGTCGGCGGGCAGGTGCGCGACCACCGCGGTACCCTGCTCGAACGGCATCGCCCCGCCCTGGTTCGGCACCGCCACCTGCACCGTCTCGCCCGGCGCCAGGCGCACGAACAGCCGCACGCCGGCGCCCTGGTAGACCAGCCGCTCGACCATGCCGGGGAGCCGGTTCTCACCGCCGGACCCGTACGGCTCCAGCCGCACCCGCTCCGGCCGGATCACCAGCTTGACCGGCCCGCGGGCGGCGAGGTCGCCACGCTCGGCCTGGAGCTGGAACTGGCCCAGCCGCACGCCGCAGCGGCCGGCGCCGGCCGGCCCCTCCGCCCGCGCGGCCATCAGGTTGGAGACACCCAGGAAGTCGGCGACGAAGGCGCCAGCCGGCTCCTCGTAGACCTGCGCCGGGGTGCCGACCTGCTGGATGCGCCCGCCGGACATCACCGCCAGGCGATCCGACATGGTCAGCGCCTCCTCCTGGTCGTGGGTCACGTACACGAAGGTGATGCCCACGGTCTCCTGCAGCGCCTTCAGCTCCACCTGGAGCGCCTGGCGGAGCTTGGCGTCGAGCGCGCCGAGCGGCTCGTCCAGCAGCAGCACCGACGGCTCCAGCACCAGCGCCCTCGCCAGCGCCACGCGCTGCTGCTGGCCGCCGGAGAGCTGCGTCGGGCGGCGGCGCTCCATGCCCTCCAGCCGCACCAGGGCCAGCGCCTCGCCGACCATGCGCCGCGCCTCCGCCTTGGACACGCGCTTGTAGCGCAGGCCGAAGGCGACGTTGTCGCGCACCGACAGGAAGGGGAACAGCGCGTAGCTCTGGAAGACGGTGTTGACCTTGCGGCGGTGCGGCGGGGTCTGGGCCATGTCGCGGTCGTCCAGCAGGATCCGGCCGCTGGTGGGCTGCTCGAAGCCGGCGATCAGCCGCAGCGTGGTGGTCTTGCCGCAACCCGACGGCCCCAGCAGCGAGAAGAACTCGCCGCCGGGGATGGCCAGGTCGATGCCGTCGACCGCGGTGACCTCCTCGAAGCGCTTGACCAGCTCGACGAGGTGGACGGTCCCGCCGGCCACCGCTCAGCCCCTGACCGCCGCGGCGAAGGAACGGAAGTTGGCCACGAAGCGCTCGGCGTCCTCCTCGGTGTGCTGGGCGGAGATGAGCCACTGCTCGGCCTTGCCCCAGGGCGGCAGGAACACCCCGCCGTTGTGCTGGAAGAGCCAGTGGCAGTGGCTCCAGCGGTCGTCGATCTCAAGGAAGTCGCGGAAGTCGCGCACCGGCTGGTCGGAGAAGGTCACGCAGCCCTTGGCGCCGATCGCGATCAGGTGGGCGGGCAGCTCGTGCTCGGCGATGGCGGCCTGGCAGCCGGCGACCATCAGCTCGCGCAGCCGGTCGAAGCGCGCGTAGGCGTCGTCGGTGAGCACCTCGATGAGCGCGGCGCGCGCCGCGGCCATCGCCAGCGGGTTGCCGTTGAAGGTGCCGACCTGCTCGTAGCGGCCGCTGGCGATGGCCTCCATCACCCCGGCGCTGCCGCCGATGGCGGCGGTCGCCAGCCCGCCGCCCACGGACTTGGCCAGGCAGACGATGTCCGGGCGCACGCCAAAGCGCGCGGTGGCGCCGCCGGGGCTCACCGTCAGGCCGGTCTTGACCTCGTCGAACGCCAGCAGCACGCCGTGCCGGCTGGTCAGCTCGCGCAGCCCCTCGAGGTAGCCGGGCTCTGGCAGGATCACGCCGGCGTTCATCATCACCGGCTCGATCAGCATCCCGGCGACCTGGCCGCGCTCGGCCTCCAGGATGTCCGCCAGCACGTCCAGGTCGTTGAACGGGGTGATCACCGTCAGCTCGACGATCCCGGCCGGGATGCCGGCGCTCGACGGCACGCTGTTCGGCCGGCTGCGCGGCCCGATCTCGTCGGCGGCGGGGTAGACCGAGACCTGCACCGAGTCGTGGTGGCCGTGGTAGGCGCCCTCGAGCTTGACGATCTTGGGGCGGCCGGTGATCGCCCGCATGAGGTGGACCGCGTCCATGGTCGCCTCGGTGCCGGAGTTGGCGAAGCGCCACTGGGGCAGGCCGAAGCGGCGCGAGAGCTCCTCCGCCACCACGATGGCGTCCTCGGTCGGCTGGGCGAAGTGGGTGCCCTGGGCGACCCGTTCCGACACGGCCGCCACCACGCTCGGGTGCGCGTGCCCCACCGCCATGGCGCCGTAGCCGCCGTGCAGGTCGACGTACTCGGTGCCGTCGACGTCGACGATCTTCGAGCCGCGTCCGTGGCTGATCCAGACCGCCTGCGGGCGGGCGATCTGCCAGTTGGAGGTCACCCCCCCGGCCAGCGAGCGGCGCGCCCGCTCCAGCAGCGCCCGTGACCTGGGCTGGCGCGCGAGGAAGACGCGCTCCTGTTCGGCGATCAGCTCGTCGAGGCGGGCGAGCAGGCCCGCGGTGGTCTCGAGGTCGACGGTCATGCAACGTCCTCCCTGCGGCGGCTATCCGATCAGCCGGCCGGTGCCACGCTTGGCGAGCTGGTCGGCGATGATTCCCCGCTGGATCTCGGAAGTGCCCTCCCAGATGCGGTCCACCCGCACCTCCCGGTAGAAGCGCTCGGCGACGTTCTCCCGCATGTAACCGCGGCCGCCGAAGATCTGCACGGCGCGGTCGGCCACCCGCCCGACCATCTCGGAGGCGTACAGCTTGGCCATCGAGCACTGCGCGTGCTGCACCTTCACGTCGGCGTCCTGGTCGATCGCGCGGGCGGTGGCGTAGGTCATCAGCCGCGACGCCCACAGCTCGGTGAGCGAGTCGGCCAGCATGAACTGGACCGCCTGGTAGTCGAAGATCGGCTGGCCGTAGGCTCGGCGCCCGGTCGCGAAGGCGGTCGCCTCCTGGATCAGCCGGTCGGCCGTGCCGAGCGCGCGGGCGGCGATCATCAGCCGCTCGTAGCGGAACCACTCGTGGGCGAAGCGCATCCCGTCGCCCTCGTCGCCGATCAGCTGGCCGGCGGGCACCCGCACGCCCTCGAACGCCACGGTGGGGTGGTGGTGGGCGATGGTGTGCATGTAGGCGGGGGTGCGCACCAGCCGCACACCGGGGGTGTCGATGTCGACCACCACCATGGCGTGGGCGCCGGCGCCCCGGCCGTCGGTCAGCTTCCCCTGGAAGAACAGGTAGTCCGAGCGGTTGAACGAGGTCACGTGCCACTTGACGCCGTCGAGCAGGTAGTCGCCGCCGTCGCGCCGGACGGTGGCCTGGATGGCGTCGACGTCGGAGCCGGCGCCCTCCTCGGTGATGGCGTAGCACTCGCGCCGCTCGCCCCGGATGGTCGGGATCACCCAGCGCTCCAGCTGCTCTGGGGTCGCCACCTTCGGAAGCCAGCCGGCGGGGGTGTGGACGATCCAGCCGAGCGCGTTGGTCGCCCGGCCGAGCTGCTCCTGGACGAGCACCTGCTGGAGGGTGCTGAAGCCGCCGCCGCCGAGCTCCGCCGGCATGTTGATGGCGCCGAGGCCGAGCTCGTCGATGCGCGCGTGCTGGCGGTCGAGCACCTCGGCGGGCAGCTCGCCGCCGTCCAGCTCGGCCTGGACCTCGTAGGGGATGAGCAGCTCGTCGACCAACGACCGTGTCGCGGCCTGGACGGCGAGATCCGCCTCTGACAACTGATGGTTGCTCGACACGACCGGGCTCCCGGAGCGGGCCACAGCTCATTGACTGAACGTTCAGTTTATTGTACGGTCGCGCCGGCACGCAACCCACCAGAGCGATGCGGTCCTGCCGACCGCAGGCGCTCTCTTGTGCTTACGGTGAGGTGGGAACCGATGACACGGGACCATCTGGATCCACCCGCGCGACCGCGGGGCATCAGCCGGAGAGCCTTCCTGCGGGGGTCAGGTGCCGCCTTGGCGCTGACCGCCGGCGGGTCGCTGCTGGAGGCGTGTGGCGGCGGGAGCCGGCGTGAGCAGCTCTCCAAGGCCGGCCCGCTGCTCGCGAGCCCGAGCCACCCGGTCAAGTGGCCGATCTATCCCGACAACCAGCCGATCGCCGCCGGACTGGCGCCCGAGCGCAACGCCACCCTCAAGCTCTACAACTGGTCGGACTACATCTACAAGAAGGTCGTCCAGGACTTCGAGAAAAAGTACAAGCAATACGGCGTCAAGGTGCAGATCTCGACCTTCAACAATATGGACGAGGCGCTCGCCAAGATCCGCGGCGGCAAGGTCGATTTCGACCTGCTGGTGCCCACCTACGACGTGCTCGGCAAATTGATCCAGGGCAAATACCTGCGGCCGCTGAACCACTCCTACATCGCCAACATCGGCCAGGTCTGGCCGGTATTCCAGAACCCCTTCTACGACCAGGGCTGGCAGTACTCGGTGCCCTACACCGTCTACACCACCGGGATCGCCTGGCGGGTCGACAAGGTCAGCCAGGACATCGCCAAGCTGCCGAACCCCTACGACGTCTTCTGGGACACGCGCCTCAAGGGCAAGATCGAGATCCTCGACGACTACCGCGAGGCCATGAGCATGGTCCTGCTGCGCAACGGGGTCACCGACCTCAACACCGGCGACCCGGCCAAGATCAACATGGTCCGCGACCAGCTGGTCGACCTCGCCAAGAAGGTCCAGCCGGTGGTCAGCACCAACGACTACGTCGACCTGCCCGAGGCCAAGGTATGGGTGACGCAGTCCTGGTCCGGCGACATGGTCAACGCGCAGTACTACATGCCCAAGGGGCAGAGCGCCGACGTGATGCGCTACTGGTTCCCGGCCGACGGGCGCGGAGCGGTCGGCAGCGACCTGCTGGCCATCCTGCGCTCCGGCAAGAACCCGGTGCTGGCCCACCTGTTCCTCAACTGGATGCTCGACGCCGACGTGGCGATCGAGAACATGGGCTGGAACGGCTACCAGCCGCCGCTGAACACGATCAACCCGAAGGAGCTCGTCAGCCAGGAGCTGGTCCCCCAGAACCTCGCCTCGGCCACGGTGCTGCCGCAGTATTTCGACAGCGGCTTCCGGCAACTCGAGCTGTCGCCGTCGGTCGACGGCCTGTGGCACGACGCCTGGCAGCAGTTCAAGGCCGGCGCCTGAGGTGGCGGTCCGGTCCAGCCGCGTGGCGGCCCGCCGGCGGCGGCGGGCCGCCGCGCGTGGCGCCTGGTACCCGCGCTGGTTCTGGCCGGCCTTCGCCGCGCCCGGCGCGCTCTGGCTCGCGCTGCTGTTCGTGCTGCCGTTCTACGTGGTGCTGTCGATCGCCTTCGGCGCCATCGACCCGCTGTTCCGCAACCCCGTGCCGATCTGGAACCCGGTCGAGTGGGACCTGTCCACCTTGGGCGACGTGGTCGGCCACATCGTCGGCAGGCAGGCCTACCTCGGCCCGGCGGTGGCGCGGACGCTGCTGTTCGTGGTGGCCGCCTCGCTGCTCAGCCTGCTGCTGGCCTACCCGGTGGCGTACTTCGTGGCGCGGCACGGCGGCCGCCGCAAGGCCATGTTCCTCGCGCTGCTGATCGCGCCGTTCTGGGTGAGCTACATGATGCGCATGCTCGCCTGGGTGAACCTGCTGGAGGGCGACGGCCTGGTCAACCGGACGCTGCGGGCCGCGCACCTGATCCAGCAGCCGGTCGGCTGGCTGGCCGGCCGCCCCTCGACCGTGGTGCTCGGCCTGGTCTACGGCTACGTGCCCTACATGGTGCTGCCGTTGTTCGCCGGGCTGGACCGCATCGAGCCGAGCATGCTCGAGGCGGCGCGCGACCTCGGCGCCAGCCGGGTCGGGACCTTCCTGCGGGTGACCCTGCCGATGTCGCGGCAGGCGATCCTCGCCGGCATGGTGATCGTGACGCTGCCGATGTTCGGCGACTACTTCACCAACGACCTGCTGTCGGGCTCGCCCAAGACGTCGATGGTCGGCAACCTGATCAACGACGCCATCGGCACGCCGGGCCAGGGCGGCCAGGGCGCGGTCCTGGTGGTGCTGCTGATGCTGTTCCTGCTGCTGCCCATGCTCTACTACATCTGGTCCACCAGCAGGGCGTCCCGGGAGGGGACGGCGTGACCGCGCCGCCGACGCAGGTCGCCCCGGCGCTGGCTGCGCCGCGCGGCGTGGGCCGGGCGGTGCGCTGGTGGCGCAGCCCCTGGCGGCCGCCGCGGCTGCTGGAGGCGTTCGCCTGGCTCTACCTCGCCTGGGCGATCCTGCCGGTGGCGATCGCGGTGTGGTTCTCGTTCAACGCCGGGCGCTCCCGTTCGACCTGGCAGGGCTTCTCACTGCGCTGGTACTGGACGGACCCGGTGCTGTCGGTCTGGCACGACCCGGACCTGCACAGCGCGCTGTTGCAGAGCCTGCGCCTGGCCGCGCTGACCACGGCGGTCGCCGTGCCGCTGGGGGTCGCCTTCGCCATCGGGCTCGACCGCTGGCGCGGCCGTGTCGCCGCCGCGGCCAATTTCCAGATGCTGCTGTCGTTCGTGCTGCCGGAGATCATCCTCGGGGTGGCGCTGCTGCTGGTGATCACCAACCTGCTCAAGTTCATCGCGCTCGGCACCACCGCGCAGTTCCTCGGCCTGGTGACCTTCCAGATCTCCTATCCGGCGATCATCTGCCGGGCCCGGCTGCTGTCGATCGGCCGGGACTACGAGGAGGCCGCCATGGACCTCGGCGCCTCGCCCCTGCGCGCCCTGCGGCGGGTGCTGCTGCCGCTGCTCTACCCGGCGATCTTCGCCAGCGCGGTGCTGGTGTTCGCCGACGTGATCGACGACTTCGTGATCGTCCGCTACCTGTCGTCGGACGCCGCCACCGAGCCGATGTCGGTGAAGATCTACAACAGCGCCCGCGCCACGCCGACCCCGGCGCTCAACGCGCTGGCCACCATCATGCTGGTGTCCTCGCTGCTGGCGGTCACGCTCGGGTACCTCGTCTACCGGCGCATGACCCGCGGTGAGCGCCGGGGCGCCTCCGGCGTCGAGGACTTCGCCGCCCAGCTCTAGGAGCAGCCATGGCCGACGCGCGCATGTACGTGGACGGGAAGTGGGTGGACGCCGCCGACGGCGGCCGCTTCGAGGTGCTGAACCCCGCCACCGGCGAGGTCATCGCCACCGTGCCGGACGCCCGGCCGGCGGACGTCGAGCTGGCGGTCGACGCGGCCCGCCGGACGTTCGACGAGGGCCGCTGGTGGCCGCGCACCAACGAGCGCGAGCGCGGCCGCATCCTGCTGCGCGCCGCCGAGATCGTGCGGCGCGAGCACGAGCGCCTGGCGCGGCTGGAGACGCTCGACTCCGGCAAGCCGATCGGCGAGGCGCGGGAGGACATCGCCGAGGTCGCCTTCATGTTCGAGTACTACGGCGGCTGGGCCACCAAGGTCCACGGTGAGATCCCGCCGGTCGGACCGGACGCCCTCAGCCTGGTCGTCAAGGAGCCGATGGGCGTGGCGGCGGCGATCACGCCCTGGAACTACCCGATGATGATGGCCGTGCAGAAGCTCGCGCCGGCGCTGGCGGCCGGCTGCACGGTGGTGCTCAAGCCGGCCGAGCAGACGCCGCTGACGGCCCTGGAGCTGCCGGGGATCCTGGAGGAGGCCGGCCTGCCGCCGGGCGTGCTCCACGTGGTCACCGGCTTCGGCGAGACCGCCGGCGCGCCGCTGGTGGCCAGCCCCAAGGTCGACAAGGTCGGCTTCACCGGGTCGCGCGAGGTCGGCATGCGGGTGATGCGCTCGAGCGCCGACACGCTCAAGCGGGTCACCCTGGAGCTCGGCGGCAAGTCGCCCAACATCGTGTTCGCCGACGCCGACTTCGACGCGGCGGTCCAGGGAAGCTGCGACGGGATCTTCTGGAACCAGGGCGAGATCTGCTCGGCCGGCTCGAGGGTGCTGGTGGAGGCCTCGATCCTGGACGACGCGCTGGCTGCCATGGCCGAGCGGGCCGCGCGGGTCAAGCTCGGCGACGGGCTGGCGGAGGACACCACCATGGGCCCGCTGGTCAGCGCCGAGCAGCTGGAGCGGGTGGAGCGCTACATGGAGATCGGCCGGACGGAGGCGGAGCTGGTGGCGACCGGGCGGCGGCCCGCCGACGAGCGCCTGGCCGGCGGCTTCTTCGCGGCCCCGGCGATCTTCCGCGCCTCCAACGACGCCACCATCGCGCGGGAGGAGATCTTCGGCCCGGTGATGACCGTGATCCCCTTCGAGGACCCGGACGAGGTCGTCCGGCTGGCCAACGACAGCGACTACGGGCTGGCGGCGGCGGTCTGGACCCGCGACGTGAAGAAGGCGCTGACCACCGCGCGGGCGCTGCGCGCCGGGATCGTCTGGATCAACGACACCCAGCCCGCCCCGACCGAGGCGCCCTGGGGCGGCTACAAGCAATCGGGCATCGGCCGCGAGCTCGGCGCCCATGGCATCGACGACTATCTCGAGGCCAAGCACATCTACGTCAACCTGGCACCCTGAGGCGCGACGATGTCCAACCATCCCCTCCAGCCCCAGCCGCCCGGGCGGGTGTGCGTGGTGGGCGCCGGCTTCGCCGGGCTCGCGGCGGCCTGGACGCTGCTGCGGGCCGGCCGCGAGGTGGTCGTGCTGGAGGCGCGCCGCCGGGTCGGCGGGCGGGTGCGCTCGCAGCGGCTGGGCAACGGCGCCGTGGCCGAGCTCGGCGCGGAGTTCATCGAGCACGGCCACCAGGCGCTGGCCGGCACGGCCGCCGAGCTCGGCGTGGAGCTGGCGCCCGCCGGCATGAGCTACGGCAGCCGCGACCCGCGCGGCGGGCCGCCGGTCTCGCGGGCCACCCTGCGCAGCGAGATCACCCGGCTGGGCCGGATGGTCGCCGAGCGGCGCGCGCGCCTGCCGGCCATGTCCGTGGCGACGCTGCTGGACGAGCTCCCGCTGGACCCCGGCGCGCGGGCCGCGATCGCGGCGCGCATCCAGATCTCCGCCGCCCAGCCCCTGGAGCGCCTGGCCGCGACCTCGCTGGAGCACTCCGGCTCCACCTTCGACACCAGCGAGAGCCTGCGGGTCGCCGGCGGCAATCAGCGGCTGGCGGAGGCGCTGGCCGAGCGGCTCGGCACGGCGGTGCGGCTCGGCGTCCCCGTCGAGGCGGTGAGCTGGTCGGACCGGGGGGTGCGGCTGCGCGCCGCCGGCGCGGTGGTCGAGGCCGACGCCTGCGTGGTCACCGTGCCGGCGTCGGTCATCGGGCGGGTCGCCTTCGACCCGCCGCTGCCCGGCTGGAAGTGCGAGGCGCTTGGCCGCGTGGTCTACGGGCACGCCGCCAAGCTGCACGTGCCGCTGCACGCCCCGCCCCGGCCCAGCGCGGTGATGAGCGTGCCGGACCGCTACTGGACCTGGACGGCCCGCGGCGCCAACGGCGCGGTGCAGCCGCTGGTGAGCGCCTTCGCGGGGTCGGCGCCGGCGCTGCGGGCGCTGCGGGTCGAGGCCGGCCCGGAGACCTGGCTGGAGCGGCTGCGCCGCCTGCGGCCCGACCTCCCGCTGAACTCCGGCGGCGCCGTGCTGGCCACCTGGGCGGACGACCCGTGGGCCTGCGCCGCCTACTCGACCAGGGTGCCCGGCTCGCGGCGGGACGACGACCAGCTGCTCGCCCGTCCGGTCGGGCCGCTGCACTTCGCCGGCGAGCACACCGCCGGCGAGTGGGCCGGCCTGATGGAGGGCGCGCTCCGCAGCGGCCAGCGAGCCGCCGCCGACGTGCTCGCCCAGCGATGAGACGCCCGCTCGCCGATCGTGGTCACAGCGTGACCGCCGTCAGGTGCGCGAGCGCCTGCTGGCGCCATCGCTCGGTCCTGGCGACCTCGTTGAACGTGTAGAAATGGAAGCC
>DASVXQ010000493.1:0-11879 GCA_036392615.1 Actinomycetes bacterium | reverse complement strand
GGCCGTCCCAGATCTGGTCGGCGGTGGCGGCCAGGGTGGCGACGTCGGCGAACGGGCGGGCGGCCGCCATGGCGGCGGCCCAGGCGCGCGACCCGCAGCAGGCCAGCAGCTCGGCCTCGGCCTGCCGCGCCGGCAGGGCGTTCAGCCAGCGCAGGCCCCAGCGCTCCCAGCCGCGCTCGCTGACCTGACCGAAGATCCGCAGCCGGCTGATCCCGCCGTCGGGGTAGATCGACAGCCGCACGTGGGTCGCCTGGCGGCCGGCCCCGGCGGGCGCGGCGAAGACGTGCTGCCGGTGTGGCTGCAGCCTGGTGGACGGCACCACCGCCCACCAGCCGCCGTCCGGCCGCTCGCCGGGATCGCCCAGGCCGGCGCCCGGGTCGCTGCACGCCTCCAGCAGGCAGCGGTCTGGATAGTTGCCCTTGTAGTGGGTGGTGCCGATCTCGACGCGCTCGATGGTGCCCTCGGCCGCCAGGCGCACGACCGCCCAGTCGTGCCCGGGGCCGCGGCGGCGGCGCGTCTCCCAGCCGTCGCCCATGTCGACCGCGTCGCCGGGCAGCAGCATGTTCCGCACCGAGCCGAACGTCATGTCGCTGCAGGCGACCACCTCGGCGCCGTTGGCGGTGGCCGCCAGGTCGAGCCGGCCGCCCGCACCGGCGAGCCGGCGCAGGTCTGGCAGTGGCTCCCCCAGCGCCCGCAGGCGCGCCACCCCGCCGTCCGGGTAGATCCGCAGCAGCAGGTGGGTCACGCGCAGCGGCGCCCGCACGCCGAAGCGGTGCTCGTGGTCGGGCTCCAGCGGCATCCGCGGCAGCAGCTCGACCCAGCCGTGTGTTTCCACCAGCTCGGCCGGGTCGGCGTCGGGGTCGGTCGCCAGCCCCTCCACCGAGCAGGAGGCCGGGTGGTTGCCGCGGAAGTGGGCGGTGTCGACCACCAGCGTGCGCGCCACCCCCGGCAGGCCCAGCCGGACCAGCGCCCAGTCGTCGCCGGGCCCGCGGCGGCGGCGCGTCTCCCAGCCGTCCATCCACTTGCCGCGGTCGGTGTAGCGGCCCGGCTCGAAGACGGCCGCGGCCGGCTCGAGCAGCCGCTCCTTGGGGGCGAAGAACTCGTCGCTGGCGGCCAGCACCATGCCGCCGAGCCGCTTGGCGGCGAGGTCCACCAGCGGCTCGCCAACTGCCTCGGAGCTCATCGCGGCGCCTCCCTTGCGAGCAACCTGCCCCCCGGCCGGGGCGCGAACCCCGTTGCGTCCCACGCGAGCCGCCCGCGCAGGTACGTGGCCCGCACCACGCCGTGGAGCACCCGGCCAGCGTATGGCGTGACCGGGTGGCGATGGTAGAGGCAGGAGGGGTCGACCGTGAAGCTGGCGTCGGGGTCGAGCAGCACCAGGTCGGCGTCGCGACCCAGCGCGATCGAGCCCTTGGCGGCATCCAGCCCGACCAGGCGGGCCGGCGCCGCGCACATCCATTCGGCCAGCTCGACCAGGGTGTGGCCGCGCTCGCGGGCGGTCGACCAGACGACCGGCAGGCCCAGCTGGAGCGAGCTGATGCCGCCCCACGCGGCCATGAAGTCGCCCGCTTCGAGGCGCTTGCGCTCCGGCGGGCAGGGCGAGTGGTCCGAGCAGATCAGCGAGAGGTCGCCGGCGGCGAGCGCGTCCCAGAGGCGCTCCCGGTTGGCCGCCGGGCGGATCGGCGGGGCGCACTTGAACACCGTGGCGCCGTCGGGCACCTGCTCGGCGGCCAGCGCCAGGTAGTGCGGGCAGGTTTCGGCGCTGAGCGGCGCGCCGGCCGCGCGGGCGCGCCGCAGCGGCTCGAGCGCCTCGGCCGAAGAGAGGTGCAGCACGTGCGCGCGGGTGGCGAGGCGCAGGGACAGCCCGGCCACGGTGGCGACCGCCTCGGCCTCGGCGCGGTCGGGACGCGAGCGCAGCCAGGTCGAGTAGGCGCGCGGGTCGTCCCCGGCGCCGGCCCTGGTGGCCGCGGCGATCGGCCCGGGCGCCTCGGCGTGCACCACCGCCAGCGCGCCGAGCTCCGCCAGCGCGGCCATGGCCGCCTCCAGCTCGGCCGTCCCGACCGCGGGGAACTCCTCCACGCCGGAGTTCACCAGGAACGCCTTGAAGCCGAACACGCCGCCGTCCCACAGCGGGGCGAGCTCGCCGAGGTTGCCGGGCACCACCCCGCCCCAGAAGCCGACGTCGACGTGGCACTTCCCGGCGGCCGCCTCGCGCTTGCGTCGTAGGGCGGCCGGCGTGGTGGTCGGCGGCAGACTGTTGAGCGGCATGTCGACGATGGTGGTGACCCCGCCGGCGGCGGCCGCGCGGGTGGCCGAGCCGAAGCCCTCCCACTCGGTGCGGCCCGGCTCGTTGACGTGCACGTGGGTGTCGACCAGGCCGGGCATGACCACCGCGTCGCCGGCCTCGACCACGCTGGCGCCGGGCGGCGGCGGGTCGTCGTAGGCGGCGACCCGGTCGATGACGCCGCCGCGGACGTGCACCGAGGCGGCGACCAGCTCGCCGCCGGTCACCACCCGCTGCCCGCGAACCACCAGGTCGGGCGCGTCCATGCCAGCCGCCCTCCCCAGCGCGCGACGGATGCCCGGCTCGAGATCCTACCCGGACTCGCGTGGCGCGCTCTCTAAGAGTAAAGTTCATTAACGTTAGAAGCGCCCCCTGAACGATCCGCCGCCCACCTGGCGGCGGGACAACGCCGCGACCGGCAGTCGAGCTGGAGGGGAAGCATGAGGCACTTCACGGTTGGCCCGCCGCTGACGATGAAAGGCCGCAAGTTCAAGGGTCTCCGCGGCTACGCCGGCAAGCCGTTCCACCCGCCCTTTACCGACCTCCCGATCGCCGCGTACCTGTTCGCCGCGGTGTTCGACGTCCTGTCGGTCGCGCTGCACTCCGGCCATCCGGCCGTCGCGGAGGAGCTGTTCCACGCCGCGACCTGGGTGCTGCTGGGCGGCGCGATCGCCGCGGTGCTGGCCGCCCTGACCGGCTGGGCCGACTGGTACTACTCCAGCGAGGCCGGCACGCAGGCGCGACGGACGATCAACACCCACGCGATCATCATGATCGTGGTGACCGTGCTGGTGCTGGTCGACCTGATC
Organism: Actinomycetes bacterium; assembly: GCA_036392615.1. Taxonomy (GTDB): domain Bacteria; phylum Actinomycetota; class CALGFH01; order CALGFH01; family CALGFH01; genus DASVXQ01. The sequence continues at coordinate 8,786 of DASVXQ010000493.1, read as the reverse complement.
GTGCGGCTGGCCGCCGGCGGCGCCGCCACCCCGGCGGGGCTGATGGTGCTCACGGTCGTCGCCGCCATCCTGGTCGTGGTCGGCGCCAGCTACGGCGGCTCGATGGTCTTCGACTACGGCTTCAACGTGGAGACCTCGGGCGACCACCCGGTCTGGCACCACGAGGAGGCCGACGTCTGGCCCGGCGAGAAGGAGCCGCACCGCGTCGGCAGCGCCGGCGGCGCCGGCAGCGTCACCACCGAATCTTCCTGAGGATCGCCATGCGTCTGCTCGCGCCACAGCCCGACGACCCGGACACCCTGCTGGAGGAGGCCGAGCCGCTCCCCCTCGGCGGCTCCCGCCAACCGGCGGTGATCGACGGGCTCCGCCCGGTCGACCTGGACCACGCCGAGCGCGCCGTCGCCGACCTGCTGGTCGCGCTCGGCCAGGATCCGGAATCCGAGCACCTGCGGGACACCCCCCGCCGGGTCGCCGCCGCCTACGCCGAGCTGCTGACCCCGCTCCAGTTCAACCCGACCACCTTCCCCAACGACGAGGGCTACAACGGGCTGGTGCTCGCCAAGGCGATCCCCTTCAACTCGCTCTGCGAGCACCACCTGCTGCCCTTCAGCGGCGTCGCGCACGTCGGCTACCTGCCGGGCGACCGCATCCTGGGCCTGTCCAAGCTGGCCAGGGTGGTGCAGCTGTTCGCCCGCCGGCTCCAGGTGCAGGAGCGCCTCACCAAGCAGATCGCCGACTGGGTCGAGCAGCACCTGGAGCCGCAGGGCGTCGGGGTGGTGCTGGAGGCCGAGCACACCTGCATGTCGCTGCGGGGCGTACGGGCGACCGGCAGCCGCACGGTCACCTCGACGCTCTACGGCGTGCTGCGCGACGACCCGCGCTCGCGCCAGGAGCTCCTCTCCTGCGCCGGAGCGGTCGCCTAGGTCGCCGGGCCCGATCTGCGCTCGGCGGGATCGGGCGGCAAGATGGTCGGGACAGCTCGACCCGACCGCGAAGAGGGTGATCGCGATCGACGACATCCGGCTCGACGACCCGGCGCTGCGATCCGACCGCGTGGTGCAGGCGCTGGTCGCCGCGACCCTGGTGATCGCCGCGATCGGGATCGGCTGGCTGATGGCCGCCGTGGCCAGCGACGGCTCGGTCCAGCAGCTCCCGGCCATCCGGGTGCGGAACCAGACCCATCTGGCGCTCCAGGTCACCGCGATCGACCGCCACGGTTCCCAGCTCAACCTGGGCACCCACGCACCGGGCTCCAGCGCCACCTTCAAGGTGGTCGATATGGGTCCGACCTGGACATTCGTCGCGTCGTACGGCGGCCACCAGGTGTTCCGGCAGGTGCTGCCCGGCTCCAAGGTCGACGCCCCCAACTTCACCCTGGTGATCCCATCGGGCACCACCGTCGACCTGGAGCGCCAGGGCTTCCGCTGACGACCCGCCGGCGCTGCGACCATCCCCCACGAGCCGCCGCGGGCGCGGCGGGAAGGAGCCTACAGCGGCATGGACATCAACGAGACCTCGCTGCCGGGCGTGGGCGTGCGCTACGACTTCACCACCAGGTCGGGCCGCCAGATCGGCGTCATCTCCCACCGCAGCGGCCGGCGCGACCTGGTGGTCTACGACCGCGACGACCCCGACACCTGCCAGGAGATGCTGCACCTCAGCGAGGAGGAGGCCGAGGTGCTGGCCGAGATGCTCGGCGGCTTCCGCATCGCCGGCAGCCTCGCCGAGCTCCAGCAGCAGGTCGAGGGCGTCGGCATCGACTGGCTGGAGATCGCCGCCGGCTCGCCGTTCGACGGCCGCACGATCGCCGACACGCAGGCGCGCACCCGCACCGGGGTATCCATCGTGGCGGTGCTGCGCCACGGCTCCACCATCCCGTCGCCGCGCCCGGACTTCGTCTTCGAGGCCGGCGACAACGCGGTCGTGGTCGGCACCCCGGCAGGCATCAGGTCGCTCGCCGAACTGCTCGGAAGCTAGCCGTGCACGAGATGTCGGTCCGCCTGCTGGAGCTCGGCGGGATGATCCTCGGGCTCGGGGTGCTCGGCCGCCTGGCGGGCAGGATCGGCCTCTCGCCGATCCCGCTGTACCTGCTGGCGGGCCTGGCGTTCGGCCAGGGCGGCCTGCTGCCGCTGATCACCGCCCAGGAGTTCATCGCGACCGGGGCGGAGATCGGCGTGCTGCTGCTCCTGCTGCTGCTGGGACTCGAGTACTCCGCCGACGAACTGGTCGTCAGCATGCGCGCCACCGCCCCGGCAGGGGTGGTCGACCTGCTGGCGAACTTCACCCCAGGGCTGCTCGGGGGGCTGCTGCTCGGCTGGTCGCTGCTGGCGGCGGTGGCACTCGGCGGGGTGACCTACATCTCCTCGTCCGGGGTGATCGCCAAGGTCCTCACCGACCTCGAGCGCCTCGGCAACCGCGAGACCCCGGTGGTGCTGTCGCTGCTGGTGATCGAGGACCTGGCCATGGCCGCCTACCTGCCGGTACTGACCGGCCTGCTGGCCGGCGGCAGCCTGCTGGCGACCGAGGCGCATGTGGCGGTCGCGCTGGTGGTGGTCGCGCTGGTGCTGGTGGTGGCGCTGCGCTTCGGCGGCGTGCTCAGCCGGCTGGTGTTCAGCCCCAGCGACGAGGTGCTGCTGCTGGTGATCCTAGGGCTGACTCTGATGGTGGCGGGCCTGGCGGAGCGGCTCCAGGTGTCGGCCGCGGTGGGCGCCTTCCTGGTCGGGCTGGCGATCTCCGGGCCGGTCGCGCACGGCGCCAGGGCGCTGCTGACGCCGCTGCGCGACCTGTTCGCGGCGGTGTTCTTCGTGTTCTTCGGACTCCAGACCGACCCGCGCTCGATCCCGCCGGTGCTCGGCGCCGCGGTGGTGCTGGCGGTGGTGACCACCGCCACAAAGGTCGGCACCGGTTGGTGGGCCGCGCGGCGGGCCGGCATCGGCATCGCCGGCCGGCTGCGCGCCGGCGGCGCGCTGGTGGCCAGGGGCGAGTTCTCGGTGGTGATCGCCGGGCTGGCGGTGACCGCGGGGGTGGAGTCCCGGCTCGGGCCGCTGGCGACCACCTACGTGCTGGTGCTGGCGATGGTCGGGCCGCTGATCGCCCGCGCGGCCGACCCGGTCGGCGCTGCCCTGCTGGCACGGCGGCGCCGCCAGGCGGAACGCGAAGGGGGCCGGCCACCGGCCGGCCCCCCAGGTGAGCCCGAGAAGCGCCCGGCTACGGGTGGGCCACGTTGACCAGGCCGGCGCCGTAGGCGTCGCTGTCGGAGACGGCCGGCCCGCCGAGGTGGCAAAAGCCGGTCGGGCAGGCGACCCCACTGAGGTCGCCGTGCGACCTGTCGGTCGGCGAGACAACCTGGGTGAAGTTGTGGCCAGGGTCGACGGCCTTGGCCTTCAGCATGCTCACCAGGGTACCGACGTGCTTGCGCGCCGACGGGTGCGCGCTGGCCAGCAGCGCCAGCGCGGCGGTGACGTGCGGCGCCGCCATCGAGGTGCCCTGGATGGTCGAGTAGCACTGGTTCTCAGGGAACACCGCCCCGCCGGTGAAGGTGAAGCAGGGGATCTCGACCGCCCAGTTGGAGGTGGTGCTGAAGTCCTCCCAGACGTTGGTCTGGTCGGCCGACGTGTAGGGGAACCCGGGGGTCCCGCCGCGGTCCCAGAACGGCAGGTTGAACTTGCGCGCGCCGCCGGGCGCCGCCACGTCGATCCGGGACCCGTAGTTGGAGTAGTAGGCGAGCTGGTTCTTCTGGCCGGCCCCGGCCGCCTGGTGCGGGTCGCTGGTCGGCTTGCAGGTGGCGTTGACGTCGTCGGCGGACCCCGTCGAGCCGGGCGGGCAGCTCGCCGAGGAGGCGTTGACCACGTTGCCGGTGGAGGACACGTCCACTACGCCGGGGACACCGCCGGGCGTCTCGTAGTTGCCGAACTGGTCGTCGAAGTCCTTCGGGGCGGTGCCCGGCGCGGTCAGCGTGCCGTGCGAGAGCACCAGGCCGCCGGCGCCGATGCGGCGAGACTCGTTGCCGGCCGACGCGGCGATCGCGGTGCCGTGCTGCCGCGCGTACTGCACGGCGGCGATGTACTGCTGGTAGATGGTCTCCTGGTCGGGGTCGCGGCGGTCCAGGTAGCCGCCGAAGGAGATGTTCACCACGTCGACGCCGAGGTCGGCGGCCTTGACGAAGGCGGCGATCAGCTCGGAATCGTAGGCGGAGCCACACCACTGCGAGATCTTCAGCGCGACCAGGTTGACCCGCGGAGCGATGCCGTTGATGCCCTTGCCGTCCAGGGCGGCGGCGATGTTGCCGCCGATCCAGGAGCCATGGCCGTTCCAGTCGGTCTCGACCGGCCCGCCGAACTGCGCGGCGAGGTCCTGGTCGGAGGTGCCGAAGAAGGTCTTGCAGATGGGCGGATCCTCGGTGCCGGTGAAGTCGACCACCTGGCGGACCTTGGGGGCCAGCTCGGCGTGGGTGAAGTCCAGGCCGGTGTCGGCCACGGCCACGGTCACGGCGTTGCTGCCGGCGGTGGTGTTCCAGCCCTGGGGCAGGCCGATGCGTGGGAAGTCCCACTGGAGGCCGGGGACGTTGAAGGCCGGGTCGGGCGTGATGCCGGCGGCCGCCGTGGCGCCCTTGGACACCTTGGCGCTGATCCGCTTGGCGCTGCGCAGGCCGGGAGCGGCCAGGTTCCGCACCGCGTTCGGGTCGGCCTGGGCGACCTTGATGATGTGGTCGCTGGCGACGCTCCTGGTGCGGCTGTCCGAGGCGAGGCTGGCGCGGACGCCGGCCGACCCGCTGACCGCCAGGGTACGGATCTGCGGCATGTCGGCGACCACCTTGGCGCCGCCGCGCAGCGCCTTGACGCGCAGCGCGTTGTAGTCGGCGGCGCTCTTGGCGACCACCACGAAGCGGCCGGCGGCGCCCTTCGAGGCGGCCTTCGGCGCGGCGAAGGAGGCGCTTTGCACCATCATCATGAGGACCGCGAGGACGGTCAGCATGACCGCCACCCGCACGAGACTCCGAGCTCTCATCCGCTCCCTCACTTCTCGATGCCCGACCGGCGGTCGGCTGGGGCACTCCCGCAGGCGACCTTGGTATGCCCCCTTTGGCAACCTAGCCGCACCTGTACAAGCTTGCGCGGTTCTGCGGGTTATGGAGAGATATCAGATCCACTACACCATGTGAAGAACCATTCCGGTGGGCGCGCGGGGCATGCGGCCCGCGAGGATCATCCGTTGGGCCGGGAGTACCCGACGACCGGGCCCTGGAACGCGGACTGGAGCTTGACCGTGCTGCCGGTGTGCGTAGCGGCGACCTGCATGCCCCCACCCACGTACATCGCGACGTGCGACACCGGGCTGTAGCGGAAGATCAGGTCGCCGGGCTGGAGCTCCGCCCTGGTCACCCGCCGGCCGACGCCCATCTGGGCGGCGGCGGAGTGCGGCAGCGCGATCCCGGCCTGCCGCCAGGCCATCATGGTCAGCCCGGAGCAGTCGAACGACCCGGGGCCGTCGGCGCCGTACTGGTACGGCTTGCCGAGCTGGGCGCAGGCGTAGCGCACCGCCGCGGCCGCGCCGCCGCCGCTGGGTGCCCGCGAAGCGCAGCCGCCGGGCAGCCCGGGGTCGACCCCGTCGACCGCCCCGGCGCCGCCGGACCGGCGCAACTCGTCGAGCAGGCCCTGGGTGCGCCGCACCAGCTGGTCGACCTTCTGCTTCTCGGCCGCCAGGCGCTGGAGCTGCTGCTCGCGCTCCCGCTCGACCTTGCGCAGCCGCGCCATCTCCTCCTGGAAGGCGCGCTCGGCGGTGCCGAGGTCGCTGAGCTGTTCGCTGGCGCGCTGCGCCAGCAGCGTCAGCGTCTGCATCCGGTCGAGCGTGTCGTCGGCGTTCCCCGGGTCGAGCATCAGCGCCACGTCGGCCGGGCCGTACATGTAGGCGTCGGCCGCCTGGGAGGAGACCAGGCCTCTGAGCCCGTCGAGCTGCTTGCGCGCGGCGTCGACGTGGCGCTGCAGGCTGGCGAGCTGGGCACGCGCCTGCTGCAGGGCGATCCTGGCCTCGAGGTAGCGCTCGACCGCCTGGTCGGCGTCGCCGTTGAGCCCGCGGAGCTGCCGCTGGAGGTCACCGACGCTGGGATCGGCGAGCGCCACGCCGCCGGGCCAGGCCAGCGTCAACGGCAACGCCACGGCCGCGGCGACCAGGACGGCCAGCGGCCGGGGGAGACGCCGCGCCGACCCTCGAGCGCGCACCACCAGGCAAGGTCTCCTTCTGGAGGCTGTGGGGGACTGCCACGATCAAGAGCCGGAGGATCCTACGAGCCGCGGTTTCCCGGCTGCAACTCGCTCGATCGGGGCACCTCGAACCAGACGGTCTTGCCGCCGCCGGGCTGCCGGCTGGTGCCCCAGCGCCGTGCCAGCTCCTGGACCAGCGCCAGCCCGCGGCCGGAGTCGTCGTCCGCGGCGGCGTGCCGCGCCGCCGGTACCAGGTCGGAGCGGTCGGTCACCTCGACCCGCGCCAGCGAGCCGGTCAGCCGCACCACCACGTCGACGTCCGAGCCGGCGTGCAGCACCGCGTTGCTGACCAGCTCGCTGGTCAGCAGGGTCACCGTGTCGACCAGCGAGCCCAGCTCCCAGGACTGGAGCGTGCCGGCGATGAAGCGGCGCGCGTCGCCGGCGCTGCGCGGGTCGTTGGACAGGCTGGTCGAGGCCTGGATCAGCACCGCCTCGACCGCGCCGACCATGCCGGCGACGGTCGCCAGCTCGGCGGGGAACTGGCTCGGCAGGATGTCCTTGCCGAGGAAGCCCAGCGCTCCAGCCGAGCAGGCGGCCATCTCGACGTCGGCGGCGGCGTGGCCCGAGATCAGCACCACACGGCTCGACGGGCTGCAGCGGCGCAGCTCCGGCAGGCAGTCGAAGGCGTCCGTGCCGGGCATCGAGCAGTCCAGCAGCACCACCTCCGGCTGGACGGCCTCGGCGGCGGAGATCGCCTCCATGCCGCTGCGCGCCTCGGCGACCACCTCGTAGCGGGCGTCCGCCTCCAGCGCGAGCCGCACCAGGAGCCGGTAGTCCGGGTCGTCGTCGACCAGCAGCACCCGCGCCATCAGCCCGACCTCGCCGGATCCGGGAGCGTGCTGGCGGGCAGGGTGAAGGAGATGCTGGTGCCCCTGCCCGGGGCGGAGGCCGCGCGGATGTGGCCGCCGTGGCGCTCCACGATGCGACGGCAGACCGCCAGCCCGACCCCGTGCCCGGGGTGCTGGTCGCGGGAGTGCAGGCGCGCGAACACGGTGAACAGCCGCGGCACCGCGGTCGGCTCGATGCCGATGCCGTTGTCCTGGACCGTGATGGTCCAGGCGTCGCGCAGCTGCTCGGCCCGCACCACGATCCGCGGCGGCGCCTCGGAGCGGAACTTGGCCGCGTTGTCCAGCAGGTTGACCAGCAGGCGCTCCAGCATGCCGCGGTCGCCGCGCACGGTCGGCAGCTCGCCCTCCACCTCGACGGTGGCGCCCTGCTCCTGGAGCTGGGGGACCTGCTTGCGGGCCTGCTCGAGCAGCTCGCCGAGCGGCACCGGCTCGCCGCGCAGCGGCTCGGTGCCGGCCCTGGCGTACTCGAGCAGCGCGGCGGTGAGCGAGCGCGCCCGCTCCACCCCGCCGGCGGCGCGCTCGGCCAGCAGCGCGGCCTCGTCGCCCAGCTCGGCGCGGTGCCGCGACAGCAGCAGGTCGAGGAAGCCCTCGATGTTGCGCAGCGGCTGGCGCAGCTCGTGCGCGGCGATCTCGGCGAAGCGCTCCAGCGCGGCGTTGGACCGCTCCAGCTCGACGCCCTGGCGGGCCAGGGCGGTGTTGGCCCGGTCCAGCTCGGCCAGCTGCCGCTCGATGATCGCGCCGCGCTGCCACAGCTCGACGAACACGCGCACCTTGGCGCGCAGGATCTCGGGCGCGAACGGCTTGTAGACGTAGTCGACCGCGCCGATCTCGTAGCCGCGCAGGTGGTGCTCTGGCTCGCCGCTGATGGCGGTGAGGAAGACCACCGGGATGTGGCGGGTGCGCTCGCGCTGCTTGATGAGCCGGGCGGTCTCGAAGCCGTCGAGCACCGGCATCTGCACGTCCAGCACGATCACGGCGAACTCCTCGCCGAGCAGGTGCCGCAGCGCCTCCTCGCCGGACCGGGCCGGGACCAGCTCGACGTCGAGCGGCTCCAGCACCGCCGCCAGCGCCATCAGGTTGTCGGGACGGTCGTCGACCATCAGCACGCGGGGACGCGGCTGCTCGGAGCGCTCGGTCTGGCTGCTCGGCAGGGCACGGGTTCCAGTCATCGGTACAGCCACTCCCGCATCATCTCGAGGAGCTCGTCGAGGTCCACCGGCTTGGTGATGTAGTCCGAGGCGCCCGCCGCCAGGCTCTGCTCGCGGTCGCCGCGCATCGCCTTGGCGGTCAGCGCGATGATCGGCAGGTCCTGGAAGCCGTCGAGCTGGCGGATCGCCCTGGTGGTCTCGTGCCCGTCCATGCCGGGCATCATCACGTCCATCAGCACCAGGTCGATGTCCTTCTCGCGTTGGAGCAGCTCGATCCCGGCGCGCCCGTCGGGCGCGTAGACCGCCTCCATGCCCCGGTCCTCCAGGGCGCTGGTCAGCGCGTAGACGTTGCGCACGTCGTCGTCGACGATCAGCACCCGCTTGCCGGCCAGGGCGGCGTCGCCGTCCCCCTCGGCGCGGCCGCCGGTGGACCGGGAGGGGCGGACCACGCTCACCGGTCCCGCGGACGACGCCCAGCCGGCCTCGGGGGCCGCGCCGACCCGCGCGGGCGCGCGCGCCTCCGGCCTGGG
>DASVXQ010000492.1:0-5921 GCA_036392615.1 Actinomycetes bacterium | reverse complement strand
GGGGCGGACCGGCCCGTCCCCGCTGCGGGCGCCCTGGCGGCGGGCTGCTCCGCCACCGGCGCGGGGGCGCCCTGGTCGCCGCCGATGGCCAGGCGGCGCTCGAGGCGCTCGATGCGGGCGAGCAGCGCATCGGCGTCCAGGGAGGCTTCGGGCATGGCGGCGCGGGCCATGCCGACCTCGAGGACCAGGCGCTGGTCGGTGGCGCTGCGCATGTCGAGGTAGACCTCGCCGAGGATGCGCAGCGCCCGGTTGAGCTCGCCGGGACCGAAGCGGTCCGCCTGGGAGGCGAGCCGGGCCCGCGTCTCGGGGGTGACGTCGACCAGCGTGGTGGAGTCCGGCGCGATGCGGGTCACGTAGAGGTCGCGCAGGTGCTCGAGCGCCTCCCTGGTGAACTGCTGGAGGTCGTGGCCGGCGTCGACCACCCGTTCCACGCAGGCGAACACGTCCGCGACGCGCTGGCCGGCGATCGCCTCGGCCAGCTCGAAGCGCAGCTCGCTCGGCAGCAGGCCGAGCGCCTGGGTGACCGACGACAGCGTCACCCGCTCGCGCGAGAAGGTGATCACCTGGTCGAGCCGGCTCTGCCCGTCGCGGACCGAGCCGTCGGCCGCGCGGGCGACCATCTCGATGGCGGCCGGCTCGATGTCGACGCCCTCGGCGGCGCAGATCTTGGCGAAGTACTCGGCCAGCACCGCGGTGCGCACGCGCCGGAAGTCGTGCCGCTGGCAGCGCGAGCGGATCGCCTCGATCACCTTGTGCGGCTCGGTCGTGCAGAACACGAAGCGCACGTGGTCCGGCGGCTCCTCGAGCACCTTGAGCATGGCGTTGAAGCCCTGCGGGGTGACCATGTGCGCCTCGTCCACGATGTAGACCTTGAAGCGCGAGGCGGCCGGCGCGTAGTTGGCCTTCTCGCGCAGGTCGCGGGCGTCGTCGACGGAGCCGTGGCTGGCGGCGTCGATCTCGACCACGTCGAGGCTGGTGCCGTCGGTGATCGAGCGGCAGGCGTCGCACTGGTTGCACGGCTCCGCGGTGGGGCCGCGCTCGCAGTTCAGCGCCTTGGCCAGGATCCGCGCGGTGGAGGTCTTGCCGGTGCCGCGTGTGCCGGTGAACAGCAGCGCGTGGTGGACCTGGCCCGTCTGGATGGCGTTGACCAGCGTGCCGACGACGTGGTCCTGCCCCACGACGTCGGCGAAGGTCTGGGGCCGCCACTTGCGGTAGAGGGAGACGTACGTCATTGGATGCGACTCGGGAATGGAGCGGGCCCCGAGCGCGCGCCCGGGACGAGGAAGGAGGCGGGGCCGGAATCGGCCGGCAGGTCGAGGATATCACCCGCTCCAGACAGCCAGCTTGACGGCCGGCCCATCATAAGTGACCATACGATCACGTGATCAATTGGTCACACATGGAGCAGCCGCAGCGGGAGGGCACGACCACATTGAGCGGCCGCGGCAGCGGGGACACCGGGGCGAGCGCCGCCGGCGAGCGGGTGTGGAAGGCACTGGCCGACCCGACCAGGCGCGCCATCCTCGACCTGCTGCACGAGCGGCCCCGCACCACCGGCGAGCTGAGCGGGGCGTTCCCGCAGGTGACGCGGTTCGCCGTGATGAAGCATCTCGGCGTGCTCCAGCAGGCCGGCCTGGTGGTGGTGCGGCCGCGCGGGCGCGAGCGCTGGAACTACCTCAACGGGGTGCCGCTGCGGCGGGCGTACGAACGCTGGATGGAGCGGTACGCCGACCGGTCGGCCGCCTCGATGCTGCGGCTCAAGGAGGCGGCCGAGGACCGCCGGAGGGAGGGTGAGATGGCAACCACCGGGCAGATCGAGCTCGCGACGCTCGACATCGTCGACGAGGTCGCCGTCGCGGCGCCGCGCGAGAAGGTCTTCGACGCGCTCTGCCGCGTCGGCGACTGGTGGCCGCACACGTTCGTGGAGGGCGGGAGGGTGCACTTCGAACCGGCGGTCGGCGGCCGCTTCTGGGAGGAGTGGCCGGACGGCGGCGGCGCGCTCTACGCCACCGTCAGCAGCATCCGCCGGCCCTCGAAGCTCGAGTACACCGGGCCGATGGGCATGGCCGGGCCAGTCACCAGCGTGATCTCGTTCGAGCTCGAAGAGCGCGACGCCGGGACGCTGGTCCGCAAGACCCATCGCGCCTTCGGCGACATCGACGAGGAGACCCGCGAGAGCTACACCGCCGGCTGGAAGCAGGTGCTCGAGGCGCTCCAGCGCTACCTCGGCCTGCCGGCCGACTGAGCCGCCCGCCCCCAGGACGCGCCACGCGGGCATGGAAATGGACCGTGCACCCGCCGTCGAGCCCGACGCCCGAAGCGCCCGCCAGGCCGGTCGCTCGGGCCCGGCGAACCCGCGGCACCCGCCAGTGCTCACTTAGCGCTGCTTCCTCCCGGACCTGACGCGGTTCGCGAGGTGGCGTTGCGCGGGACCTGACCGTCAACACTCCGTACCTGGTGCTGACCTTCGGACACGGACCCTCGGGCGGGGATTCAGCCCCGCTGGAGCGGATTGCGGGTACAGGGCACCGCTAGCTCCCCACCTAGCACGGTCCGCAGCCAGGCTATCGGCTCCCGGGTGTGACCGCCACCCAGCAACCGCTCCTTGCCGCAACCGGGCAGGTGGCATACTCCCCTGCCATCACACGCTCGACCGCCCGGCAAGGAGCACCGATGACCAGACAAGCATCCGACCGACGGACCTACGACGCCTGGAAACCGACCCCGCCGCCACCGAGGCCCAAGGGCCGCATCCTCGGCTGGCTGGGGCTCGGCGTCGCCGGTCTGGTCGCGGTGCTGGTCGCCCTCGACTTCGCCGGTGACGGGATGAAGCCCACGCCGATCAACCCGCCGACCGCCAGCGAGGCGGGCGCTTCGGGCCTGAGGAGCTGGCGGACCGTGGTCAGCCTCAGCGGCGACTCGAGCGGGCGCTCGCCGGTGTTCACGCTGCACGGGGTCCAGGCCCGGCTGCGCTACCGCCTCGACGACGCGGGCGGCCCCGGGACGCCGAGCGCCGCCATCCACGTCCTCGAGGAGGGCGCCGACCCGCAGCGCGACCGCGGCTCCCCGCGGGTGACCGCCACGCGGGCCGGCTCGGACGACGCCCGGCTCTCCTCGCCCGCCGGCCGCTACTACCTGTACGTGGACGCGGCCGACAGCCACTGGTCCGTGGCGATCCAGGAGTACCGCTGAGCCGCACGCCAGAGAGCTGAGCGGAGGCTGAGGGGTTCGAACCCTCGAGGAGGTTGCCCCCCTACACGCTTTCCAGGCGTGTGCCTTCGACCGCTCGGCCAAGCCTCCGCGCGCAGTCTACGCGACCCGGTATGGTGCCGGCATGCGCGTGGAGGAGCTGCGGCGGATCGCCGAGGCCAACGGCGTCTCCAGCCGCTTTCGCCTGGCCGACGGGCGCCGCCACCGGGTCGCGCCCGAGACGCTGGAGGCCGTGCTGGCCGCCATGGGCGTCGACCCGGCGGACCCGCCGCCGCCGGCCGACCCGCCGGTGCTGGTCGCCCGAACCGGTCGGGCGGCGGACTGGACGCCGCCGAGCGGCTCCTCGGTGGTGCTCGAGTCGGGCGAGGAGCGGCCGGCGCCCGAACGGCTCCCCGGCGGCCTGCCGCCCGGCTGGCACCGGCTGGTCCACCCGGGCGGCGAGCGACGGCTGGTGGTCGCGCCGGACGGCTGCCACCTGCCCGACCGGCTCGCCGGCGGCGGCCGCGGGCGAGGCTGGGCGACGCAGCTCTACGCGCTGCGCTCGCGGAGGAGCTGGGGCTTGGGTGACACCGGGGACCTGGCGCGGCTGGCGGCCGGCCCGGACCGGCCCGACTTCGTCCTGCTGAGCCCGCTGCACTACGCGCCGCCGACCCAGGACAGCCCCTACTACCCGTCGAGCCGGGTGTTCCGCAACCCGCTGCACCTGGACGTCGAGGCGGTCCCCGAGGCCCGCGCTCTGGGGGCGCGGCTGGGCGAGCTGGCCGCCGCGGGGCGGGCGCTGACCGGGCGGCCGCTGCTCGACCGGGTGGCTGTCTGGCGCCACAAGGACGAGGCGCTGCGGCGCTGCTGGCGGGCGCTGCCGTCGCACCCGGAGCGGCTGTCGGCGTTCGAGCGCTGGCGGGCGGCCACGCCGGAGCTGGAGGCGTTCGCCGCCTTCTGCGCGCTCCAGGGGGAGCGCCCGGGCGACTGGCACGCCTGGCCGCCGGAGCTGCGCCGTCCCGACTCCCCGGCGGTGGCGGCCTGGCGCGCGGCCAACGCCGCCGAGGCCGGCTATCACGCCTACCTGCAATGGCTGCTCGACGAGCAGCTCGGCGCAGCGGCGCGGGCGGCCGGCGGAAGGCGCGTCGGCGTGGTCAACGACCTGGCGGTCGGGGTCGACCCCAGCGGCTACGACGCCTGGGCCGCGCAGGACCAGCTCGCCCCGGGGGTGACCGTGGGGGCGCCGCCCGACCTGCTTGGCCCGCAGGGACAGGACTGGGGCCTGCCGGCGTTCGTCCCGCGGCGCCTGGCGTCCAGCGGCTACGAGCCGTTCGCGCGCATGCTGCGGACCGGCATGGCCCACGCCGGCGGGCTGCGCCTGGACCACGTGATGGGCCTGTTCCGGCTGTACTGGATCCCGCGCGGCGCCTCGCCGGGCGAGGGCACCTACGTCCGCTACCCCGCCGACGACCTGCTCGGCGTGCTGGCGCTGGAGAGCCAGCGGGCCGGCGCGCTGGTGGTCGGCGAGGACCTCGGCACCGTCGAGGCGGGCGTGCGCCGGCGGCTGGCGGCCGAGCGGGTGCTGTCCTACCGGCTGGTCTGGTTCGAGCGGGAGCGCGGCGGTCGCCGGCGCGCCGCCCGCTACCCGAAGCTCGCGCTCGCCGCGGTCACCACCCACGACCTGCCGACCGCGGCCGGCTGGCTGCGGGGCGACGACCTCCGCGAGCTTGCGGCCATCGGCGCGGTGACCCCAGACGAGCTGCCGGCCAGGAGCGAGGCGCTCCGGCGCGAGCGCGAGGAGCTCTGCGGGCTGCTGGAGGCCGAGGGCGTGCTGGCGCCGCTCCAGCGCGGCGCCGGCGAGGTGGTCGCCGCGCTCTACGCCTTCCTGGCGCGCACGCCGTCCATGCTGGTGGCCGCGACCCTGGAGGACGCGGCGCTGGCGCCGCGGCGGCCCAACGTCCCCGGAACGGTCGACGAACGGCCGAACTGGCGCATTCCGCTGCCGGTGCTGCTGGAGGATCTCTGGGAGCTGCCGAGCTTCCGCCGGCTGGTCGAGGCCACCAAGCGCGGCTGAGCGGCCGACTCAGCCGCCGGCGGGGCGGGCGGGATAGCCCTCGGGCAGCAGGGTGTCGCCGTAGTAGACCTGCCACTGGTGGTAGCCGAGGAAGGCGCGCTGGTCGGCGCGCATCTGCTCGGCGTAGGCGGTGACCGCGCGCACGTAGAGCCGGCTGTGGTTGTAGGCGAACAGCGCGCCGGCCATGTCGGCCGGGGCGCCGTTGGCGCGCAGCATCCGGGCGGCGGCGAGGATGGCGTCGTGCGGCGACTCGATGTCGCCGCCGGCGCCGTAGCGCCGGAAGGTGGACGGCAGGAACTGCATCGGCCCCTTGGCGCCCGCCGGGCTGACGCCGCGGATGCGGCCGGAGCGGGTCTCGACCACGTTGATGGCGGCCAGGTAGGCCCAGGGCACGCCGAGCCTGGCCTCGGCGTCGTGGTAGGCGGCCAGCAGCTCGGCCGCTGGCGGCGGGGCGACGATCCGCCAGGGCGGCAGGCGCGGCCCGGGCCGGCTCAGCTTGCGCAGGTCGATGCCGGCGGCCACGTTGGCGCGCACCACTGGGCGCAGGCCGGCGGGGACCAGCTGCAGGACCTCCGGCAGCAGCGACGGCTGGCGCGCGATGGTGCGGTAGGCCCGTTGCTGCGCCCGCCCGAGGGCGGGCAGCTCGCGCGCCGGCGTG
>DASVXQ010000491.1:0-2258 GCA_036392615.1 Actinomycetes bacterium | reverse complement strand
GTGCCGGAGCCGTCGCGGTTGCCGGGGACCGCCTCGAACGGGCCGGTGCCCGAGCCGCCACGGCCGGCCTGGCCGACGCCTGCCGGCAGGGGGCCGGCGCGGCCGGCGCGGTCGAAGGGCCCCGAGCCGTAGCTGCCGCTGCCGATCGGCGCGGTGGGGCCGGTCGCCAGCGCGGGAGCGGGCAGCTCGGCCATGCCGGGCGCCGTCGGCGCCGGGATGGTCTGGTGGCCGGTCTGGGAGGTCAGCTTGGCGGGCAGCAGCACCAGCGCGGTGATGCCTCCATAGAAGGAGTGGCGCAGCTGCACGCGGATGTCGTGCCGCCTGGCCAGGCGGCCGATGACGGCCAGGCCGAGCTGCCGGGCCACGGCCGCGTCGACCGCCGGCGGGTTGGTCAGCCGCTCGTTGGCGCGCTCCAGCTCGAGGTCGCTCATGCCGATGCCGCGGTCCTCGATCTCGATCACGTGGCCGCTGCCGCTCGGCTGGCCGCCGATGCGCACCACCGTGCCCGGCGGCGAGAAGCGGGTGGCGTTCTCGATCAGCTCGGCGAGCAGGTGCACGACCTCGCTGACCGCATAGCCGGTGAGCTGGACGTTGTCGATCGGCAACACCTCGACCCGCTGGTAGTCCTCGACCTCCTGGACGGCGGCGCGGACCACGTCCATCAGCGGGATGGGCTCGACCCAGCGGCGCGGCGGCTCAGGGGCGCCCGAGAGCACGATCAGACCTTCAGCGGTCCGGCGGAGGCGGGTGGCCAGGTGGTCGACGCCGAAGAGCTTCTCCAGGGTGTCGGCGTCGGCTTCGCGCTCGAGGTCGTCGAGCTGCTCCAGCAGGCGGTCGATCAGCGTCTGCGAGCGGCGCGCCAGGTTGAGGAACATCTCGCTGATCGAGCGGCGCAGGGCGGCCTGCTCGGTCGCCAGGTCGATGGCGGCCAGGTGGATGCTGTCGAAGGCGCGCGCGACCTCACCGATCTCGTCGCGGGCGGTGCCGCCGATGCGCACGACCTCCACGTCGGTCTGGCCGGCGGCGGTCTGGTGGACCGCCTCGGGGAGGCGCTCCTGGGCGACTTCGAGGGCGTTGCGGCGCAGGCGCTGCAGGGGCCGCACCATCGACTGGGCGATGGCCAGGGCGCCGAGCAGGGCGACCACCAGCGCGAGGGCGATCAGCCCGGCGTCGCGCAACGAGCGGAGCTGGGCTGCGCCGCTGAGATCCTCGGCACGCTGGATGACGGTGGACAGCAGCTGGTTCTCGACGGTGCGCTGCAGCTCGATCTCGGTGGTGCTGGCGGCGAGCCACTGCTCCGGGTCGATGCCGAGATCCTTCTGCGCCTGGCGGGCGACCGCGGCCTGCTCGACGCGCTGCACCGTCAGCACGGCCTGGCCCTTGACGGCCGCGGCGAACAGTCCCCGCTGCTGGTCGTTGGCGTCGGCCGCGAACTGCTTCAGCGCCGCCTGCCGCTGCGCGAACAGGTCGGCGAAGTTCTGGAACTGGCCGAACCCGAAGCGCCGGTTGATGGCGATGCCGTAGAGCGTGCCACGCACCTGGGAGGTGAGCTCTTTGGCGCGGCTCAGGTCGAGGAAGGACTGCACCTGCTGCGCGAGCTGGTCGTCCCCGCCACGCAGGGCGGCCTGCAGGTCGATCGCCTGCAATTTGGCGATCAGCTGCGAGTACTCGTTGATGATCGCCTGCTGGGTGAGGCCTCCCCTGCTGATCGCGGTTCGCAGCCCGTCGAGCGCATCCAGCTCCGCTCGGGCGTCGTCGAGCTGCGCCCGGACCGCGGGGCTGGCCGAGCTGCGGGGTTCGGTGAGGGCGGCCTCGTACGCCGCCGCGGCCTGGTCGACGGTGCCGCGCTCCGCGGCGAGGCCGTCCACGCGGGCCTTGACGAGCTTGGCGATCGTGGGGTCGGGGTTTCGCGGCTGGGCGATGACCCCGACGGTGAGGTCGCGCTCCTGTTGCAGCTCGTGGACCAGGGCGGTGCTGGCGCGTTCCAGGCGGGCGAGCTCGCCGCCTCGGCGCAGGCTCTGCGCGTCGTTCAGCGACGCCTTGACGTTGATGCTCGCCAGCACCAGCAGCACCAGGGCCGGGATCGCCAGGACCGCGACGAGCTTGGACCGTACCGGCCAGTTCCGCAGGCCGACCACTTGGAGTCGGGACTCCTCGCGACGGCGTGCGGGCAGCGGGGATGGGCGTTCCTGCGGCGTCTCCACCAGCCTACGCAACCTCTCTGGGATTCGAGACGGACCGGTCTCGTCAGAGCGGGG
>DASVXQ010000490.1:0-9032 GCA_036392615.1 Actinomycetes bacterium | reverse complement strand
ACGACTCGCTGAGCGTGGTGGACAACGTCGCCCGCCTCGCCCCCGGCGCGACCGGCAACCAGATCCGCGCGCGGCTGGCGCGGTTCCTGTTCCACGGCGACCGGGCCGACCAGCCGGCGGGCACCCTCTCGGGCGGAGAGCGCTTCCGCGCGACCCTGGCCGCGCTGCTGCTGGCGGAGCCGGCGCCGCAGCTGCTGCTGCTCGACGAGCCGACCAACAACCTGGACCTCTCGAGCGTCCGGCAGCTGACCACGGCGCTGGCGTCGTACCGGGGCGCGATGATGGTGGCTGGCCACGACGTGCCGTTCCTGCGCGAGGCCGGCGTCACCCGCTGGCTCCGGCTGGAACGGCGGCTGACCGAGATCGACCCGCTGTGAGCACCACAGCCAGCACGAGCCGGGAGTCGCTCCATGACCAGCGCAGATCTGCTCGTCGACGCGTTTGGCAGGGTCCGTGAGGAGGTGCACCAGATCGTCGGCGGCCTGACCGCCGAGCAGCTGGCCTTCCGGGCCGACGCCGCCGCGAACTCGATCGCCTGGCTGGTGTGGCACCTGACCAGGATCCAGGACGACCACGTCGCCGACGCCTTCGGGACCGACCAGGTGTGGACCTCGGACGGCTGGGCCGAGCGCTTCGGGCTGCCGCTCGACCCGCTGGACACCGGCTACGGGCACCGCGCCCGCGAGGTCGCCGCCGTCCGGGTCGAGTCCAGCGACCTGCTGGTCGGCTACTACGACGCGGTCCACCGGCGGACCATCGGGCACGTGCGCGAGCTGACCGACCCGGACCTCGACCGCGTGGTGGACGAGTCCTGGGACCCGCCCGTGACGCTCGGCGTGCGGCTGGTGAGCGTGATCGGCGACGACCTCCAGCACGCCGGCCAGGCCGCCTTCGTGCGCGGGCTGGTCGAGCGGGTGTAGCCGAAGCCCGAGATGACGGGACTGGGGAGGCGCGGCGCGGCGACGCTGGCGTTGCTGTGCGTGGCCCAGTTCGTCGACGTGCTGGGGGTCACCATCGTGGTGGTGGCGCTGCCGTCGATCCAGCGCGAGCTGGGCTTCTCGCCTGCCGGCCTCCAGTGGGTGGTGAGCACCTACGCGCTGCTGTTCGGCGGCTTCCTGATGCTGTCGGGGCGCGCCGCCGACCTCTACGGCCGGCGGCGGCTGTTCATGACCGGGCTCGCGCTGTTCGGGCTGGCCTCGCTGGCCTGTGGGCTGGCGCGCTCGCCAGCATGGCTGGTGGTGGCGCGCGCCGCCCAGGGCCTCGGCGCGGCGCTGGTGGTGCCGGCCGCGCTGTCGATCCTGACCACCACCTTCTCGGCCGCCGGGGTGCGCAACCGCGCGCTGGGCATCTGGACGGCCGCGGCGGCCGGTGGCGGCGCGGCCGGCTTCGTGCTGGGCGGCGTGCTCACCCAGGGCCTGGGGTGGCGCTGGGTGTTCCTGGTGAACCTGCCGGTGATCGCGCTCGGCCTGGTGGTCGCGCCGGCGCTGATCCGCGAGAGCCGCGACCCCGCGGCCAGCGCCCGGCTCGACGTCCTCGGAGCGGTCACGGTCACCGGCGGGCTGATCGCGCTGATCTACGGGCTCACCCACGCGGAGGACGCCGGCTTCGCCTCGGTCGTCACCATCGCGGCGGTCGCGGTGGCGGTCATCCTGCTGGCCGCCTTCCCGCTGGTCGAGCGCAGGGTCGCCGAGCCGCTGGCGCCGCCGGCGGTGTTCCGCTCCCCCGAGCTGGTCGGCTCCAACCTGGTGGCCTTCACCCTCACGGCGGTCACCAGCTCGGCCGGTCTGCTGGCCACGCTCTACCTCCAGCAGGTGCTCGACTACTCGCCCTCGGCGACCGGGCTGGCGCTGCTGCCGTTCAGCCTGGCGGTGATCGTGGGCTCGTTCGCCGGCGGCTGGCTGGTGGGCAGGATCGCCGCCAGGAACACCATGCTCGCCGGCCTGGTGGCGGTGGCCGCGGCGATGCTGCTGGTCACCGCGATCTCGGCCGGCGGCGGGGTGGTCTGGCTGGTGGCCGGGGTGTCGCTGGCCGGCGCCGGCCTGGGCTGCGCCTCGGTGGCCGCCACGGCCACCGGCACCGCCGCGGTCTCCGCCGACCGGCAGGGCCTGGCCTCGGGCCTGCTCAACACCGCGGCGCAGATCGGCACCGCCATCGGCATCGCGGCGCTGGCCACCCTGGCGGCCGCGCGCACCCGTGCGCTCGCGGGCACCGCCGGCCCCAGCGCCGCCCAGCTGGTCGCCGGCTTCCGGCTCGCCTTTCTGGTCGCCGCCGCCCTGTCGCTGGCGGGCTGCCTGGCCGCCGTCCTGCTGGTCCAGCACCGCGGCGGCAGGCAGCGGGCCGGGGTCGGCTGAGCGGCGAGCCGGCCGCTCAGCCCACCGGGTGGTCCAGCTCCAGGGCGACCATCGGCAGGCTGGTCGCGCCGGTGTCGATCCGCGCCCCGAGGGTGGACTCGAACACCGGCCGCAGGGTCGCCCACGCGCGGGGATGCCGGCGGGCGTAGGCGGCCAGCGCGGCGCGCGCCTCCTCCGGGGCGAGGACCCGGGCGGTGGCCGGTGCCGGCCGGCGGCTGCCCAGGTAGACGCGGGCGTGCGGGTTGGCCTGGAGGTTGCGGAACCACTGCGCCCGGTCCCCGAAGCCGGAGACCACCACCCAGGTGTCCGGCGGCCGGCGGTCGACCACCTCCAGGACCACGTAGCGCCTCGCGCCCGAGCGCCGCCCGACGTGCTCCAGCATCAGCAGCCGCCGGCCGAACAGCGCGCCCAGCCCGAGCCGGTAGAGCCAGATCGGGACGCGCACCAGCCAGCGGGTCCGCAGCAGCCCGGCACCCCAGCGGGCGATCGTGCCGGCGGTCCCGCCTGGAACGGTCACGCCCGCCCCGCTCTGCCGACCGGCCCCGGCGTTGGCGGCCGTGGCGGGACCGGGGTGGAGACGATGAACGAGCTGGTGGTCTGGCCGTGCACCAGCAGCCGGTCGAGCACCTCCTCCAGGGCGCTGATCGAGGGGACGTGCACCTTCAGCAGGAAGCAGTCCTCGCCGGAGATGCGGTGGCACTCGCTGACCTGCGGGATGCGGGCGGCCAGCTCGGCGACCTTGGGGAGCTGCCCGGGCCCGGGCCGGATCCGCACCCAGGCGGCCACCGGCAGGCCCAGCGCGGCCGGGTCGACCTCCAGGCGGTAGCCCTTGATGACCCCGGCCTGCTCCAGGCGCGCGACCCGCTCGCGCACCGCCGGGGCGGACATGCCCACGCGGCGGGCCAGCTCTGACATGCTCTGCCGCGGATCCTCCGCGAGCAGCTCCAGCAGCCGGCGGTTGACGTCGTCGAGCAGGGATCTTCCATCCTGAAGGCGATCCGGCGGCCTGGGAGTGCTGATCGTCGTCACATTGGCACCTCTACCTTCGATCGAGCATGGCCCTCCCGCGTTCCCCCTTGGATCATAGAGGCATGCAAATGACTGGCTCAGCTCCCCCAGGGCTCCAGCCGCGGCCGGCGCCTCCGCGCGCCTGGTCCGAGCGGCTGCCACCGCACGCCTACTTCGTGGTCAGCGCGGTGTTCCACTACCTCGGGCCGGCGTTCGCGGTGCTGCTGTTCGCGCGCGTGGACCCGCTCGGCGTCGCCTGGCTGCGGATCGCCTCGGCGGCGGCGGTCTTCGCGCTGTGGCGGCGCCCCTGGCGTCGCTGGCGCGGGCTCGACCGGCGGACGCGCCGGCTGCTGCTCGGCTGGGGCGCCGTGCTGGCGGCGATGAACAGCTGCTTCTACCTGGCGATCGACCGGCTCCCGCTGGGCACCGTGGCGGCGATCGAGTTCCTGCCGGTGATCGCGCTGGCGGCGCGGACCGGCCGCAACTTGCTGGCGCTGCTGCTGGCGGTCGGCGGCGTCTACCTGCTGACCGACGTGCGCCTGGTGGCCGAGCCGCTCGGCTTCGCGCTCGCCGCCGCCAACGCGCTGCTGTTCGCGCTCTACATCGTGCTGGGGCACCGGGTGGCGCGCAGCGAGCGGGTGCGCGGTATCGACGGGCTGGCCATCTCGATGCTGGCGGCTGCCGTGGCCGCGCTGCCGATCGGCTTCCACGACGCGCTGCCGGCGCTCGCCCGTCCCGCCCTGCTGGCCGCCGGCGTCGGGGTGGGCGTGTGCTCCTCGGTGATCCCCTACGTCTCCGACCAGCTCGCCATGGCGCGGCTCGCGCGGGCCAGCTACGCGCTGATGGTCTCGCTGCTGCCCGCGACCGCCACGGTCGTCGGCGTGCTCGTGCTGACCCAGATCCCCACCCTCGGCGAGGTCGCCGGCGTGGCCCTGGTCATCGCTGGCGTCACCCTCCACCGTGAGCGCGGGAAATAGGTACCCTCGGCGGACGATAGCCTTCGATGATCCGCCACGTCCGCTCCCTGAGGGAGGCCGCATGAGGCTCAGCGCCCGGAACCAGCTCACCGGCACCGTCCGCAACGTCGAGCTCGGCACGGTCATGGCAGAGGTCACCGTCGACGTCAACGGGCAGGAGATCGTCTCCGCGATCACCAGGGCTTCGGCCGAGGGGCTCGGCCTGCGCGAGGGCCAGTCGGTCACCGTGTTCATCAAGGCGACCGAGGTCCTGCTCGGCGTCGACGACGCCTGACCGGGACATCCGGTGGGGCGCCCGGCGGGCTGACCGCCGGTCTGGCGGCGCGCCGCCGAGCGTGCACGCAACGCCCGATTCGGCGCCGGTCTCCATTTCCCCGCTGATTGCCCGGCGTTCAGCCGGGGCGCCTAGGTTCGGGCGGCCGAGCTTCTCGCACTTGCCGGACTTCCCTGGCGGGCGGCGCCCTCCGCGGGCGCCGCCCGCGGCGTTGGGCCTCGCGGCCGGTCAGCCGGCGAGGGGGACGTAGCGGCGGACCTTGCCGGTCGCCTGCCGCCGCAGCTGGTCGACCTGGTGGACGCGGACGTCGGGGCTGCGCACGCCGAGCCGGGCGAGCTCGCCGGCGAGCGCCCGCCGGGTCCGCGCCGGGTCGGCCAGGCCGCCGACCACCAGCACCTCGGCGCCGGCCGGGGTCTGGCGGACCTGGTACTCGACCACCGCCGGCTCGCGGACCAGCACGCTGGCGAAGACGTGGGGATGCACCACCGCGCCGCCCGGGTAGCCGAAGGCATCCTCGTGCCGGCCGGCGACGTCGGCGATCAGGCGGTGCTCCGACCCGCAGGGGCAGCGCTGGTCGAGGAGGGTCACCTGGTCGCTGAGCTCGAAGCGCAGCAGCGGCAGGGTGGGGTTGGAGACGGCGGTGACGTAGACCTTGTCGGAGGGGGTGCCGGCCGGCACCGGGCGGCCGGCCCGGTCGACCGGCTCGACGATCACCAGGTCGTCGCACAGGTGCATGCCCGGGCCGCGCCAGCAGCCGACCGCCATCGGCCCGGCCTCGGAAGTGCCGTACATGTTGGCGACCGGCGCGCCGAAGGCCTGCTCGACCGCGGCGCGGACGTGCGGCAGCAGCGGCTCGCTGCTGGCGATGACCCGCTCCGGGGCGATCCGCAGGTGGCCGGCGCGGGCCTCGACGGCCAGCATGACCAGCGCCGACGGGTAGCCGAACAGCACCAGCGGCTGGAGGTCGTTGAGCCCGGCCACGATCCGTTCGAGCCGCTGGGTCACCGGGAAGCGCTCCACCCGCGTGGCCGGGTTGGCGAAGGTCTGCGCCAGCGAGCTGGTCATGTGGGCGGCGTTGTCCGCCGCGATCAGCCCGACGGTGTTCGGCCGCTCGGCCAGCTCCGGGGTGACCATCCGGTCCCACAGCGCCGGCCGCATGAAGCCGGCGTAGGCGACCGCCCACGCCTCCCATCCGAAGACGAACACCCCGCGGCGGCCGGTGGACCCGCCGGAGGCGACCGCGTGGAACTCGTCGAGCAGGTAGGCGTCCGAGGTGAGCCCGGCGATGTGCCGCTCGGCCAGGTCCAGTGTGAGGCGCGGGTCGCTGACCACCGCGTCCCAGTTGGCCATCAGGTCGTCCTTGGTCATCGGCGGGATGGCCTCCAGGTCCCGCTCCTCGAAGCCGTCGGGATCGATGCCGTGCAGGCGCTCGCGATGCCAGGACGAGGACGTCTTGGCGACCCGCAGCAGGTCGCGGAGCCGGTCGCGCCGCTCCAGCCGCAGGCGCTCCGCCGGCCAGCGCAGCCGATCGAGGTGGTCCCGCATGAGGTCCGGCAGGCGGGCCAGGTGTCGCTGTCGAAGCTCCTCGTGCTCCATGACGGCCAGCTCCCAGGGAGATGATCCGAAACGGATGATGCGAACCGTATGGTATCCTCCGGAGTATGTCAAGACCGGAGCTCTCCCCCGTGTCCTACGTGGTGCTCGGCCTGGTGGCGCGCGACGGCCCCTCGACGCCGTACGCCCTCAAGGCGGCGGTCGCTCGCGGGATCGCGCAGTTCTGGGCCTTCCCCCACAGCCAGATCTACGCCGAGACCGACCGGCTGGCGCGCATGCGCCTGCTCGCCGAGGAACGTGAGTCCGGCGGGCGGCGCCGCCGCAGCTACCGGATCACCGACGCCGGCCGCGCCGCGCTGGCCTCGTGGCTCGCCGAGCCCACCGGCGAGGCGCCCCAGATCCGCAGCCTGGCACTGCTCAAGCTGTTCTTCGGGCAGTTCGCCTCCGAGGCGGACATCGCTGCGCTGGCGCGCGCGCAGCTCGAGACCCAGCGGCGCCGCCTGGAGGTCTTCCGCGGGCTGATCGAGCGGCTGGAGACGCGTGGCGACCGGCCGTGGCAGCTCGAGGTGGCCCACCTTCTCCAGCAGGCCGAGCTGACCTTCGCCAGCTCCTGGACGAGGATCAGCGAACTGGTCGAGGAGCGCCCGGACGCGGCCGGCGCGAGCGGCTGAGCCGCGCCCGCAGCCGCACGGCGAGACCGCCGGAGCGCGCGCCGATCTCCAGCAGGTCGGAGCGCTGGCGGGCGAGCCACAGTCCCCAGCCCGCCGCCGCGGAATGCCCCGGCGCGAGGTAGCCCGCCATCGGGTCGACGGCCGGCGCCGTGCCCGGCTCGACCTGGCAGAAGAAGTCCCGCCCGTCCTCCCAGGTCGAGATCGCGGTCCTGCCCGGGCCCCGCTCGGAGGCGTCCCACAGGACCTCGGCCGCGGCGGCCGCCAGCCGCTGCACGTCGGCCTCGGCCAGCCCGGCGCGGCGCGCGCGGCCCTCGACGTGGGCCACCGCGCCGACCACGTCCAGCGGCTCGAAGCGTGCCGTCCCGACCCCACCCGGCAGCGGCAGCTCGACCGTGGCTCCGGGACCCGTGGCGCCCTGGTGGATCGCGCGCACCTCCTGGAGGGCCGGCGCGGGCACCAGGTCCTGGTTGTAGGTGCAGAGCACCTCCACCGGCATGCCGGCCAGCAGGCCGTCGAGCACCGACTCGTAGACCAGCCATTCGCGGGCCAGCCGCTGGTCGTCGCCCGGCCAGTGGAGCTCGCCGGTGAGGCGGACGGCCGAGCGGCCCTCGGCGAGCTGGCCGTCGATGAAGGCGAGGTACGCCCAGAGGGTCCGCGCCGGCCGCAGGTACCAGTCCCTGGCGTCCACCAGGCACAGGCCGGGCGGATCGCCCAGCTCGGCGCGCAGGGTCTCGAGGTTGGCGACCGGCGCCGCCACCCAGACGCTCTGACCGGCCTCCAGGCCGTCCAACAGGAACGGCACCACCATGGCGGCGTAGTCGTCCTGCGTCTGGTAGAGCAGCGCCCGGTGGGCCGGACGTCGCGGCACCGCGGTCGGCGGTCCGATCGTGGTCATCTGACCGGTCCCTTCGTCGACGTGAAGGCGGCGCTCCACGCGAGGTCGTCCTTCCCGAGCGTACGCCTCCAAGCTGGAGCCGTCGCGTCCACGACCTCGAGGAGGTTCAACCAGTACGCCGCGATGTGCCATTCGGCGTAGGCTTGCGCCAACCATCGCTATCGAGGGCACTCGCGATGCTCGATCGGCATGAGGAGCTGACGGCGATCCGCGGTCTCGCCGCCGCGGCGCGGACCGGCCTGAGCGGCGCGCTGGTCCTTCGCGGCGAGCCCGGGGTCGGCATGACGACGTTGCTCGACGAGGCCGTGCTGGCCGCCAGCGACATGCGGGTCATCCGCATCACCGGCATCGAATCCGAGATGCAGTTCCCCTACGCCGGCGTCCACCAGCTCTGCTCCCCTTTGCTGTCGCGGCTCGAGCGCCTGCCGGGCCCGCAGCGCAACGCGCTGCTCACCGCCTTCGGCATGCGCGAGGGCGCCGCGCCCGAGCCGTTCCTGGCGAGCCTGGCCGTGCTCGGCCTGCTCGCCCGTGTGGCGGAGGAGCGGCCGGTGCTCGCGCTGGTCGACGACGCCCAATGGCTCGACCGGGCGTCGCTGACCACGCTGGCGTTCGTGGCGCGCCGGATCGACGCGGAGGGCATCGCGATGATCTTCGCGGTCCAGGACCCGACCGAACGGCGGCTGCCGTTCGAAGGGCTGCCGGAGCGGCGGGTCAGCGGCCTCGACGAGCACGTCGCCGGCGATCTGTTGTCCTCGCTGATCGGCGAGCCGCTCGACGAGGACGTCCGGACCAGCCTGATCGCCGGCACCGGGGGCAACCCGCTTGCGCTGGTCGAGGTCGCCTCCTTGCTCAGCTCCGACGAGCTGGCGGGCCGCGCGCCGCTGCCCGAGCCCCTGCCGGTCGGCGACCGCCTCGAGGAGGCCTTCCTCCAGGAGGTCGCCGGGCTGCCGTCCGACGCCAGGACGCTGCTGCTGCTGGCGGCCAGCGAGCCGAGCCGCGACCCCGCCCTGCTGCTGCGCGCAGCCGGCAATCTCGGCATCGGGCCCGAGGTGGCCGCCTCGCTGAGCGCGACCGGGCTCCTGCGGATCGGCACCCAGGTCGCCTTCCGCCACCCGCTGGTCCGCTCCGCGGTCTACCGCGGCGCCTCCGCCGCCGAACGGCGGCGGGCCCACGAGGCGCTGGCACGGTCGGTCGACGAGCACACCGACCCGGACCAGCGCGCCTGGCACCGGGCGGCGGCCACCGCCGGCCCGGACGAGGAGGTCGCCGCCGAGGTCGAGCGCTGGGCCGAGCGGGCCCGCG
>DASVXQ010000489.1:0-2456 GCA_036392615.1 Actinomycetes bacterium | reverse complement strand
ACCAGCCGGCGCAGCGAGTCGGGCCGGTGCGCGATATCGGCGTCGGACAGCAGCAGCCACTCCGACCCCTCCCCGGCGGCGGCGGTGCCGGCCGCGAGGGCCCAGACCTTGCCGGCCCAGCCGGGCGGCGGCGCGGAGCCGTCGACGATCAGCAGCTCGCGGCCGTCACGCTGCGCGGCCGCCAGCCGGCGGGCGACCGCCCTGGTCCGGTCGCCGCTCTGGTCGTCGACCAGCACCACGGTCAGCTCACCGGGATAGTCCTGGCCGAGCAGGCTCGGCAGGGTCTCCGGCAGCATCTCGGCCTCGTCGCGGGCGGGCACGATCGCGGTCACCGGCGGCCACCACCGCAGCTCCGAGGTCGCCCGCGGCAGCCGCTGGTCGGTCTGCCAGAACCAGCCGTGCCCGGCGAGCAGGTACAGCCACCCGAGCGTCGCCAGCAGCGACAGGACCGCGAAGGCCGTCAGCATCGAGGCCGGTCAGGGGGTGGTCTGGTGGAGCCGTGCCGACACCCGCGCCACCAGCTCCATGGGCTCGAACGGCTTGGTGACGTAGTCGTCCGCGCCGACGTTGAGGCCGTCCATGCGGTCGTTGGACATCGACTTGGCGGTCAGCATGATCACCGGCACGTCCACGCCGCGGGAGTCGGCCCGCAGCTTGCTGCACACCTCGAACCCGTCCATGCCGGGCATCATCACGTCCAGCAGGATCAGGTTGGGCTGCAGGTCGAGCGCCTTGGACAGGGCGTCGTTGCCGTCGTGGGCGCAGATCACGTCGAACCCCTCGAGACGGAGGTTCACTTCGAGAAACCGCGCGATGTCGCGGTCATCGTCGGCGATCAGCACGAGGTGGCGGTCCCGCGCGGGATGATGCTGGAAGGCGGGGTCCATCCGGCAACGCACCTCTCTTCGGTGGGCGACGAGCGGTGTCACCGGGGAGCCTACCAGTTTCGCATGCAAACACTGAACAGGCGCAGAGATCCCGGTCCCGCCGAAACCGCGTCGCCCGGTTGGGAGGTGCAAGGAGGTCACCATGGCGGTCATCGACGTCCACATCCACATGCTCAGCGAACGCTGGATCTCGCTGCTGTCCCAGCACGGCGGCCGCTACACCATGGAGTGGGTGCCGGGCGGCCAGCGCGCCTGGCCCGACCGGATCCGCTGGCTGGCCAGCCTGCCCTGGCAGCACCCCAGCCTGGCGCTGGGCGAGCTGACCCGGTCGGTCGCATGCGGCGCCGTCGGCGTGATGGTGCTCGGCAACATCGCCGGCCGCCCGCCCGGCGACCCGGCGTTCGACCCCGTCTGGAGCGAGATCGACCGCCACGGCCTGCCGGTGCTGCTGCACCCGACCGCACCGGCCGGCGTCGAGCAGCTCGACCTCAGCGCCGACAACCTGGTCGCCAGCATCGGCTTCCCGATGGACACCACCCTGGCGGTCGCCCGCATGGTGATGGACGGCTTCTTCGACCGTTTCCCCGAGGTGAAGCTGATCGCCAGCCACGGCGGCGCCCCGCCGTACCTGGCCGGGCGGATGGACAGTGGCATCGCAGCTTCGAGGCGTGCCGCGAGCGCATCCAGCGGCCGCCCAGCGACCACCTCCGCAACCTCTGGTACGACGCCGTGGTCTACGAGCGCCCGCGCTCGACCTGTGCTTGAAGCTCGCCGGCCGCGACCGGGTGCTCTACGGGTCCGACCACCCGCACAACGTCGGCGACATGGCGGGCTGCCTCGCGCGGGTCGACAGCCTGCGGCCGACCAGCGCCGCAGCGGTGCGGGGCGGCAACGCCGAGCGGATCTTCAAGCTCTGACCTGTGGCCCCGGCCCGGCCGAGGGGTCGACCACGATGAGCGCGTCGGCGGCGATCAGCTCCCCGCCGCCGGTGGCGCGCAACGGGTTGACGTCCAGCTCGGCGATCTCCGGGTGGGCCAGCAGCAGCTCGCCCACCGAGCGCAGCAGGGCGACCAGCGCGTCGCGGTCGACCGTCGGGCCGCCGCGGAAGCCGTCCAGCAGCTCGCGGCCGCGCAGCTCCTCCAGCATCTCGTGCCCGTCGCCGGCCGACAGCGGCGCCAGCCGCAGGCTGGTGTCGCCCAGCGCCTCGGCGACCACGCCGCCGAGCCCGACCAGCACCACCGGCCCGAAGGACGGGTCCCGCAGCCCGCCCACGATCAGGTCGAGCCCCGCCGGCAGCAGCTCCTCGACCAGGTAGCGCGCGGGCGAGGCCAGGCGGTCGATGGCGTCCAGGGCCGCCTGGAGCGAAGGGCCGGGCTCGACCCCGAGGTGGACCCCGCCGACCTCGGTCTTGTGGGTGATCGCCGGGTCGAGCACCTTGACCACGGCCGGCCGCAGCTCGGCTACGGCCGCGCGGGCCTGCTCGCGCGAGGCGCACACCCGCCGCCGCGGCGCGCGCAGCCCGATCCCCTCCAGCACCCGCTTGGCCTGGTCCTCGTCCAGCGGGCCGTG
>DASVXQ010000488.1:0-1574 GCA_036392615.1 Actinomycetes bacterium | reverse complement strand
ACCTTCATGGGCGCGGCCGCGGTGCTGGCGCCGCTGGCGAGCCTGATCGCGCTGGCGGTGATGGCCGTGGCGGCCGCCCCGCTCGGGATCCTCCGGGCGGTCGCGCTCGGCACGATCGCCTACCCGGCCGCCTTCGCGTCGCTGACGCCGGACCCCAAGCGGCTGGTGGCGCTCGGCTTCGCCTACCTGCTGCTGCTGGTGCGCGTGCTGCAGCGACGCCGTCAGGACGCCTCGCCCACGGCGCCCGGCTGATCCAGCAGGACGGCCAGGCGGCGCATCCCGCGCGCCATGCGCGCCTTCACGGTGCCGAGCGGCACCTGGAGCCGCTCGGCGATCTGGCGCTGGCTGAGGTCGGCGAAGTAGGCCAGCTCGATCGCCTGCCGCTGCGGCGCGGGCAGCGCGGCCAGGGCCGTGCGCAGCTCCATCGACCAGGCGAGCTGCGAGGCGAGCTCGCGCCCGTCGCCGGCCCTGGGCTCCTCCACCTGCTCCAGCGGCACCACCGGCCGCGGCCGCGCGCGCAGGTGGTCGATCGCCCGCTTGCGCGCGATCCCCAGCGTCCACGCCTCCAGGCTGCGGTGCGGGTCGTAGCGCCGCTGGTGCCGCCACAGCTCGAGGAAGACGACCTGGGTGACGTCGTCGATCTCGTCGCTCGGCACCAGGCGCCGCAGGTAGTCGCGCACCAGCGGCGCCAGCTCCAGGTAGCAGGCCTCGAGCGCCGCCGGCTCGCCCGCCGCCAGCTCCCTGCGCAAGCTCGCCGCCGTGCTCCCATCCATCACCTGCGCCTCCCCGCGCGAGCCTGTCGACGCCCTCCCCGTCGAACGCCCGCGCCGTTCGCCAAATCGATTCAAAACTTGTTCATCTATCAGTGAGCCAGAGGCACGCCGAAAGCGCAACCCACGAGGTGGCACAAGGGATTCGAGTGAGTTCGGCGGCCGGGAGACGACCTACGAAGTGGCGGCCCTGTCACCCTGCGGTTCGACGGCGGCGACGACCAGCTCGACGGACTCCTCCAGGGTGGTCGCCAGGCGCACGCCGGCGGGGAGCCGGCGACCCTCCCATCCGGGGCCGCCGACGATCAGCCGGGACCTCGGCCGCAGTCTGGGCAGCCCGGCGAGGCCGGCGACGTCCGCGGTGGCGGGGACCTGCGACCAGACGAACACCGCCAGCGGCCCGGTTCGCCGGATCGCGGCGGCCAGCGCGTCGTGCGGCGTGCGCGCGCCGAGGTTGCGGCTGGCGATCCGCCGCGCGGCCAGGGCGGCGCCGAGTGCGTGGACGGGCAGGCTGTGCTGCTCCTCCTCGGCGCAGGCGAGCAGCACCGGGCGGACGTTGTGGGGGCGCCGCATGCGCCCGGTGACCTCGCTGAACGCCGCCAGCACGACGGTCGACAGCAGGTGCTCGGCCTCCACGCAGGTCCCGGTGGCCTCGTAGCGGTGGCCGATGTCCACCAGCACCGGCACCAGCAGCCGGTCCCAGGTCCAGACCACCCCGCGCCGCCGCAGGCTCGAGCGGACCTGCTGCAGCACGGCCGCCGCGTCCAGCGCCAGCGCCGCCCTGGTCAGGCCCTGCACCCGCGC
>DASVXQ010000487.1:0-6475 GCA_036392615.1 Actinomycetes bacterium | reverse complement strand
CTGCCCCTGGTCGGCCCGCTCGCCGGCTGGCGCCGGGCGGTCGGGCGGCGGGCCGAGGTCGGCGTCGACGTCGGCCTGGTGGCGCTGCTCGATCGGCGGGTAGGCCTCCAGGCGCTTGGAGCGGCGGTCGACCCGCTTGCTGACCTGGGGGCCAATGGGCGTGCGCACGGCCTCGAACCAGCCGGTGCCCTCGCGGTCGGTGCCGGGCGGCGGGATCGCCAGGAACGACTCGCGCGAGCCGCGGCCGGCCGCCTCCAGCACCAGCGCCGCCAGCTCCTGGGCGGCGGTCGGGAAGGCCATCGAGGCCATCGCCGCGGACATCTTCGCCAGCCGCTCGGGGTCCTCCAGCAGCGGTGCGGCCGTGGCGGCCAGGCGCTCGCCGCTGAGGTCCTCGTCGCGCAGCACCAGCGCGCCGCCGCCGGCGGCGGCCGCGCGGGCGTTGCCGGTCTGGTGGTCGGCGGTGGCATGCGGCAGCGGGACCATGATCGCCGGCACCCCGGCGGCGGTCAGCTCCGCGACGGTCAGCGCGCCTGCGCGGGTGAGCGCCAGGTCGCAGGCGGCGTAGGCCAGGTCCATGCGCTCGATGAACGGCTCGACGCGCACCTTGAGGCCACGGCTCTGGGGGTCGGCGGCGGTCCAGGCCTCGCGCACCTGGGCCTCCTCGCGGCGGCCGCAGGCGTGCAGGATCTGCACGCGCTCCGGCCTGGGCCAGTGTGGCGTGGCGGCGACCAGCGCCTGGTTGATGTGGCGGGCGCCCTGGCTGCCGCCGAACACCAGCAGGGTGGCGCGGTCGGGGTCCAGGCCCAGCTCCTTCTGGCCGAGCTCGCGCAGGCGGGCGCGGTCGAGCCGGGCGAGCTCCGGGCGCACCGGGTTGCCGGTCACCACCGTGCGGCCCTGCGGGAACGCCCCGGCGGCGGCCTCGACGCCGACCGCGACCGTGCGGGCGAAGCGGGCGGCCAGCCGGTTGGCCACCCCGGGGATGGCGTTCTGCTCGTGCAGCACCACCGGGATGCCGGCCAGCCTGGCGGCGGCCGCCACCGGCAGGGTGACGTAGCCGCCCATGCCGGCGACCACCTCGATGCGCTCGCGGCGCAGCAGCCGCAGGGCGGCGGCGGTGCCGCCGACCGCGGCGAAGGGTGACAGCAGGGTCTCCTTCGACAGGCGGCGCGACAGCGGCAGGATCGGCAGCAGGTCCAGGGGGAAGCCGGCGGCCGGCACGGCCTGGTTCTCGATGCCGCGGCTGGTGCCGGCGAAGCGCACCTCGGCCCCCGGCAGGAGCTCTTTCAGGGTGCGCGCCAGCGCCAGGCCAGGGAACACGTGGCCGCCTGTGCCGCCGGCGGCGATCAGCACTCTGGGGCCGCGCTCGGCGTCGGCGGCCCGGGGCTGGGTCGGCTCTGTGGTCATCGGTTCCTCAACCCTCCAGGGGGATGCTGCGGCGGCGTCGACCTGGGCGGGGTGCCGGCGGTGGCGCGCAGCTGGCGCCGGCCGGCCGGGTCGTGCACGCGGCCATCTGGGGTACGGGGGATCGCCCGCACGGGGCGGGCGGCGGGCGCTGGGCGACGGCGGCGGCGGTCGGCCGGCGCCACCGTCGCCCTGACCGGCACGCTCGATCGCCAAACCTCGCGCTTGGCGACGTTCAGCAGCATACCGACCGCGGCCAGCAGCACCAGCATGCTGGAGCCGCCGGCGGACACCAGCGGCAGCGGCACTCCGGTGATCGGCAGCACGCCGACCACCGCGCCGATGTTGACCAGCGCCTGGACGACGACCCAGACGGTGATGCCGCCGGCCAGGTAGCGGCCGAACGGGTCGGGCGCGTGCCTGGCGGCGCGGATGCCGGCGTAGGCGATCGCGGCGAACAGCACCAGGATCGCCAGCGTGCCGACCAGGCCGAGCTCCTCGCCGATGATCGCGAAGATGAAGTCGGTGTGGGCGTTGGGCACATAGGACCACTTCTGCCGGCTGGCGCCGAGCCCGACGCCGAGCAGCCCGCCGGAGCCGAGCGCGAAGCGGCCCTGGAGGATCTGCCAGCCGTTGTGCTGCGGGTCGGCGGCCGGGTTCAGGAAGGACAACAGCCGCCGGCGGCGGTAGCCGGCGCTCATGATCAGCCCCAGGCCGCCGGTCAGCCCGAGCGTGCAGATCAGCGTCAGCAGCGGCAAGGGGGTGCCGGCGATGAACAGCAGCCCGAGGGCGATCGAGCAGAGCAGCAGGGTGGTGCCGAGGTCGGGCTGGTCCATCACCAGCGCGGCCAGCACCAGGGTCACCGGCAGGACCGGGACCAGCAGGTGCCGCACGTCGCCGAGCAGCTTGTTCTTGCGGGTGAGCACGTCGGCGGCGAACAGCAGCAGGCCGAGCTTGGCGAACTCGCTCGGCTGGACGGACACGCCGGCGGTGATCGGGATCCAGCGGGTGGAGCCGCCCGAGCTGACCGCCGACGGGTGCAGGGCGACGTACAGCAGCCCGAGCAGGGACAGGCCGAGCAGTGGCAGGCCGAGGCGCCGCCAGCGGCGGTAGTCGATCCTGCTGATGGCCAGCATCAGCAGCAGGCCGGCGACCACCCAGACGACCTGCCGCTTGAACACCGTGTAGGAGTCGCCGGTGCTGGCGTAGGAGGTCGGCGAGGAGGCCGACAGCACCATGATCACGCCGAAGGCGAGCAGCGTACCGACCACCGCGAGCAGCAGGTAGTAGATCGACCAGCCGGCCAGCCCGCGGCGGGCGCCCTCGCCGCCGCGGCGGACCCGCGGCATGCCGGCGGCGCCCGGGCCGCCGGTCAGCTCACGACCCGGCATCGCCGGCACCTCCCTCCGGCGGGGCGGCGGCGCCCTGGTGGCGCTCGGCCAGGCGCGTCACGCTGGCGGCGAAGGCGTTGCCGCGCTCGGCGTAGCTGGAGAACATGTCGAAGCTGGCGCAGGCCGGCGCCAGCAGCACGGTGTCGCCCTCCTCGGCGAGGCTGAACCCGACGGTCACCGCCTCGCCGATCGAGGCGGCCCGGACCAGCGGCCCGTCGTAGCCGGCGCGGCCGAGCGCGGCGGCGATGTCCGCCGCGGCCTCGCCGATCAGCACCGCGCCGACCAGCCGCGGGCGCGCCTCGGTGGCCAGCTCGTCGAACGCCAGCCCCTTGTTGCGGCCGCCGGCGATCCAGACGACTCGCGGGAAGGCCGCCAGCGCGCGGCCGGCGGCGTGCGGGTTGGTCGCCTTGGAGTCGTTCACGAAGCGCACCCCGCGCACGGTGGCCACCTCGGCGAGCCGGTGCGGCCCCGCGCGGAAGGCCGACACGGCCCTGACCATCGCCGCCGGGTGCGCGCCGAGCGCCATCGCCATGCCCGAGGCGGCCAGCGCGTTGGCCAGGTTGTGGCGGCCGGGCAGACGCAGCGCCGCGGCGCGCCACAGCGGGCCCTCGCGGCCCTCCACCCGCGACAGCGCGATGCCCGCCTCGACGCCGAGCCCGCCGGCCGGCACCCGACCGACCCCGAACGGCACCGGCATGCCGGTGGCGTGCGCGGCGTGGGAGGCGACCGCCGGGTCGTCGGCCGCGTACAGCGACCAGTCCTGTGGGCCCTGGTTGGCCCACACCCGCGCCTTGGCGGCGGCGTAGGCCTCCAGGCTGCCGTGCCAGTCGAGGTGGTCGGGGGCGAGGTTCAGCCAGGCCCCGGCGCGCAGGCGCAGGCTCGAGGTGAACCGTAGCTGGAAGCTGGACAGCTCGACCACCAGGGCCTCTGGCGGCTGGCGGGCGAGCACCGCGTCGATCAGCGGCAGGCCGACGTTGCCGGCGGCCACGGCGCGGCGGCCGCTGGCGGCGACCATCGCGGCGGCCAGCTCGGCGGTGGTGGTCTTGCCGTTGGTGCCGGTCACCCCGACCAGCGGGATGGTGGTCAGCCGCGCGGCCAGTTCGACCTCGCTCCAGACCTCCATGCCGCCGTCCAGCGCGGCGCGGATCATCGGGTGGTGCTCGGCGAGCCCCGGCGCGACCACCACCAGCTGGCGGCCGTCGAGCAGCTCCACCGGGGTGCCGCCGGTGTGCACCCGGACCCCGGCGCGCTCCAGCTCGGCGCGCTCCGGTCGGCCGTCGTCGCAGGCCAGCACGTCGGCGCCCAGCTCGGCCAGGTGCAGCGCCGCCGACCTGCCCGAACGGCCCAGGCCGGCCACCAACACCGCAGCGCCGGCCAGGTCGGAGGGCTCCAGGCTCGCCGGCCAGCGGGAGGCTATCCGCTCAACCACTGCCACCACCCTGCGCGAGGAACTCCGCATAGAAGAGTCCGAGGCCGAACGCGACGGCAAGTCCGGCCAGGATCCAGAAGCGCACGATCACGGTGAACTCCGGCCACTCGGACAGCTCGAAGTGCAGGTGGATCGGGGCCATCCGGAAGACCCGCCGGTGCAGGTAGCGGAACGAGGCGATCTGGAGGATCACCGAGAGCACCTCGACCACGTAGAGCCCGCCGAGCACGGCCAGCAGCAGCTGGGTGTTGGTGAACAGCGCCAGCGCGGCGAGCGTCCCGCCCAGCCCGAGCGAGCCGGTGTCGCCCATGAAGATCCTGGCCGGCGGGGCGTTCCACCACAGGAAGCCGGCCACCGCCCCCATGGTCGCGGCGGCGATGATCGCCAGGTCCTGGGGGGACTCGCCCATCGGGAAGCGGTAGCAGCCGGCCGAGTTCGCCGGTGGCGCGGAGCACAGGTGGCGGAAC
Organism: Actinomycetes bacterium; assembly: GCA_036392615.1. Lineage (GTDB taxonomy): Bacteria > Actinomycetota > CALGFH01 > CALGFH01 > CALGFH01 > DASVXQ01. Next base: position 1,787 of record DASVXQ010000487.1, on the reverse strand, counting down.
TGCCAGAAGGCGATCACCACGTAGGCGCTGGCCACCAGCACGGTGCTGCCGGAGGCCAGGCCGTCCATGCCGTCGGTCAGGTTGACCCCGTTGGTGGTCGCGGACAGCAGCAGGAACGCCCAGATCAGGAAGACGATCAGCGGCAGCTGCGTGCCGTACAGCGGCCGGATGAACGAGATCCCGCGGAAGGCGTCCGCCCAGTACCAGGCGCCCAGGCCCAGGCCCACCGCGCAGATCGCCTGGCCGGCGAACTTGGCCGTCGGGGTGAGCCCGAGGCTGCGCTGGTTGCGGATCTTGAGGAAGTCGTCGACGAAGCCGACCAGGCCGGTCGAGACCATGGTGAACACCACCAGCAGCCCCGCCGGGGTGAAGCGCACCCGCTCGCCGCTGACCAGGTGGACCACCAGGTAGGCGATCACCGCGCCGAGGATGATCACCACCCCGCCCGAGGTCGGCGTGCCGCGCTTGGTCTGGTGCGAGTCGGGCAGGTCCATCTGGATGAGCTGGCCCATGCCCTGCCGGCGGAACAGGCGGATCGCCAGCGGGGTGCCCACCAGCACGCAGATCAGCGCGACCGCGCCGGCGATCAGGATGCCGACCACTCACGTGCCCCGCTCGTCAGAGCCTGGCGGCTCGCGCAGGAGCCGCTGGGCGAGCCGGTCGAGCGCCACCACCCGGCTCGCCTTGACCAGCACGACGTCGCCCGGCTGGAGCCAGCGCTCCAGGATCGCCAGAGCGGCCTCGGCGTCCGGCGCCGCCACGGCCTCCTCCGGCCACATCCCCTCCAGGCGCGCCGCCCGCACGATCGCCTCGCCGAGCTGGCCGACGCCCACCAGCCGGTCGATCCCCAGGCGGGTGACCAGCTGGCCGACGTGGTCGTGCTCGTCGGTCGCCCGCTCCCCCAGCTCCGCCATCTCGCCCAGCACCGCCACCGTCCGACCTCGGCGACGCGCGCCCGCCAGGGTCTTCAGCGCGGCGGCCATCGAGGTGGGGTTGGCGTTGTAGGCGTCGTTGATCACCGTCAGGCCGTCGGCGCGGCGCTCGACCTGCATGCGCATGGGCGACAGCGCCGCGCCGCGCAGCCCCTCGGCGATCGCCTCCGGCTCCAGCCCGAGGGCGTGGCCGGCGGCCGCTGCGGCCAGCGCGTCGGCGACCAGGTGCTCGCCGGGTACCGGCAGCGACGCCTCGGCCAGGCCGCCGGGCGTGCGCAGCTTGAAGTGGGCGCGGCCGTCGTCGTCCAGCCCGATCCCCTCGGCGCGCACCTCCGCGCCGGGGCCGAGACCGAATCGGAGCACCCGCGCGACGGTCCGCCCGGCCATCGCGGCCACCAGCGGGTCGTCGGCGTTGAGCACCGCGCTGCCGTGCGGCGGCAGCGCCTCGACCAGCTCGCCTTTGGCCTGGGCGATGGCCGCCTGGGAGCCGAACATGCCGATGTGGGCCACGCCGACGTTGAGCACCACGCCGATCTCGGGGCGGGCCAGCCGCGCCAGCATGGCGATGTGGCCGGCGCCACGGGCGCCCATCTCGACGACCAGGGCCCGGGTGTCGGGCTCCAGCCGGGCCAGGGTCAGCGGCAGGCCGACCTCGTTGTTGAACGAGGCGGTGTTGGCCACCGTGGCCATGCTGGTGGACAGCACCGCCGCCAGCAGGTCCTTGGTGGTGGTCTTGCCGGTCGAGCCGGTGATCCCCACCACGTGGGCGTCCGAGCGCGCCCGCACCGCCGCGCCGAGCGCGCCGAGCGCCGCCAGCGGGTCGCCGACCTCGATGCGCGGCCCGGCGGGCACCGC
>DASVXQ010000486.1:0-5454 GCA_036392615.1 Actinomycetes bacterium | reverse complement strand
CGAGGCCGGTCCCGCGTGGGTGGAGACGCTGCCGCCGGCGATCCGCCACTCCTACCCCGACTGGGTCGCCGAGGAGTGGACGGCGATGCTCGGCGCGGACGAGGCGGAGCGGCTCATGGCCGCGCAGAACGCGCCGCCGGAGCTGAGCGTGCGCGTCAACACGCTGCGCGCCGCCTCGGTCGACCTGGGCGTGCCGGCCCACGGCGACCCCGCCCTGGTGCCGACCGACGCGCGGCCGCCGGCGCCGGCCCTGCTGCCCGGCGAGCGGCTGCGCTTCGCCGGAGGCTTGGGCGCCCGGATGCTGGCCCGGCACGACGAGGTGCCGGCGATGGTCTGGATCGCCTTCGACCGCGACGGCGCCGCGCTGCTGGAGGCGCTGCACCGCGCGGGCCAGCCGGTCCGCTACGCCTACGTGCCGGAGCGTTGGGCGCTGCACCACTACCAGACGATGTTCGCGGCCGCGCCCGGCTCGGCCGAGATGCCGAGCGCCGGCCGGCCGTTCACCGTGGAGACGCTGCACGACCTCCGCGCCCGCGGCGTCGGGCTGGCGACCATCAGCCTGCACGCCGGCCTGTCCACCTACGGCGACCCGGAGGTCGACCGCCGCTTCGTCCCGGCCGAGCCGTACCGGATCCCCGAGTCGACCGCCGCGGCGGTCGAACGCGCCCGCGCGGCCGGCGGCCGGGTGATCGCCATCGGCACCACCGTGGTCCGCACCCTGGAGACCGCGGCCGCCCCGGACGGGACCGTCCGCCCCGGCGCCGGCGTCACCCGCCTGCGGATCGACGCCGGCCACCGGCTGCGGGCGGTCGACGGCCTGCTCACCGGCCTGCACGAGCCCGAGGCGAGCCACCTCGACCTGCTGCGCGCCTTCCTCGACACCGCCACCCTGCGCGCCGCCTACGACGAGGCCCTGCGCGAGGGCTACCTCTGGCACGAGTTCGGCGACGTCTGCCTGATCGCCTAGAGCGCCGGCAGGTATCGGTGCCGCGCCTGGATCACCTGTGGCGACCGGGAGCGGAAATGGCGCGCACCGCGGATACGTGCCGGCGCTCGAGCAGCACCTGGTAGCTTCCGGCCGCATGGAGGGCGTGCGGATGCGGCCGGGGCGGCTGGTGCTGGTCGGCAGCGTGGTGGTCGACGCGCTGCTGTCGGTGGACCGGCTGCCCGAACGGGGCGGCGACCTGGTGGCGCGGCGGCTCGTCTCGGGCGTCGGTGGCGGCTTCAACGTGCTGGCCGCGGCGGCGCGGGTCGGCATGGAGACGGCCTTTGGCGGCCGCACCGGCGCCGGGGTCTTCGGCGAGCGGGCCCGCCGCGCGCTGGCAGCGGCGGGGGTGGCGATGCTGCTGCCGCCCGACGAGCGGGCGGACACCGGCCTGGTCGTCGGGCTGGTCGAGCCGGACGGGGAGCGCACCTTCGTGACCGCGCCCGGTGCCGAGGCGGCCCTGGCAGCGGACGACCTGGACGCGCTGCCGCTGCGCGCCGGCGACGCCGTCTACGTCTCCGGCTACGACCTGGTCTACCCGGTCTCCGGCCGGTCGCTGGAGGCCTGGCTGCCGGGGCTCGGCGGCGACCTGCTGCTGGCCGTCGACCCCGGCCCGCTGGTCGCCGACATCCCCCTGGAGCGGCGCCAGCGGGTGCTCGCCCGCACGGACCTGTTGAGCCTCAACGACCGCGAGGCGGCCGCGCTGTGCGGCCTCGAGGACCCGGCGGCGGCGGCCGGCAGCCTGGCCGAGCGGCTGGCCGCCGGGGGGATGGCGGTGGTGCGGACCGGCGCGGAAGGCTGCTGGCTCGCCACGGCCGGCGGTGCGCCGGTCCACGTGCCCGGCCGGCCGGCGCGGGCGGTCGACACCACCGGCGCCGGCGACACCCACGTCGCGGTGCTCCTCGCCAGGCTCGCCGCGGGCGACGACCCGGCGCGCGCGGCCTGGGTCGCCAACGTGGCCGCCTCCCTCTCGGTGCGGCGGGCGGGACCCGCCGGCGGCCCGACCGCCGAGGAGCTCCAGGCCGCGCTCGACGAGGGCTGACCACCGTGCGTGGCGCCGGGCCGTCGCCCGATGCCAGGGTGGGGCGGGAGCCAGCGCCGCGCCATCCGGAGGGTCGCAGACGAGGATTCCTGCCATTGCCGCCACGGTCGTGCTCATCGTGCTGAGCGGCGCAGCGATCGTGGGGCCTTCGCGGTGCTGGCGCGGCGGCTGCTCGGCCTGGGATTCGGTCTGGTGCGGCTGCTGCTGGCCGGTCTGGCTGGAGCTGCGCCGCCAGCTCCGCGGGCGGATGGCCCGCGTCCGGCGCTACTGGCAGATCAGCCGGATCGCGATCCACCACGGCCTGCCGTATCTGCGCGGCCGTCGGCAGATCGAGCTGGACGCGCCGGACGGTCGCCTCAGCGTGCAGGTGCGGCTGTTCGCCGACGAGCGCGACCGGCGGTACGTCACCGGCCTGCCGCACCAGGTGCTGCTGACCATCCTGGCGGCCACAGCGGGCATCATGGCGGTGCTGCCGCTCGGCACCGGCGGCGGGCCGAGGGTGACCACCGCGGTGAGCCTGTACCAGCTGTTCGGCTACAACCTCCTGGTGATCTGCTCGATCCTCGCGCCGCGGGTGCTGGTGCTGATCTTCCGGCCGGACCGGTGAGGACGGAACGGAATTGTCGGCGGTCGGCGAGTGTGCAAGTCTGCGCATGGGTGATGTCCCGCCACCCGCCGAGCAGATTCCCCAGGAGACACGCCTCGTGACCGACAGCGCCACCGATTCCGGCCGGCAATTGCCGGAGATCGACCCCACCGTGCCGAACTCGGCCCGGATCTGGAATTACTGGCTGGGCGGCAAGGACAGCTATCCGGTCGACTGGGCGGCGGGCAGCCAGTTCGCCGAGGTGTTCCCCGGGATCGTCGACGTCGCGCGGTCCTCGCGGGGATTCCTGATCCGCGCGGTCACCTTCCTGGCCGGTGAGGCGGGGGTCCGCCAGTTCCTCGACGTCGGCACCGGCCTGCCGACCGCCGAGAACACCCACGAGGTCGCCCAGCGCGTCGCGCCGGACGCCCGCGTCGTCTACGTGGACAACGACCCGGTGGTCCTGGCGCATGCCCGCGCCCTGCTCACCAGCGGCGGCGCGGGCGTGACCGATTACGTCGACGCCGACCTGCGCGACCCCGACACGATCATGGAGGCCGCCGAGAAGACCCTGGACCTCGGCAGGCCGGTGGCGCTGATGCTGATGGGCATCCTGGGCCACGTGGTCGACGACGACGAGGCCCACGCGATCGTGCGGCGGCTGCTGGAGCGCCTGGCGTCCGGCAGTTATCTGGCGATGTTCGACGGCACCGACACCGATCCGGCGGGCGTGGCGGCCCAGGAGGGCTACAACCGCAGCGGCGCGGTCCCGTACCGGCTGCGCAGCCCTGAGGGGATCGCCAGCTTCTTCGAGGGCCTCGAGCTGGTGGAGCCCGGTGTGGTGGCCTGCTCGCTGTGGCGGCCGGACAGTGCCGGCGGCGAGCCGCCCGCCCCGGTGCACGCCTACGGCGGGGTCGGCCGGAAGCCGTAGCGCGAGGCGCTCAGGAGCTCGGGCGGCGCCGGGCGCGGAAGGCGGCCACCCGCCCGCGGTTGGCGCAGGTGGGGGAGCAGTAGCGGCGCGGGTGGTTGCGCGGCCCGCCGGCGAACACCTTGCGGCAGGAGGGGGCGGCGCAGCGCCCGATGCGGGCGACGCCGTCCTCGACCAGCAGCCGCGCGAGCCCGAGGCCGGTGGTGGCGGCGAGCCAGTCGCCCCACGACGCCTCGTCCAGGTTGACGTGCAGGTGCCAGCGGGTGCCGTCGTGGTTGGACAGCCGTGGCGGCGTCTGCGCGCGGTCGAGCAGCCGGTTGATCCGCGCGGCGACCGCGTCGACGCCCTCGCCGGCGGCGTCGAACAGCTCGGACAGCTCGGCGCGGATCGCCAGCACGCTGTCCACCTCGGCGGCGCGCAGCTCGACCGGCTCGGACTCGCCGTGGTCGACCATGAAGCGCGCCAGCCCGGCCGCGTCGAGCCGGTCGTCCGGCAGGTTCGCCAGGTCGACCGCCAGGCGGACCAGCCGGTCGGGCGCCTCCGTCGGGTCCATCTCTTGTAATGCCTCCATCAACAGGATACGTTACTACTCATGCCCCCATCCCACACCACAGTCTCGACCAAGGCGGCCGCCTCCGTCTGGCGGCTGCCGGGCTACACCTGGTTCTACCTCGCGGCGACGCTGGGCCGGGTGGCCGACGAGATGCTGCCGGTCGCGGTGGTGCTGCTGGTGCTGGACCGCACCGGCAGCCCGGCGCTGGCCGGTGCCACGGTGGCCGCCTCGAGCCTGCCGACCGTGCTGACCGGGCCGGTGCTGGGCGCCTGGCTCGACCGCACCTCGCACCGGCGCTCGGCGCTGGCCGCCAACCAGCTGCTGCTGGCCGGCGCGCTGCTGGCCATGCTGGCCGCCGCCGGCAGGACGCCCGGCTGGGTGGTTCCCGCGCTGGCGGTGGCCGGCGGGATCGGCGCGCCGATGCTGACCGGCGGCATCACCAGCATGATCCCGCTGCTGGCCCCGCCCCGGCTGCTGCCGCGCGCCAACGCGCTGGAGGCGGCCAGCTTCGGCGGCGCCGCCGTGCTCGGCCCGGCCCTTGCCGCAGCCGGCGCCGCCCGCTTCGGCCCGGCGACCGCGGTCGCGCTCCAGGCCGCCATCGCGCTGCTCGGCCTGCTGGCGATCGCCCGCATGCGGCCGGTGCCCAGGCCGGCCGGGGAGCGCGCCACCGCCGGCGGTCTCGCGGCCGCCGTGCGCGCCGGGCTGGCGCACCTGGCGCGCACGCCGGTGCTGCGGGGCGTCACCGTGACCACCAGCCTGGCGATGGGCGCGCAGGGACTGCTGCCGATCGCGCTGCCGCTGCTCAGCGAGCGGCTCGGCGCCAGTCGCGGTGGGGGCGGCTACCTGTTCGCAGCGGTGGAGCTGGGCGGGATCGCCGGTGCGCTGGTGGCGGGCCGGATCGGCGCCTCGTGGCCGCCGCGGCAGGTGGTGCTCGGCGGCATCGCGCTGGTCGGGGCCGGCACCGCCGGCATCGCGCTGGCGCCGAGCTTCCCGGTCGCCCTGGCGGCGGCGGCCGCCTCGGGCCTGGCCGCCGGCCCCTCCTTCGCCGCGCTGTTCGCCGTCCGGCAGCAGTGGTCGCCGGAAGACCTCCGCGGCCAGATCTTCACCACCGGCGCCAGCCTCAAGATCGGCGCCTACGCGCTCGGCGCGGCCCTGGCGGGGCCGGTGGTCACCGGCGCCGGACCGCGCGGGGCGATCGTCGCGACCGGCGCGGTGGAGCTGCTCGCGGTGCTCGCCGGCCTGGCGGCCGGCTCCGGCGGCGCCGCTCGGCAGCCCGACCCGGCCCGGGGGCTGACCAGCCGGGACGGCCGTCCCTACCAGGTCCTATGATGCGGCTCTTGATGCGGGTCTGGCGGCGCGG